>CAYYNP010000373.1:0-8616 GCA_964472545.1 uncultured Planctomycetaceae bacterium | reverse complement strand
GAGATCGTCACCTACCCTCCACTTTGTGCCATTTGAGTTGAAACACTACAGAAGAAGGCGGCCATACCCCAAGTCACGGAACAGGAGGATACCGACGTCCAAGACGGCATTGTCACTTCATTTGGTATGTATTGGCGCAGGGATTTCATTGACTGGAATTCGTCACCCAATATCTTTGGGATGCAGCAGATCGGCGCAAAGCCCGTCAACTTCCAGAAGCAATTGGGCATCTACTTGCTTTATGACGGCCGTGAAGTGATCTACGTCGGACGCACGACGGAACGTCCCTTCGGTCGTCGCCTATACGAACATACCGTCGATCGCTTGTCGACTCGCTGGGATCGTTTCTCCTGGTTTGGGTTGTTGCCAGTATCTGATAAGGGCACTCTGGGCAAGCTGCCGGAAGACTACTCCGCCGCCACGACCATCCCCGCCCTGGAAGCCATTCTCATTGAAGCGCTCGAGCCGCGGCAGAATCGCAAGCGAGGCGACGATCTGGCAGCGGTGGAGTATCTTCAGACGCGAGACCCAGAAGTCGAGAGGAAACGGAAGAAGGCTCTGCTCCAAGCGGCGCTGGAGAACGTCTGACGTCAACGCCGGATTGACAAAGCGCACACGCAATCCGTTGCGCGCGCAGCCCCAGTCCCCAGTCCCCAGCCCCCAGTCTCCAGTCTCCAGTCCCCAGTCTCCAGTCCCAAGCCCCCAGTCCAAGCTACTGCCGACGTTCGGGGCGTATCACGGTTAGACCATGGCCATGCGACAATCCGGCGTGAGCACTCCGGCGAATCGTGGCCTGTCGATCGCGTGGATCGGCCGGGTCGCGGGGCCGTTGGCGGCCTTGTCGCTGTACTTTCTCTTGCCGGCAGGTGAAGCCGGGGACGGCGAGAGGGCATTGACCGACGCCGGCCGAGCCACCGCCGCGATCGGCTGCCTGATGGGCATCCTCTGGCTCACTGAAGCCATGCCCCTGGCGGCCACGGCCTTGCTGCCGATCGTGTTGTTTCCGCTGACCGGCGTGCTCTCCACACACGACGCGGCCGCGCCGTACGCCCAGGAGTACATCTTTCTGTTCATGGGCGGGTTCATGCTGGCGGCGGCCATGGAGCGCTGGGGGCTGCATCGCCGGATTGCGTTGGTGACCGTGGCGGCGGTGGGCACCAGCCCGGGGCGGCTGGTGGGCGGGTTCATGCTGGCCTCGGCCGGCTTGAGCATGTGGATCAGCAACACGGCCACCACGGTCATGATGCTGCCGATCGGTCTGAGCGTGATCGGGCTGTTGTCCGACCGGCTTGCGCCCGCAGCGGACGTCGGCGACAATTCTCCCGATGCACCCCATTCATCACAACCGTCGGCGACGTCGTCGGCGAGATCGTCGGCAAGATCGTCGGCGAATCTGGCCACGTGCCTGATGTTGGGCATCGCCTATGCGGCCAGCATCGGCGGCATGGGCACGCTGATCGGCACGCCGCCGAATCTGGTCCTGGCGGCGTACGTGCGCGACACGTTCTCCGTCGAGATCGGCTTCGGCCGTTGGATGGTGATCGCATTGCCGCTGGTCGCTGTGTTCCTCGTGATCGCCTGGGTTGTGTTGACGAAGCTCGTCTTTCCGTTGCGATCGATGTCGATTCCCGGCGGCCGCGAATTGATACGCGGCGAATTGGCGAAGCTGGGCCGTCCGTCGCGTGGCGAGTGGACCGTGTTGATCGTCTTCCTGCTGACCGCGGCGGCTTGGATCGCCCGAGAGCCGCTGTCGCACTGGGAGTGGTTCGCCCAGCGCTGCCCGGCCATCGAACGGCTACACGACGCCGGCATCGCACTGATCGCCGCGTTGGCGTTGTTCGTGATTCCCATCGACGCCAAGCGCGGCGTCTTCGCGCTCGATTGGGCCACCGCCAAGAAGCTCCCCTGGGACATTCTGCTGCTGTTTGGCGGCGGCTTGAGCCTTGCCGCGGCGGTGAAGTCGAGCGGCCTGGCCGAATGGATCGGCACCCAAGTGGGCGTGCTCGACTATCTGCCGCCGCTGGCGCTGGTCGCCATCGTTGCGCTAACGGTCACCTTTCTCACTGAGATGACCAGCAACGTGGCCACCGCCAGCGCGTTTCTACCGGTGCTCGGCGGTGTGGCGGTGGGGATGGGTATCGAACCGCTGACGCTGCTCGTCCCCGCCGGATTGGCCGCAAGTTGCGCGTTCATGATGCCGGTGGCCACGCCGCCCAACGCGCTGGTCTTCAGCTCCGGCCACGTCACCATCCGCCAGATGGTCAAGGCCGGCCTGTGGCTGAACCTGATCGGCGTGATCCTGATTACGCTGCTTGCCTGGTGCGTCGGCACGTGGGCACTGACGCCGGTGGCGTCCTAGTACCGCCTTGCAGCTTATCTTGTGGGTGGCTGGGGCAAAGCGCAGCGGTGCCCCAGTGATTCACGGGCTGCGAAAGGGCTGCCAACCTGGGGCACCGCTGCGCTTTGCCCCAGCCACCCCAACTGCCAAGATTGGCCGCAATGATGTACTGGTCGGCCACGTTGAATCGGGGAGGCGGCGGTGCTAGACTGATGCTCAGAGCTTGCCTGTCCATTGGAGCAGGTCATGAACAGTCGGCGGCTGATCCCGATACTGATGGCGTTGGCCACCGTCTTCTGGCTGCTGTTGGCCGTGCTACCGTTCGGCATCGCCGGGGGCGTGCTGTGGGACGGTCCGTCTCCGGACACCGAGGACCGGCCCGCCGCAAAGTCCGACGGCAGCGCCGCCCCATTCTTCTTCTGGCTCCTGACGATTCCGTACGCCGTCTTCATGGTGGGTGCCGGCCTGACCCTGTATCTGGAAATCGTCGAGGGGCGCGAGAAGTCGCAACGCCACCGTCCGTTCCCTTCGAAGACGGTCTCGTCGGAATGGACAAGCGTCAACTGGTCCGCCCTGGCCCGCCGGCGGCAACGCCCTTGGTATCAGTTCCGATTGCGGACGCTGCTGCTGGCGCTTGTCGCCGTACAAGTTGCATTATCCGTCGCTCTTACGCTGCACCGGTCTCGCGACGCGTCCTTAAGAAAGGCCCACACGGTACTGGCGACGCAAGAGAGAAGTGCACTCGACAAGCTTGATCCATTCTATTCCCGCATCACCTACTCGGAGGAGCCTTGGATCAGCGGGGGCGTCTCCGGGGGGCATAATCAATTCGAGATGAACCACACGCCCGGAGACGGGCCAAACGACTTGGACGGACTATTCGGCGGTGTCAAGGGGGACGACATCGTCATGCATGTCGTCGCCCTCCGCGGCTTCGATTCCGGCTTCGGCGACGCCGAGCTTGCCCATCTCGAAGCGCTATCGGAACTCGAGCATTTGGATCTCACGGGAACCGCGGTTACCGATGCAGGGCTGGAACACTTGAAGTCGTTGAGATCTCTGCGAGAAGTGAGTCTTTTCCATACTCAGGTAACGGAAGGCGGAGTGGCCGTTCTTCGTGAGAGCCTGCCTGATTGTACGATTCAATGGCGTTGAGACAGCCGATCAGGGCGCCGGGTGCCGCGCCCGCACTCGTCGTGGATACACTTAGCGAGACGTTCGATCGTCGCCCGCGCCCGCAGATTCCGACTGCTGCTCCTGCGCTTCGATCAACGCTTCCGCCTCGCGCAGCAGGGACCGAAACATGCACCAGGCCCAGGGGCGCTCCATACCGTGGTAGATTGGCGGGCCGGCCGGCTCCGGTAGCTCCTTATCCAAGCGGGCACGGGCCTCTTCGAGCAACACCACTGCGGCAGAGTTGTTGCCCAGTTGATGCTGCGCCATAGCGCGAAACAGCTTGCCCAGGAGTTGATCCTTGCCGTTTGCCAGACCTTCCTTGGGAAGCATATTCGCTGCCTCCGCAAACTGTCCGGATCGGTAAAGCGCGATACCTCTGCCAAGGCGAAAGTACACCCGCATGCCAGATGTCCGCAAGGCCCCCTCTTCAATGGCGTCCTCCTCAAGCTGTCTCACTTCGGCAGGATCAACGGTGTATGCGCTGCTTAGACAGGCATCTACGAACCGTCCCATCCGGGCCGGGTATCTGCCGTGATCGTCGTGCCATTCCTTCGCCTTGCGGCAGAAGGCACGATGGCCTTCGAGATCCCCCGAATACACGCAGATAGCTGCCCAGGCACCCCAGTTTCGATCGACGTCGGGCTCGAGTTCGGCCGCTCTCGCACAATCGGCGGCAGCCTCCTTCCAGTCACCAAGACATGCGCGATGCAATCCGCGGAGTCTGTAGAAGTCGGCGACTCTTGGATGCGTCTGAATCAATCGGGAGTACGCCTCTACGAATTCGCTTGGCGGCCGGTTGACTGGTGGATAACCCGCTTCCAGGCATAAGAGCGACTCTGCTTCATCCCGCATTGTCAGCGCTAGCCGAAACGCGTCCCCGTCCTTCCCCCAGAAGTAGGCATTCAGCTCGTGCCGTCTGAGCATTTCCACCCCCGCAGTGTACGCGTCGTGGGCGAGTTGCGGATCGTCGAGCTTCCAGGCGATCATGGCCCGCACGATCCACTCCCAGCCGAGTTGGCTCTCCGCCGAATCGATCGACTTCTGCAACGAACGGGCACTCTCTTCCCAGTCCTCGCAACGATACTGACAGATCGCCAGACAGAACCAGTAGTGATGAAACGAAGGTTCTAGTTGTTTCGCGATCTTCAGCAAGGCCAATGCTCGCCTATACTGTTGCAGTGAAGCGTTAGGGTTCATGAACAACTCCGCTAGCTTGTCAGCACAGCGTCTAGTCAGTTTCTCCCGGGTCTCAGCGCTCAGAAGTGTATCTGCGTGATCCTCGCCCAAGACGTCGCACTGGATTGCGTGCGTCTCCAGCAGCACTTGTGCGGCATCTTCAAGCCGATCAACGTTGGCGTACGCAAGACTCAGTTCGTGCATCGTCGCCAGCGTTTCCGGGTCTTCCCGATGACCGAGCGAGTGCAGCTTCTCGATGATCCGCACAGTATCGCCGAGCCGGCCCTCTCTGACACAGACGCGTGCCTCTACCTGGAGCCGATTCACACGGCCCTTCCATCGCTCCCATCCGATGCCGGCCGCCCCCAAGGCCAAGACCAGCGTAATCACGGTCGTAGTGATCACCGCCACCCGGTTGCGGCGCACGAACTTCCGCAAGCGATAGAGCTTCGACGGCGCCCGGGCCTGGACCGGTTCGTCGCTGAGATGGCGCTGCACGTCCCGGGCGAAGCTGCTGGCCGTTTCGTAGCGGCGCGTGCGGTCCTTTTCCAGGGCCTTCATCACGATCCAGTCGAGATCGCCGCGGATGAGTTGGCTCAGACGCCGCGGGTCGCTCTTGCGATCGGCCGAGATGGCCGTGGCCGGCTCGCCGAGCGTGCTGATCCGCGTGCTGGGCTTCGGCGGCTCTTCTTCGCGGATGATCCGGCGGACCTCGTCGTAGGCCGCTTCACGCAGCCGCTCTTTGTCGAAGGGCGTGGTGCCGGTCAACAGCTCGTAGAGCAATACGCCCAGGGAGTAGATGTCGGTGCGGGTGTCGACGTCCAACCCGCTCAGTTCCGCCTGTTCCGGGCTCATGTACAACGGCGTGCCGATCATCTGCATGTGGCGCGTATAGACGGTTCGCTCGGTGAGCTGCTGGTTGATCGCCTTGGCCACGCCGAAGTCGATGATTTTGGGCACGGGCTTGCCGTCGTGCAGCGTGACCAGCACGTTGGTCGGCTTCACGTCGCGGTGGATCACGCCCTTTTGATGGGCATGCTGCACCGCCTGGCAGACCGACAGGAACAACTCCAAACGCTGCCGCGGCGTGAGGTGGTTCTGGTCGCAATAATCGGTGATCGGAATGCCCCGGACCAACTCCATTACGAAATACGGACGGCCCGATTCGGTGGCCCCGGCGTCGAGCACCCGGGCGATATTGGGATGGTCCATCAGGGCCAGGGCCTGGCGTTCGGCCTCGAACCGCGCGATCACCTCTTTGGTGTCCATGCCCGGCTTGATGATCTTCAGCGCCACCTTCCGGCGGACCGGCTCCCGCTGCTTGGCCACGTAGACCACGCCCATGCCGCCTTCGCCGATTCTCTCCATCAGTTTGTAGCGGCCGATGACCGCGCCGGGGCGTTCGCTGATCTCCGGTGGCGTGGCCGTCGGGTCGAGTTCGGCCGCGGGCGATTCGAGGAAGCTGCCGGCGCGAAAATGGGCGTCGAGCAACTTCTCCAATCGGCTCCGCAGTTCCGGACGTTCGGCACACGCCCGCTCGACGTACGCCGCACGTTCGTCGGCAGATTCGATTTCTACGGCGGCACAGAAGACCGCATCAACGTCGGGGCTCTCTTGGCTCATCGCCCTACTCCTCAAAACGCCGCTGTTGCCGAAAAATGCCCGCCTGAGGAACCATGCGAGTTTCGGGGGTCGAAAGGCTCACGAAATGTCGCCGAGAAGTCAATTCGCTTCGTCGCAGCCGGTGTCGCCGATTTCGCTGAACAGCCACGCGCGGGCGTAAGTCCAATAGCGCTTCGCAGTTGCGCGCGAGATCCCCAGCAACTCGGCCGCTTCGTCGACGGTGAACCCCCCGAAGTGTCGAAGCTTCACCAACGTGGCCTTGGCCGGTGATTCCGCCTCCAGACGCGTGAGCGCTTCGTCCAATGCGAGCAACTCGGCCGAGCGTGCCGGTGCGATCGCCACGTCCTTATCGAGTTCAACCCGCCGCCGATCGCCGCCGTGTTTTGGCCGCAGTTTTCGCCGCGCGTTGTCGACCAGAATCCGCCGCATCGCCTCGGCGGCCGCAGCGAAGAAGTGGCCGCGGCTGTCCCAACCGCGAGCTTGCTCCGAGTCGACCAGCCGAAGATAGGCCTCGTGGACCAACGCCGTGGCCTGCAAGGTCTGGCCCGGCTTCTCGTGCATCAACTTGCCGGCCGCCAACCTCCGCAACTCGTCGTAGACCAACGGCAGAATCTGCTCGGCGGCTTCCGCCCGGCCTTGTTCGATGTCGCAGAGGATGCGAGTCACGTCGGTCACCGAAGACCCCTGTTTCTCGGGGAGCACGGTTTCTCGGGGAGCACGTGCGGGCCCCATTATACGCAGATTGCCCCCAGTGTCGATTGGCTCGTGGACGCAGGTCCTTGGCTTCTTCGCCGGATTAACCGAGAATGCCCCCTAGAAACACGTATCGGGAGTACCGGCCATGCTCGTCGCGTTAGATTGGACGCTGTTCGTCTTCCACGCCCTCTGGGCGCTGTTCAATATGGTCGGTTGGATCTGGCGGCGTACGCGCGTCTGGCATCTGGTGACGCTGTCGCTGACGGCCTGCTCCTGGTTCGTCTTTGGTGCATTCTACGGCTGGGGCTACTGTCTCTGCACCGACTGGCAGATGCAGATCCAACAGCGGCTCGGCCGGTCCGTCCCCGGCGACACGTGGCTGCAGATGTTCGTCCGCCGTCTCTGCGGCCTCGAATTGAATCGAGCGGCGGCCGACTATATCACCGTCGGCGTATTCGTGCTGATTCTCGTCGCCACGGCGATCGTTTGGACGCACGACTTGACGCGGCGGCGCGGCTAGTGTGATCGGCCGCTAACCAACCGCCTGCTTGCAGAACTCGACGCACTTGGTCACTTCCTTCACCGCGTCGGAACCCTGCGGCACGCGATACTCCAGTTCGACGTCGCCGGGGAACGTCAGCTTGTGGCGCTTCATGTAGTTTAACACCAGCGCCACCGGCGTATCGCCTTGGCCGAAAGGCATGTTCGGCCCGTTGTTCACTTTGCGGTCTTTCAGGTGCAGGCTGAGGATCCGGTCGTGGAACTTCTCGATCAGCGGCAGCGGCGAACGGTTGGTGCCGGCCACGTAATGGCCGATGTCGAGGTTGATGCCCAGGTACTTGCCGTGCGAGAGCATGTCGCCGTCGTAGGTGGTCGCCGTGAGTTGCGTGTGGTTGTGGAAGCCAATCATGATCTCGTGCTCATCGGCGATCGGCCCGAGCTTCTCGGCGGCCGACGCGGAGATCTCCCGCGTGATGCCCTTCGCCCCCAGCGCCCTGGCGGCGTTGAAGTAGTACTCGATCTGCCCGTCCGACATGCCGCCGTTGCCGATGTCGCCGAACTTCACGATGTGGATGTTCACGCCGGCGTCGTTGTAGAGCTTGCGCAAGGCTTTGAAGCCTTCCATGGGCGTGGCCAGCCGGTCGGTAGGTGCGTTGCCGGCGGCCGCCGCGTGGGCCCTGGCAAACTGCTCGGCCGGACCGCCCATCAGTTCCACCGAGCTGATGCCGCATTGGATGAGATACTTCAGCAGGTCCTCGGCCGAGCCGGGCATCGAGCGATAGCTGTACGTGATCACGCCGATCTGCACGCCGCCGAAATTCGAGTTCGGCTTGGCGTCGGCGGCCGCCGCACGGCCCGGCACCATGGTCGACGCGGCCAAAGCCGCCGCGCCGCCGAGGAACGTTCTTCGAGAGACTGTCGCGTCTTGAATCTTCATGGCTCTTCCTAGGCAAAAAGGAGGTTCGTGTTTCGGTTGTTTCGCAAGGGCACCCATCCACCCGCCAGGCCCCATGCTAGTGGAATCGGCCCTCGGGGGCAAGATACCGCGACCCGGCCAGGAGAACTGCAAAGTGTGCGGGAGCCCGAAAAAGGGGACTGGCTCCGTC
>CAYYNP010000372.1:0-8629 GCA_964472545.1 uncultured Planctomycetaceae bacterium | reverse complement strand
TCGACGAAACCTCGATTTCACGCAACCCCAATTCCTAAGTGTGACATAGCACTAGCGCGCGGGTGATCGTCTGCAACTGGTAATCCTCCGGCAACCGCTCGTCCCGCGCGTACGTTGCCCGGACGGTCGGCGTCCACTTCAGCGGCGGAAGCTCCGTCTGCGGGGCGACCCACGAGAGGATCGCTCGCCAGATTGTCCGCCACGAATCTTGCGGAGAGTAGCGGCCGGTGACGAAGCGGCTCAGGCCGGTGGTGGCCACCAGCACGTTGCCGTCAGGCATCTCGAAGAGGATTGGCAAGGTCTTTTCGTGCAAACCGTACACGGCATGATCGAACCCGGCCACCCGCGCGGCGACCAGGTGTGATCTCTTCGCCGTCACCGGAAGATATTGCAGTCCGTTGACCGACACGATCCGCAGTTTCGCCAGGCCGTCGCCGAAGAAATCGGAGTTGACCACCACCCGCTCGACGTGCGTGGAGATTGGCTTGCCGACGTCGATGCCCGGCAAGGCGGCCGGGCATTCTACGTAGAGACGCAGTCGCTTTTCGTTTGCTTTCGTCCAGACGGACGGTTCGATCGCAGTGGCCTGCTGCGGATAGCCGTCGGCGAGAATCAACACACCGCCGCCACGTTCGACGGCTTGCACGGCGTCGGCCGGCGTATCGAATCGTTTGCAGGCGACGCCGCTGTCCACGAGCACTCGATAGAGGTCGTTCTGCGGCGTACACGCCAAGGCCAACCGCGTTCGCTCCACCAGGGGGGCTGGGGGTTGGGGGCTGGGGACCGGGGATGAGAGGCAAAGTGTTGACGTGACGGGCCGACGATCTGTTGGCCGAAGGCCAACGTTCACCGTAGCCCGGGGCAACGCCCCAGGAAAGCGGGCAAGAACAAGACCGTTTGGCCGAAGGCCATATTCACCGATCGCCGCCGCGGTGAGCATGGCCTTCGGCCAAGACGGGCGCGTTCTTGCGTCCGAATCCCTGGGGCGATGCCCCAGGCTACGATGAACGCCGGCTTTCGGCCGGCCATCGGTCGCCGAATCTGCCGGCGAGGCCGCATCCAACGGCCGGTAATTCACTTCAGCCGCCTTCAGCCGCTTACGATGTTCGCGCATCCGCGGCAGGAACTCCTCCCAGCGGCGGCCTTCTTTGGGCGACCAGAGCACCTCGATCAATGCGCACCCGCGGGGATACGCCATGAACTCGCGTCGCTCTTCATCGGGGATCAACTCGCCCCAGAGTTGCCCTTGCCCGCCGAGCACGTGTTTGGCCTCCTCGGCAGAGAGCGCATCCGGGATCGGCTCGAACGCGTAGACCTTCTCGAGCGTAATCACGCTGCGGCCGAGCCCCAGTTCGTCGGGGTGCTGGCGATAATCGAAGTAGGTGTGCGAGGTGGGGGCCATCACGACGTCGTGGCCGGCCTTGGCGGCGGTGATCCCTCCGTTGACGCCGCGCCAACTCATCACGGTGGCCCCGGGCGCCAGGCCGCCCTGGAGGATTTCGTCCCAGCCGACCATCCGCCGGCCACGCTTGGTCAAGAAGGCGTCGATCTGCTTGATGAACCAACTGTGCAGCTCGTGGGCGTCGCGGCAGCCGAACTGCTTCATCTGGGCCTGCATCTCCGGGTCGTTTTGCCAAAGCCGCAGGTTGGCCTCGTCGCCGCCGATGTGGATGAACCGGCTGGGGAACAGCTCGATGATCTCGCCGAGCACCTCTTGCATGAAGGTCACCGTCGCCGGCCGCGGCGCCACCAGCCCGCCGAGCTTGCCCCAGCGTTCGTCGATCGACATCCCGGCCACCCGCGCCGGGTTGATGCCCAGCCGCGGATAGGCGTTGATCGCTGCGCCGGCATGGTAGGGCATCTCGATCTCGGGCACGATCGTGATATGGCGAGCCGCCGCGTAGGCCACGAAGTCGCGAACCTGTGCCTGCGTATAGAACCCGCCGTTGCCTCCGCTACGGTCGCGGCTCGACGCCAGCCGCGTCAGATCGGGATGCTTGCGGATCTCTACCCGCCAGCCGATGTTGTCGCTTAGGTGCATTTGCAGGCGGTTGAACTTGTGCATCGCCAGCAGATCGATAAACCGCTTCACGTCGTCGACGGGGATGAAGTGCCGCGCCGGGTCGATCAGCAGCCCGCGCCAGGCGAAGCGGGGATAGTCGGTGATCTCGACGGCAGGCACGGTCCACTCGACGCCGCCGGCTTGCTTCTGCCCGTAGACATCCGGCGGTAGCAGGCCGCGCAGCGTTTGAATTCCATAGAACACGCCGGCGGCGTCGGTGCCTTCGATGGTGATCGTGTTGGCGTCCGAGCGCAGCGTGTAGCCTTCCGGCTCGAGCGACCCGCCGAGTTTCAACACGATCCGGTTCTCGCCGCCGCCGGTTGTGGCCGTCTTCAGGTCGAAGCCGATCGGCACGGCGAGTGCCTTCCGGAGGTAGTTCGCCTCGTTTTCGAGCGGCTTCGCAGCGACAATCACCGTTTGCGCATCGACGACGAACGGATCGCCTCCCGTTTCCGTTATCGCCACCGGCTTGGGAATCAGCGACGTGGCGCCAAATGCCGTCGAACAGAGGACCCAAGCGACACAACCCACGGTACACGTTCGGATCGAGGAACTCATGTGGAATCACCTTTCCTGTCGGAGTTCAGAGGAAGCCAGACTATTGTAGCAGATCGGAAGGCGGTTGTGTTCAAGTCGATCGGGACTCTCTACAATCGACGAAGAGTATCGACACCTCGGATTGCCGATTCGCCCACGCCGGAGAGATACGATGCCCCCGCGCGAAGACACAGAAGACACAAGCCATCGCGGAATCGCATCGCTGCGCTGTGCCGTATGTCTGCTCGCGGCTGCGGCGTGGACCGCAACAACGCGTGCCAGGGCGGAAGACGTCACGTTCGTCGCAGGGGGCGAATCACGCCTCGTCCGTGCGATTGGCGCCGCGTGGACGCCGCGAGAAGACGCGCTGCAGTGCGGCGGCACGGGCAACTACCTGATCGCCGGCAGGGCCATCGCAAGCGGCGACTTCACGATCCGCGCCCGGCTGAGCCTTGAGCAACTCGACGGCACGGCCGCCTCGTTGGTGATCGGCGGCAACCATTTTGGCTTCGACGGGCAAGGCAACCGGCTCTTCGTCGAAGGCCCGGCGTTCGGCCGGACGCGGCTGCTGGGCGACGCGGCGAAGGTCATCCCGCCGGGGAAGCCGTTCGTCGTCGAGATCCTCCGCGAGGGGACGACGATCTCGTTTCGTATCGACGGCGAGTTGATCCACAAGGCGTCGTACCGGCTGGCCCCGGTTTGCGCAATTGGATTACGCCCGTGGCGTGCGACGATGCGGCTCTACGACTTCTCCTGCATCGGTGAGATGGTGCCGGTGACCGACGCCGCGATCCGCACGTTACAGCACGACTTCAAACAAACACTGCCCCCGGCCGCCGCAAACGCCGTCACCGTCGGCGGCGTGAAGATCGATCTGACGGCGCCGCCGGAAGGCCTCGTCTTGCATCGAGATCTCGGCATCCTCGCCGCCGCTCCGCTTCGCGGCAAGGTGCTGCACCGCAGCGGCAACATGGTTTGGGTGCCTCGGGCGACGATCACACCCAAGGGCGACTACCTGGTGCTCTTTCCCGCAGGCCGCGGCCGTTACTATCAGGGCGAGAAGATGCTGGCCTACCGCTCGGCCGACAAAGGCAAGACCTGGACCGGCCCGGCCGTGGCCTTCGACGCCTCGCAATCGCATCACGGGTTCGTGCCGCTGGTGCCGCGTGGCTCGCAGCGGATCTACGCCTTCGGCACGCAGCCGATCCCCGGCATGGTCGGCGATCGCAGCAAGGGACTGCACGAAAACTGCCCGATCGGGTTTCGCTACAGCGACGACGACGGCCACACCTGGTCCACCGTCACGCTGATCCGCCCCACGAATGATCCGAAGTTCACCGGCATGTCGTGCGTGCGGATGTGCGAAACCGACGCGGGCACCTGGCTGATCGGCTCGCACGACGGCATCTGGGGGGCGTCGAAGAAGGCGCCGGTAGTTACCCGGCAATATGTCCTGCGAAGCGAAGACCGCGGCCGTACCTGGCAACTCCTGCCGGGCAAGCGGCCCGGCGGTTGGTTTCTCGAAAAATTCGATCGGATGGACGAAGGGACGCTCGTGAATTTGGGCAGCGGAAACGTGCTGTTGGCCATCCGCACGGCCGAAGGGCATATCTGGGAGAGCCGCAGCCTGGACGACGGCCGCACGTTCGGCGATCCGCGGCCCACCACGTTGGTCCATCCCGACGCCCCGCCGATGATCTTCCACCTCGGCGACGGCAAGACGCTGATTGCATTGATCCACAACCGCTACGATCCCGCCCGGCCGCACTTCGACAAGGCCGCCCGAAACGAACTCTGGTGTTCGATCTCGCGCGACGGCGGCCGCACGTGGGGCGAGCCGCGGTTTTTGTTCGCCGGCGCTTCGCCGGGCGGACACATCCACAGTTGTTCCTACGTCGATCTGATTGCCGACGGCTCGCAGATCCACATGTTCCTCGGCCAGGACGGCCGGCAATTGCTCACGCTTCAGTTCGACGAATCCGATCTGTCGAAACTCCCGACCAAATCCGAATTGGCCGCCGCCGCGAAGAACCCGTTGGCGAAGTCGATCCAAGTTGGCGGCGTGACGTTCGATCCCGCCGCACCGCCGAAGCCGCTGATGATCCGCCGCGAACTCGGGCTGGTCACCGCACCGCAGGTCGACGGCCAACTCGTACACGAGTCGCCGCGAAACCTGTACGAAACCCGGGCGACCATCACCCCCGGCGGCGACTACCTGCTGGTGTTTCCCGAGGGGGCCCACTACGGCGGCAAGAAGGGGAAGGTCAACACGATGATCGCCTATCGCTCTTCCGACAAGGGAAAGACCTGGACCGGCCCGAAGCCGGCGTTCGATATCGATTACAGCCAGCATGGGTTCATCCCGTTGCTCCCCCGCGGCACGAGGCGGATCTACGCCTTCGGCACGCAGCCGATCGAGGGCCGGCGCGAGGGCGCCGAGAACTGCCCGATCGGCTTCCGCTATTCCGACGACGACGGGCATACGTGGTCGGAGGTGACGCTTATCCGGCCGACGAACAATCCCGACTTCCTCGGCATGTCCGTAATGCGGATGTGCGAGACCGAAGCCGGCACGTGGTTGCTGGGTTCGCACGAGGGGCGCTGGATCCGCACGCCGACCACACCGGTCGTCACCCGGGCGTACGTGTTGCGGAGCGAGGATCGCGGGCGGACGTGGACCGTGCATCCGAAGCCCCGGCCCGGCGGGTGGTATTTGAAGCAGTTCGAGCGGATGGACGAGCCGCGCCCGATCGACCTCGGCGGCGGTAAGGCCCTGATCCTCGCGCGTTCGTGCGAAGGGCACCTTTGGCAGATCCGTTCTGACGACGACGGCCGTACGTGGTCCCAGCCGCGGCCAACGTCGCTGGTGCATCCCGACGCTCCGCCGATGCTCTTTCATCATCCCGACGGCCGCACGCTGATCGCCTTCCATCACAACCGTCACTCCGGCGGCCATTTCAAACACACCGACCGCAGCGAGATCTGGGTATCGCTCTCATCCGACGGCGGCCGCACGTTCAGCGAGCCGCGTTTCGTCTTTGCCAACGCGCTGGCCCCCGGCTCGCAGGGTTCCTGGCACGACCACCAGTGTTCCTATCTCGACGCCTTCGCCGACGGCGACGTTCTGCACCTATTCGTCCCCCATCGCTGGAAGCGGGCGCTGCACTTGCGACTCGACGCGAGTGACTTGGGCACGCTGCCGACGAAGGCGGAGTTGACCACGAAGAGCCCGCGCTAATCCGGTGTGCCACTGCTTCACAGAAGCAGTGTTTCTGCGTCGGGTGGCTGGGGCAAAGCGCAGCGGTGCCCCAGGTTGCCCGCGCTCGGATTGCCCTGTGAATCACTGGGGCACCGCTACGCTTTGCCCCAGCCACCCCCTCAACTCACTTGGTACGACGTGCTAGCGTTGGTCGTCAGCTATGAACGCCTCGTAGTACTGCTGGCGAAACTGGCTTCCCGCCTGGGTGTTTCTTATGCAGCGATCCCAATCGAGCATGGGGCGGACGCCGAGTTGGCGTGGGGCGACGATCTGCTCGGCCGGCCGTTGCGAAAGCCGCCGGAATTCCTCGGCCCAGGGTTTGGGCTTGCCGTCCGCCGTCAACAAGCCGGTCAGTTGGCTCACGTCTCGGGCGTCCGGGCAATCGTAGAGGCCCCAGTTTAGCCAGCCGGTGGCCAATCCGCGGGTCGTTTCGACTGCCCGGCTGCACCACCGCGCTTGTTGTTCGCCCGTGGCTGCGGGGTGACGTCCCTCGTTGATCGTGAGCTTGCCGCCGCCGTACCATCCGAACTCGGCCACCACCACGGGCTTGCCGGCCGCGGCGACCTCGCGGACGACGCTTTCGAGATAAGCCAAGTTGCGTTGCTCGGACTGCCGGTCGGCGTAAGCGTAGAAGCCCGAGTCCAAGGGATAGAAATGGACTTCCAGGAAATCGAGAAACTCCGCCTGGCGTTGCGGCCGAAACGCCGAGTAGTGTTGCACGCGGGGAAGCAGCGCCGGCACGCTCCACTGGATCAGCCCCACGGTGACCAGCGCCTCGGGATCGACCGACTTGATGGACGCGGCCTGGCGTCGGGTCCAGCGGTCGGCGACGTGCTCGCGGAAGTGTTGATAGTCGAGCAACTGCCGATCGTCCGCGCCGTCTTTGGGCTCCGGCACCGGCTGCCGGCCGAAGTGAACGGACGTCGCAGCCACACCCCATGCGGCCGCTGTCTTCTCGGCCGATCCGTATTGCGCCCGCAGCCACGCGTTCCACTGCAGCCGCATGGCCGGCGTGCCCCAGGCAACGGCCGGTTCGTTCAGCAGGTCGTAGGCGAAGATCACGGTCCGCCCTCGATAACGCTCGGCGAACTTCTGCCAGAACGCCTCCAAGGCCGAAAGCACGCGAGGATCGGCGATCCGATCGGTCGACGCCCAGGACGGTATGCCTTCCCAATGGTCCGGCCCCGTAGGATGAACGTAGATGCCGGCCGCTTCGGCCATCGTCAGAAACTGATCGAACTTCGCCAACCCTTCCGCCGACAACGCGTCGGGCTCCATGAAGAAAGAACCGTAGGTCAGGAAGACCCGCACGCAATTCACTCCCTGGGCCTTCATGCGGGCAAAGTCCCGCCGTGTGGCCTCGGCGTCGAATTGCTTCCAGAGTTGCGGTGCCCAACCGGTGCCGGGGCGATAGTAGTTCACGCCCATGGGGACGAACGACTTGCCGTGTTCGGTGACGAAAGTTCGGCCATCGGCGGCGATGCGGATTCTCGGCAGACGGGAATTCGCGCCGTCGGCAGCCGCCGCCGGGCTCGACAACGCGACCAGAATCATCAACAAGATCACTCCCCACTTGCCCGGAATAGTGCGATGCTTGTGTATCCGATATGAGGCCGGGGGCCGTTGGTGGATCATGCGCAGCTCCTGAGCGTCGCCTGCCTTGATAGTAGTCATCTCGCTCCGCGAGACGTCGTGACATCTCGCGGAGCGAGATGACTACTTTGAGGAACCTACGCCTTCTGCGACCGGGCATAATCCCGCAGCGCCGCCACATTCTCCTCCGGCGTATCCCGCGGCACCTCACAACCGGCGGCCACGATGTAGCCGCCGCCGGCTTGGGCGTGACACTCGGCGATCGCCGCGGCGACCGACTCGGGCGTGCCGTTGCGGAGCACCTCGACCGGGTCGATGTTGCCGGCGAGCACTTGCTGCGGGGGCATCTCCGCCCGGGCTTGCGAGACGGGGACCATGTAGTCGAGGTCGACGATCTCGCAACCCAGCGAGCCGATGCCCGGCAGGATACGGGTGGCGTTGCCGCAGATGTGCATCCGCACGCCGGCACCCAGTGCGTGGACGCCGTCGATCATCTTCCGCTCGTACGGCAGCACGAACTCTTCGTAGATCTGCGGGCCGACCAGCGAAGCGGCCGCGTCGCCGATGCCCAGGATATCGCAGCCGGCCTCGATCTGGGCCTTGGCGAAGCGAAGTTCCATCTCGAGCACGAAGTCGAAAAGGTCGCGCACAAAGGCCGGGTCGTCGAAGAAGTCGGTCATCAGGGTGTTGATGCCCCGCAGATCGGACGACTCGGCACACGGGCCTTCGATCCAACCCTCGATCAGCTTTTCCTGCCCGATCCGTTCCTTGAACAACGCCGCTGCTTGGACCCGATCGTGCATCCGTCCGCCACCGAGCGGGTCAGGGATCTCCAGCTTCGCCAAGTCGGATTTCTCCGCCAACACGGCCCGGGTTTCGTCGATCGCCGGCGGCTGGTCGTCGAAGTATTGGATCGTCGCCCCGCAGTCGGCCGCTTCCCGGGCGGGGTCGGAGATGCAGGAGACGTAGTCGAAGTCGAACTTCTCGGCCGTGATGATCTGGGCCTCGACCAGCGTGCGATAGTCGGCCGCGTATTGTCCGTACGACACGCCCGCCCGATCGGCGGCGAACATCATCGTGATCGGCATCAGCGGCAGGCTGTCGGCCGGGCGGTGGTCGATGACGGCGAGGATGCGTTGGCGTCCGTTCATGGGGATCTCGGGGCTGGGGATTGGGGG
>CAYYNP010000371.1:0-8669 GCA_964472545.1 uncultured Planctomycetaceae bacterium | reverse complement strand
GCGACGTCCTCACCGCCGGCACGGAGGCCCAATGGCAGATCGAGCGCTGGCGGCAGCTCGACGGCGATCTGGTGCGGCTGGAGTTGGAGTTGGCCGAGAAGACGCTGGAGCTGGCCGGAGCGGGGGTAGAGGGGAGCAGGAGTGGAGGGGAGCGTGGGTGATTCAACTGCCAGGTCGTCCCGGCTGTTCTACTACGGCACGAATATCGAAGTGCAGATCGGCGATCGAATACGGGTCAAGCGTTTCCTTCGGCGGGCGGAGGAATGCATTGTCTGCTACCTGCCGGGGATCAGTCAGCGTCGCCGGGAATTTGGGGGCGATTGCGGACGCCGATGGGCGATCAAGGCCACCAACGGCAATGTGTATCCCATCGTCTACGATCCGGACAACTTCCAGCCGCCGAAGTACTTCTCATTCATCGAGAAAACAAACCAGACAGACCTTCCTCCGGATGAAGTGCTCAGATAGCTGAGAGAGAAAAGGGGGACAGGCTACTTTTCTCACTACGTGCGAAGCGGAGCTTCGCCAATTGGGGTTCCCAAACCGGAGTTTGGGAACCAGACGGTACCAGACGGCCCAAAAAGTAGCCTGTCCCCCTTTTCTTCCTACCATAGAACCCGCGTAATCTCACCGGCGCCGGGTGTCGATTCGCCTCGTAACGCTCGCAACGCGGCTTCGATGCGGTCCTTCAAACCGCCTTGCCATAGCCCGTCGAAGACCTCCGGCAAGACTTCGCCGACCGGCCGATCGGGATCCCGGCGGAGCGTGCGGGCGGCGTCGCGGAGGAGATGGACGTCGTCGTCGAAGAGGGCTCGGTCGAACATCTCAGCCGCTTCGTCGTCCAACTCGCGGAGCCCTTCGGCGATGCCGATGATGCACTGCCCGACCACGTAGTCTTCGGCCAACAGGATGCGATACTCCTTGCGGAAGTCGTCCAGCGAGAGCCGTTCGAGCCCCCGGTTGGCGAACGCCCGGGCGGCGTACGGGCTGGCCTGCTTCAGCAGCGCGGCGGTGGCCAGGTAGCAGAGGGGGCCGTTTTCCTCCGACTCGTAGAGCGTTTGCGAGACGGCCGAGTTGTATTGGGCCTGTCCCACGACGCTCATCGCCGCCTCGCGCCCTACGATCCACGGCCAGGAGTCCTGCGGAAAGAGCCGGCCATAGTAGGGCAGCCCCAGCCGCACGAAGAGCGCCGCCGGACGTTGCTTGATCTGTTGGACTACCGACTGCGTGTCCTCGGGGATCTCGAATTCCGCCTCCTGCGACGGTACGGCCGACGTCACCAACTCGTCCAGCGGCTTCAGCGCCCGGCCGTGCAGCATCCGGCGGACGACGCCCAGCACGTGACGCTGCCGGTCGTCGAGATCCAAAGCACGGGTGAGCAGTTCCTCCTGGCAGAAAAACTCCAGCAGCGAGCTGACCGGGTATTCGGCGTCGAAGCGATCTTCGTAGCCTTTGGTTTCGGCCTCGATCGCTTCGTGCAATCGCCCGAAGGCCCCCGCCTCGAACGCCACGCGAAACGCCGTCTGCCCGTCTTCGCCTGGGGCGGTCAGTTCGATAAGCCGGCCGGTTTTCGCATCGATTTGCCAATGGTAGTGGTCCGGCGCGTCGATCGACAGCACGCCGTCGTTCAACGTACAAGTCGTGCCGTCTCGCTGGGCGATCGTCAGGAAGGCACACGGGCTGAAGTTCATCTCTAGTGCCAACGGCCGGTCGCCGGCGTCGTCCGACGTGCGCAGCCCCAAACCAAAGCCGACGCGATACGGCTGCGTCGGGTCGTCCGGCTTCTCGTCGACGCCCAGGGAAATATGTCCCACGGCCTGCGTTCGCGTAGGCTGTGCGGTGAGTTTGGTACGGCTGGCCGGCGAGTAGAGCGCCAGCGTGTCGGCCGTGGCTGCAAACCGGAGTTGAAACGGCGGTACTGCATCGCCTTCGGCCGCGCCGTCGATCCGCATCACGGCGCCCTGTTGCGGCGAATAGACCCATCGCAACTGCAACGCGCCCCAACCGGCCTCGATCACCATATCGCTCTGCCAGGCGTCGGCGTCGGCCAGCCAGTCGCGGAGCTTCAGCAGCGCCTCTTCCTCGGGCGAAAGTGTCTGCGCAAGCGGCGGAGACGCATCGTATTCGGTCAGCTCGATCCGCAGGCCGATCTTCTCGTCCGGCGAGCGAGGCTCCCGCAAACTTGCCGAACTGCGGACAAATCGGCCCGATCGCCACAGACGCCGTCGGATCTCTGCCAGCCGATCCGCGCTGAGCGGCGTGTCACCCTTCAGGTCGAGGTAGTCGAGCACGGCCTGGCGATCGTCTCGCTTGTTGCCGACGATCTCGATCGGCCCGAGCAGCGCCTCCGGCCCTTCGTTGGTGACGTCAACCGCCAGATGGGCCGTTTGGCCGTCGGGATCGACAACGACGTCGACCGTAAACTCCGCAAAGAAGCGGCCGAAGTCGGCCAGCGCACGCTTGATTTCCCTGTTCAGCTTCGCCCGGGTTGGCCGGTCGAACGGGGCCGGCTCGCCAGGCTCCCAGATCGGGTCTTGCAGTTCCACCCGCTTCCCGTCCTTGTCGAACCACGGACCTTCAAGCTGCTCGCCATCGCCGGCCGCCGAACGACACACGGCGTTTGCCGGCGGAAACGGTTCGGTGAGCCGCCGGAGAAAACCCTTCGCGTCGATCGTCTTCAGGCCCACGATCTTCACGTCACCGGCCGTACACCGTGGGCCTTCCTCGACGCTCACCTCCAGGCGGATGATATCGCGGTTCGGTTGCACGCTGACCCGGGCGTCGGCAAAGCCCTCGTGGCGATAGCCGGTGAGCACTTTGCTGCGGACGGTCTGGGCGTAGGCCTCCAACGGCCCCATCGGATGGGCCGCCAAAAGGACGTCGAAGTCGTCCTGTAGGGCCCGGCGAATGGCCGCCGTCGGGATCGTGGCCGTGCCGGTAACGACCAGCCGCTGCGGATCGCCATACACGCCGACTTGCTCGGCCGGGGCGGGCCGCGGCGGAAGTCCGTCCGGCGGCGGAAATTCGCACAAGAACGCCACCACCAAACAGATACAGCATCGCATGACCGATCCTCCTTGTGTCCAATGGAGACAAAAGGGGGACAGGCTACTTTTCTCGTCCCCAAAAGTAGCCTGTCCCCCTTTTTCTTCCTCGGGTTTCGTCGAACACCGCAGATCGTGAATCTATCCGAATCTGCCGCGGCGGAGCAAGACCATTTGGGGGTGTATGCTACGCTTGCGTAGCCAAGAAAGCCCTTTTCCTGACCCGTTGACGAGGAGGTATCGATGAAACGCCAAGTGATCCGTCTGGCCGTTGTCTGTCTGATGGGGAGTCTGGCGGCCGGAGAGGCCTGGGCAGCCGGGGGACGCCGTGGTGGAAGCCGGATGCGGGGTGCCGCCGGCGGCCGGATTTCGGCCGGACCGCCGAGGATCGGCACGCCCACGTTTAGTGGCCCCAAGCTCAGCGGGCCGAAGCTCAACGCTCCGAAACTCAGCGGATCGGGCCTGGGCGGACAATTCAAGCCGCCGAAACAGTTCACGCCGCCGAAGTTCGGCACGGGTAACTTCGGGCAAGGTAACTTCGGGCAGGGCGGCTTTCAGCAGAACGTGAAGCAACATTTCGGCACCGGCAGCATGGGTGCCGCGGCGGGCGCGCTGCAACAGAACGCCGCCGCGTGGACCGGGCCGCACGGCAAGCCGTTTTCACCGCAGTGGTACGCCGCCCACCCGAACGTTTGGAAACTGACGCACCCCTATGCCGGTGCCGCCACCGTTGCCGTTGGCGCTGCGGCGGTCGCCCGATGGTTCGCCGCGCCGTATCCCTATGCCGGATACTCCACCACGACCTCGACCTCGACCGAGACGGCCACCGACGAATCGGCCACGACACAAACCGGCATCGCCGTCGCCGACGACGGCACGGCATGGATGCCGTTGGGCGCGTTCACGCTCGGACCGGACGGACAGGCCGAGCCCACGCGGATGATTCAGCTTGCCGTCGACCACGGCGGAACGCTCCGCGGCGCGCACTACGACCTGCTGAGCGAACAGGTTCAAGACGTCCACGGGACCGTCGACAAAGGGACGCTGGCGGTCACTTGGACCATCGGCGCGCAGCAGTCGGTCGTCTTCGAAAGCTCGATCGACGAGCTGTCGAAGCCGCAGGGCGACGTGATCGTACACTTCCCCAGCGGCCAAACGGCGGCTTGGCAGACGGTGCGGTCGACGCAGTAGCCGAGCTCACACCGCCGTACCGGCGGCGGCTAAACGTCACCGTGCAAACGATTTCCGATCCTGAACGTGGGCATCGTATTAACGTGTCGCTTCCAAGGGCTTGCCGCGCCGGTGCCCGCGGAGAATAATTGGCGACATGCCCGACGACAGCCCTTTTGCCGCCGATTCGATCCGCGACGTCGACGCGCTCGAGCAAATGCTCGGCGAACCCACCGAGGGCGTGGTCGAGACCATGCGGCGGCTCGACGGCGACCTGTTGATCCTCGGCGTCGGCGGAAAGATGGGGCCCACGCTGGCGCAGATGGCCGTGCGGGCGTCGCAGGCGGCCGCCGTGCAGCGCCGGGTGGTCGGTGTGTCGCGGTTCAGTACGCCGGGCTTGCAAGAGCGGCTGGAAGCGGCCGGCGTGGAGACGATCCGCTGCGAATTACTCGATCGCTCCGCCTTCGACGCTTTGCCCGAGTTGCCCAACGTCCTCTACATGGCGGCCATGAAATTCGGCAGCACCGGCCAGGAGGCGATGACCTGGGCGATGAACGTCTATCTGCCCGGCCGCGTTGGCGAGAAATTCCACGGCAGCCGGATCGTCGCCTTTTCGACCGGCAACGTCTACGGCATGCTGCCTGTGGGAGTCGGCGGCTCGGTCGAGTCCGATCCGCCACGGCCCGACGGCGATTACGCCATGAGCTGTCTGGGGCGCGAGCGGATGTTTGACCACTTCAGCCGGCAATTCGGCACGCCGGCCGCGTTGCTGCGGCTGAACTACGCCAACGAGATGCGCTATGGCACGTTGGTCGACATCGCCGGAAAGGTCGCGGCCGGCGAACCAATCGATCTGAGCATGGGCTACTTCAACGCCGTCTGGCAAGGCGACGCCAACGCGATGACGCTCCGCGCGTTCGATCACGTGGCCTCGCCGCCGCTGGTGGTCAACGTGGCCGGGCCGGAAGAGTTGAGCGTGCGCGAGGTGGCCGAGCAATTCGGCCGTCGGTTCGATAAGCCGCCGGTCTTTCACGGCAGCGAAGCGCCCGACGCCCTGTTGAGTAACGCCCAGCGCGGCTACAAGTTGCTGGGACATCCGCGCGTGACGCCCCAGCAGATGATCCGCTGGATCGCCGATTGGCAGCGCCGCGGCGGTCCCACACTGGGGAAGCCGACGCACTTCGAGACCCGCGACGGGAAGTTCTAAGTGTCAGCCATCCTCAATCATTGAAGGACCCATCGAGTGAGCACATCGATCGACCCGGCCGTCCAAAAGGCCCTTCAGCGGGGCGTGGTGATCCCGGCCCATCCGTTGGCCCTTTCTGCCGAGCGGAAGCTCGACGAGCGGCGGCAGCGGGCGCTGAGCCGTTATTATCTGGCCGCGGGTGCGGGCGGATTGGCCATCGGCGTGCATACCACGCAGTTTGCCATCCGCGATCCGAAACACGCCCTGCACGAGCCGGTGCTGCGGATCGCCGCCGAGGAAATGGACCGCGGCGATGCTGCCCGGGAGGAGCCGATCGTGCGGGTGGCCGGCGTAATCGGACCGACGGCGCAGGCGGTGGCTGAGGCCGAGAAGGCGCGAAGCCACGGATATCACCTCGGGCTGCTGGGGCTTGGGGCACTGGCCGACGCCGACGAAGATACGCTGATCGCCCATTGCCGGGCCGTGGCCGACGCGATTCCCGTGTTCGGGTTCTACTTGCAGCCGGCCGTCGGCGGCCGCGTGCTCAGCCACGCGTTTTGGCGGCGGTTTGCCGAGATCGAACAAGTGGGGGCGATCAAGATCGCCACGTTCAACCGCTATCAGACGATCGACGTCGTCCGCGCGATCGCCGAAGCCGGCCGCGACGACATTGCTCTATACACGGGCAACGACGACAACATCGTGGCCGATCTGTTCACGCCGTACACGTTCGAGGTGAATGGCCGCCGCGTTACTCGGCGGATCGTCGGCGGGTTGCTGGGACACTGGGCCGTGTGGACCCGGCGAGCCGTAGAAACGCTCGCAGCGTGTCATGCGGCGGTCGACGCCGGCGGCAACGTGCCGGTGGATCTGGCACGCTGTAACATTGAGGTGACCGACGGCAACGCGGCCATCTTCGATCCCTCTCACGACTACGCCGGCGTGATCGCCGGCGTCCACGAAGTGCTTCGCCGACAAGGCCTGCTCGAAGGCATCTGGTGCCTCGATCCCAAGGAAACGCTCAGCCCGGGGCAGGCCGAAGAGATCGACCGCGTCTGTCGAGCGTACCCGCATTTGACGGACGATGAGTTTGTGGCGGAGAATCTGGACGAGTGCCTCAGTGGGTAGAAGGGTGAATTGCAAATTGCAAATTGCAAATTGAGAATTGCATATTACGTGCCCGCCCAGCATCCCTTCTTCAATTCTCAATTTGCAATTCACAATTCTCAATTTGCAATCTACACCTCACATTCCCACCACCACACGGCCGGTGATCTTTCCCTGAAGGATCTCGTCGATTCGCCCCGGCAGGTCGTCCAGTGAAATGTCCCGCGCCATCGCCTCCAAGTTGTCCGGTCTCCACGGGCCGGCCAGCCGCTGCCAGAGGTCGTGCCGCAGCGGCAACGGACAGCGGGAACTGTCGATGCCGACCAGGCTCACGCCGCGGAGGATAAACGGGTGGACGGTGATCGGCAAGTCGGCGCCGGCCGTGACGCCACAGGCTGCCACGCAGCCGCGGCAGTCGGTCTGGCGGAGGATCGTTGCCAGCATGTTGCCGCCGACCGCGTCGATCGCGCCGGCAAATCGGCTCGACAACAACGGCCGATCGCTACGATCGTCGACGTCTTCCCGGGCGAGAATCCGCCGGGCGCCAAGCTGTTCGAGGTACTCGTGTGCATCGGCCTTCCCGGTCACCGCCGCAACGGAGTATCCCAACTTGGCCAAAATCGCCACGGCCACGCTTCCCACGCCGCCGGTGGCCCCGGTCACCACGACTTCGCCCGACTCCGGCGCGACGTCGTGCTTCTGCAAAGCGTCGACGCACATTGCGGCCGTGAAGCCGGCCGTGCCGAGGATCATGCTCTCGCGCAGGTTCAACCCCACGGGCAGCGGCACCGTCCACTCGTGCGGCACGCTGACGTATTCGGCAAACCCACCCCAACGATCCACGCCCAGATTGAGGCTGGCGATCACCACCTCGTCGCCCTCGACCAACTCGTAGACGCCGCTGTCGGCAACCACGCCGGCGGCATCCAGCCCGGGCACGTGCGGGAAGACACGTGTTACGCCCGGATGGCCGGTGGCCGAGAGGGCGTCCTTGTAGTTCAACGACGAGTAGTCGACCTTCACGATCGTCTCGCCCGGCGGCAACTCGTCGATCGATCGTTCGGTCAACTCGCCGACGAATTCGCCGGCTTCGTTCTTGGTAACCAAGTAGCAGCGGAACGTGTCGGGTAACATGGCGAGTCGCTTTCGTCTCACGGTGTTGGCGACGGAGTGGCTGGGGTCGAAGCACGAGGGACGAGTGCTGAGCCCCCAGAGAGTGAGTTCTCTCGGAGGCCCCGACCTGGGGGCTCGGTGCTCGTCCCTCGCACCTCGACCCCAGCCACCCGCCGCTATTCGTGCATCATGACACTTTCATCCCCATTTCGCGCATTACGAGTTGCAGGTCTTCCCAGGTGGGCCGTTTGGCGGACGGGTTTCTCAGCAGGTAGGCCGGGTGGTAGGTGCAGACGACCTTGATCCCCTGATAGTCGTGTACCGTGCCGCGGAGCCGGCCGATGGGCACGGCCGTGTCGAGCAGGTTCTGTGCGGCCACCGCGCCGAGGCAGCAGATCATCTCCGGCCGGATGATCGCAAGCTGGCCGTCGAGATACTCGCGGCATTGGGCGGCCTCCAGCGGCAAAGGGTTGCGATTGCCCGGCGGCCGGCAGCGGAGGATGTTGAGGATGTAGACGTCGCTCCGCTTCAGCTTCATCCCCTTCTGAATCATATCGGTCAGCAGTTTACCGGCCCGGCCCACGAACGGCTCGCCCTGAAGATCTTCGTCGCGACCGGGTGCCTCGCCGCAGAAGACCAGCCGGGCGTGCGGATTGCCCACGCCAAAGACCGTCTGCGTGCGCGATTGTGCCAATTCCGCGCAGCGTGTACAGGCAGCCACCCGTTTGGCCAATTCCGCTAGTGCCGCCACACGATCCTCAGGCTGGGAACGAGTCTCCGTCTGCACGTTTGCATCCTCCATGTTTTCAACGTTCTCCGGCGTCTCAGGAGCCTTTCCCTCGTCCACACACGCCGGCACCTTGCCGATGTGCGTCACGCCTGCCTGACGGAGGCTCTCCATTCTTTGCGCAATCGCCCTAGCCACGCCGTCTCGTGTGTCGTGAGCCATCGTTTGCTTTCCGCAGTGTTTGGTTCGTCAGCCCAGACAAGTTGTAAGGGGCGGCCGATGAATAACTTCCCGGTTTCAGTGATGGGTGGCTGGGGCATAG
>CAYYNP010000370.1:0-8769 GCA_964472545.1 uncultured Planctomycetaceae bacterium | reverse complement strand
CTCGCAACGAGCAATTCACCAACAGTCCGGAAGGCAACCGCTTCCTCGACACGCCACGACGCAGAGGATACGAGTTGCCGGATCAAGTGTAGCCGAAGTCTCGGCAAGCTGGCGCACCGCTAAGATCAGCCCCAGCCAATCAGCCCCCAATCGCCTATTGGGATGCCCTTACCGACCAGGCTCATTGGCTCTGAAGCATCCCCAGCGGATAGTCTCGCTCCACGCCGGTGGGGTTCGATCGGTCGACGTCGATCGGCGGCCAGACGTCTTCGCCGCGGCGTTGGGCCTCGATCAACTCCATGTCTTCGCCGATCCAGCCGAGCAGATTGGAGTTCAGGTCGAGCCAAAGCGTCAACCGCCGCCAATCGTCGTCGGTCATTTTGAGATCTTTGTGGTAGTCTTTGGTCTTCAACGACGCCATGATCCCCGAGGCACGGGCGCCGAATCGGCCGGGCGTGGTCCGCGAAGCCCCCACGCCCAGCATCCGCATGCCGATTTCGCCGGGCAGGCCGAACGCCAGGTGGTTCTTGGCCAGCGACTCGTAGGTCATGTCGGGCGCCTTGTCGTGCTCTTGATGACACGGTACGCATTTCTTGTCGAAGACCGGCCATTTCACCAGCTTGTGGAAATTGTAGGGAACCGCACCGCTGGAAACCTCCGGTTCGAGTTTCGACGGCGATCTCTGAAAGGCGGCCGGATTGGGCATCGGCCGGTTCGCGGCCCACTTGTCTTCATGACACCCCATGCAGGTCATTTGCTCGCCCGGATGGACGTAAGTTGCCGAACGCATCGAGTGCACGGCCATGCCCTCTTCATCGAGAAGCTGGAAATAGATCGCCTTGCCGACCGGTGCTTCGCAGTAGACGCTGCCGTCGTCTTCGACCGGCACAACGCCCAGCGGGATGCGGCCCAACGATTCGTCGGCAAACGACATGTACTTGATCACCTGGCCGTTGATCTGGGTCCGCAACTGCGGGATGAGTTGCACGATCCGCATCCATTTCACCTTCGTGCCCTCGGGCACCGGAATGTCGCCGTCGTAGCAATTGACCACCTTGATGGTGGCACGGTGATGATCGGCCAGCGTGGCACGCTTGCCCTGCCAGGTCTTCACCGGCAGCACCGGCGGCGCATCGCGGGGGCGCAACGGGAACGGATCGCGAATACGAAACGGCCCCGGCCCCAGGTCGTGAATCACCACCCGATTGCCGAAGCGATCCAACAGGTAGAGCCCGAAGTTGAAGTTGCAGAGGAAGAAGTCCTCGCTCAGCGCCCAGGCCGTGCCGTAGGCGTGTGGCGAGGGCCGCTCGACCTCGGGAAAGAGATACTCCGGCGTGATCCGCTTGGCTTGGGCCATCTTGCCGTCGTCGGGAATCCGCGGATCGACGAGCACCAGGCTGCCGGAAAAACCCTCGTGATGTCCTACGGCCGTGGCCGTGTATTTCGGCGAGCCGGGCACGGCGCGGAACGAGATCTCGACGTCCGGCCGCAGATTCCGCCCGCTACCCAGTTCGTTCCGGCCGTATTGTTCGGGGGTAATCTCGCGGGGAAAGGCCGACCAGGGAACGGGATAATTGCCGTGGAAGTTGCGCGGGTCGCGGCCGTCGGGGTAGCTCATCCACATATGATGAGCCGACGCCCACCACCGGTCGACGTAATCCCAGCGCGTGTAGACCAACATCCCGTCGTGGTTCACGCTGGGCTGCCATTCGTTGGTCTCGTGGAAACTGAGGTTCACGATGTCCGAACCGTCCGGCTCCATCGAGTGCAGTGTGTAGGTCAGTGCCTTCGGCGGGATCAAACACCGGCCGATGCCGCCGCGCCGGGTCGAAGTGAAGACGATCCGCCCGGACGGCAACAGGCACGGGTCGAAATCGTCCGAGGGCCCGTCGGTCAATTGAATCAGCCGCTTCTTTTCGAGGTCATAGCGGAAGATCCGCCAGACGTCCGAATCGGTCGTGGCGGCAAAGAGCAACTCGTCGGCGTCGTAGGTCAATTCGAGCCCGGAGAACAATCCCGTCAACTCGTTGCCCTCAAACGGCCCGGACGTCACCTTCACGCCTTCGAGGATCTTCTCGATTTCCGGTTGCGTCTTGATATTGCGGATCACGATCGGCCCGCCGCCTCGGCTATGGCCGCCCCAACTGGCCCGGGCTTGTTCGATGATCCGCGCGTCGCCGGGCTGTTCGAGCATGCAGACGATGGCGTCGAAGCCGAGCAGCGGGTTGGCCATGGCGATCTCGCGCCGCAAACGGCAAGCACGCATGAAAAGTGCCTTTCGCTGTTCGGCGCCCGAAGTGGCCTTGGCCGATACCGCCAGTTCGCCCAATTGCGTTTGGAAGCCGGCCAACGTGGCGGAGGCGATTTGCTCGCTTCTGCCGAAGAACTCCAACAGGGCGTCGGTCCGCCGCAGGACGATGTCCAGCGGGTCTCTATCCTCCGGCCAGGTGAGCGCCCGCCGGTCCAGCGCCTCGGCTTCCAGCCGCTCGCGTGGCACGCCGCCCCAGTTCTTCAGCCGCGCGATCTGGTGGGTGAGTTCGCGGAATTCCTCGTCCCACACGCGCTGGGCACAGTCGGGCACATCGGCCGCCGACACCGGGCAAACCAGAACGAACAGCAGCAACAGCGGCAGCCACAAGACTTCAAGACGCATCCTTGTCCTCCTCGTCGCAAGTTGTCGTGAACCGACCCCACAGTATCGAGTGTACCCGGCGCCCCGACAAGATCAAGCAAGCCCCCTCCTACTGGCTGCGGGCATCTCGTCGCGCGAAGGGCCTGCAACCCGTGTCGTGCGGCCGAGAGCGCAGGCAGCGGTTTCCGAGCGGGTGGCGGACGGGGAGCTGCGTCTTCACGTGCACCGGCGTACGCGGCCGGCGATCGTCTCAAGTGCTTGATTCCACTTGCATTACACCGCAGTTTGGCTACAGTCCAAGCTGCTACAAACGCTCGAAAGGCGGGCAAGTAGGTCCTTTTCAATCGTGACGTGGGCCGGCACCATACCATGTCTAACCGTAATGCAAAACACGTTGATTCGGGTCGCCGCGGCACGAGACGGTGGATTATCGTCCTTGCGCTTCTGACCTGGGCAACATGGCTTCTGGGGCAGTTCCTTCGCGACTGCACGCTGCTGACGAGCTTCTTCTTCTACATCCCATCGCCGATTCTCGTTGTGTTGATGTCCGGCTGTGCCTTCTACGCGTGGCTTACGCGTGGCCGCCGCGTGGCCGGCGTGTTGCTGTGCCTGGCCTTGGTGCCTGCGGTATTCGTCATTTTCATCGAGAACCACTTCTTCACGGGGCGACCGGATGACTCCGACGCGGATACGCTTCGTCTCGTTCACTGGAACGTCTTCCGCGGGCATATGGGCTGGGAGGAAATCGTCGCCGATCTTCGGCAACGCGAGCCCGATCTGTGTGTGTTGTCTGAAATACCGATCGACGCGGACATCCCGTCCACGGCCGCTTCTTTCGGAGAGGACTACTGCGGAGTCCAGTTCGGAAACCTAGCCGTTATCGCCCGTGGAACGCTCTTGGACGGCACGTGGCTGCAACGCGGCGGCGGCGTAATGGCCTATGGCGTCCGGTGGCAGTCGCCGCAAGGTAGCTGCAGGGTCCTGGTCGTGGACTTAGCGGCAAACCTGTCCCTTGCTCGCGAGCCGCGCCTGTTGGCAATCCAGGAATTGATGGTCGACTGGGAAGCCGACGTCGTCGTCGGCGACTTCAACGCACCGCGCCGTTCGCGCGCCTTGTCGTCTTTGCCGTCGGGTTACGTGCACGCATACGACGCGGCCGGCTCAGGCTACTCCTACACGTGGCCCATGCCGTGCCCCGTCTACGCGATCGATCAGTGCATTGTGGGGCAACGTGTTCGTCCCGAGGCGTACGCTCTGGAGAACTCATGGCGAAGCGATCACAGGCGACAGGTTCTCGACTTCACACTTCAATCGCCGTAGAGCCGTGTCGGGATTAGAAAGTGGGGCAAGCATCTTGCTTGTCTTTCGGAGCTTTGCATGAAACGCAAGCTGGAAGCTTGCATTTGACGCTGAGTTCCAAACGGCAAGCAAGATGCTTACCCCACTATCGAATGTTGACAAAGCACTAGCCCTTCTTGGCCTCGGCATCCGCCTGGCTCAGCGGCAGAGTGATGCAGAAGGTGCTGCCCTGGCCGACCGTGCTCTCGACGCCAACCGCGCCGTGATGCATCAGCGCGATGTGCTTGACGATCGCCAAGCCCAGGCCGGTTCCTCCCAACTCGCGGCTGCGGGCTTTGTCGACGCGATAGAACCGCTCGAAGAGCCGCGGCAGGTGGCCCGCCGCGATGCCGTCGCCCTGGTCGGCGACGCAGATCCGCACCGAGTCGCCCTCCAAATTGGCCGTCACCCGGACCGAGGTCCCGGCGCCGCAGTACTTCACCGCGTTGTCCACCAGGTTGATCACGGCGCGCTCCAGCAACAACGCGTCGATTTCCGCATCAAGGTCTTCCGCACAGCGCCACTGGATCTGCACGTCTCGGGCAGACGCCGCCGCTTCACATCCCTGGACTGCCGAGCGCAGCACGCCGGCGACGGAATCCAGCCGAAATTCGATCTCCGGCGGCCTTTCTTCGGCGTCGAGCCTCGATAGCGTGAGCAGGTCTTCGACCGTCGCGTCCATGCGGTTGGCCTGATTCAGCACGATCTGCAGGAAACGCCGCGAGTTCTCCTGATCCTCCAAGGCCCCGTCCAACAACGACTCCACGAACCCCTTGATCGCCGTGATCGGGGTGCCCAGTTCGTGGGAAACATTGGCCACGAAATCGCGCCGCACCGTCTCCAGGCGGTGCAGCCGGGTGACGTCGTACATGACCAGCAACGCCCCGATCTTCTCCTGCTGCGCGTCGCGCAAGGCCGTGCCGTGTACGCGCAACTCGCGATCCTCGACGCCCCGGAGTTGAATCACGTCTTCCACGGGCGCCGAGCCGGTCAATACGGAGTCGAGAAACTCCAGCAGATCGGGTTTGCGCACGACTTCGTGAAACACGCGGCCCTTGATCGCGTCGATTTCGACGCCCAGCAGCCGGGCACACGCCTGGTTGAGGCTGATGATCCGCCGATCCAGATCGACTGCCAACACGCCCTCGTCCATGCTCACCAGCATCGCCTGCTGTTCGTTTTGTTGGCGCGTGACCGTACGGATGCGGTCGTCCAACTGTTCTGCCATTCGGCTCATCGCCTCAGACAGCGCGGCCACCTCCTGCGAGCCGCCTTCGGGCAGCCGGTGCTGCAATTCCCCCTGAGCAAACCGTTGCGCGCCGCGGGTCATCTCTTGCAACGGGCGGCCCACGCGGCGTGAGAACCACCAGCTCACCGCGGCAATCAGCACCGTCGCCGCCAATCCGCCCACGGCAATTCGCCGGTAGATGCCGGCCACCGCGTCGTCCAATGCCGTGACCGAAACAGACATCCGCACGATCGCCACCAGCGACTCGTCCGGCTGCCGCACGGCGACCGCCACGTACATGCGGCGCTGTTTGGTGGTGTCGCTAAAACGCGTGCTTTGGCCCACGCCGCGCGAACTGGTCATCGCTTCGATGATTTCCGGGCGGTCGTCGTGGTCGTCCATCCGTGCGGGATCCTCGAGCGTGTCGCCGACGACGTCTCCGTCCGGCAGGACCACGGTGATCCGAGTACGGATCCCCTCGTCGGTTCCCAATTCGCCGCAGAGGGCGTCGATCTCGTCGCGCTTGCCCGCCTCCAACAACTCGACGATCGGCTTCACACACAGCCGGGCGCGGGCCTCGAGGTCGCTCTCAGCCTGGTCGAGGTGAAACCGCCGCATCACGTGGCCGGCGTAGACTCCGCCGATGATGACGACCGCAACGGTTACCCAGAGATAGGAGACGAAGAGTTGCTGCAGCAGAGGCCGTTTCGCCACGGGTTACTCCTTCAACCGATAGCCCACGCCGCGCACCGTCTCGATATACCGGCCGGCCGACCCCAACTTCCGCCGCAGGCCGACGATCTGCACGTCGACGGCCCGATCGGAAACCGCGTGCCGATCGCCGTATAGGCTGTCCAAGATCCGCTCCCGGTCGAACACCCAGCCGGGCCGGCTGACCAGCAGATTCAACACGCGGTATTCCGTGCGGCTGAGTTCGATCGGCTCGTCGTCGCAGTAAACACGGTGTTGGCCGGTGTGGATCACCAGGTTGTGGATACGAATCGTCGCATCGGGCTCCGCATTATCGTTCGCGCTCTCGGCGTCGGTGCGGCGGAGTACGGCCTCGACGCGAGCCAACAGGACCTTGGGGCTAAACGGCTTGGTGACGTAGTCGTCGGCCCCCAATCGCAGACCCACCACCACGTCGGTCTCGCCCCGCTTGGCGCTGACCATGATGATCGCCCAAGAGCGGCCGGCCGTCTGCCGCTTCTTCAACTCTCGACAGACGCTCAGCCCGTCGATGCCAGGCAGCATCAGATCGAGCAGCACGACGTCAAAATCGCGCAAGTCGGCCAATCTCAAGGCTTCCTCGCCAGACGCCACGGCCACGACCTCGTAGCCCTCCTTCTGGAGGTTGTAGCTGATCATCTCGCGAATGTCGCCCTCGTCCTCAACGACGAGCACCGACCGCTTCACCACGGAACACCTCCTGAGCGATTCGACCAATCCTAGGCGGCCTAGGTTAGCAATCGCCTAGCTAATGACGAGAGGCGCACAAACTCTCGGGAAACGCCACGATCGGCTCTCGCTCGCAGCGCGCGCCGCACTTGGGTCTTGCGGGCGCCTCCCCCGCGATTTTCACGACAGAGTCCCCCGCCGGCGCCCGAGGGCTGCTCTGATCGAGCAACCCGATCCCGGCGCCCGCGCCTCGACGATTCGTTATCCGCCGGACGGTTGCCACGGCCCCGGCCGCTAGGCCGCCTCTTCCTGCGGCATCTCTAGTTTCGCGCTTTCCAAGCCGGCCTTGGCCAGAATCAGGTAGAGCACGAAGCCGACGATCAGTGCTGCCATCGGCGGACAGGGAATAACGTCGGCGTATTCTTCCGGGGTCTTGCTGAGGACCCTGGCAATCAGGTCGAAGGCCCCGACGGCAAAGCCGACGGCCCAGGAGATCCAGCCCGCAGGGTTGAACCCGACCCGTGGCCCAGCCCATTTCTTGCCGGAGAGCAGGTAATCCGCCATCATCGCACCACAGATCGGTCCGAAAGACGCACCCACGATCGTGAACACAGAGATCACGTCGGCGGCGTAGCCGGTAACGGTCAGCAAGATGGAGGCCAACGTGCCGATCCCCACGGCGATCATGCCGAAATTGGGCATCACGGTCCGAAAACTATTGGCAGCGATGAAGGCGGGGAAGCACGCCGGCGCAAACGAGGCGACCGCCAAGAGCAACAACATAACGCGGTCGGCTCCAGGCACGATGTCGGGGAACAGATAGACGGGGTCGAGTTCACCGACCCGCTCCGGCGCCACCATGCCAGCCCCGTATGCCCCCGCCACAACCAGAATCGCAATACCGCCGGCGAATACGGTCGACCCCACAATCCCAACGAGGCCTCCAAGTTGCACATCGTTGCCGTCCCGGTTGTTCATGCCGAAGTCGGCCCCGGCGGCACCGGCTGTAGCAAAGAACCCGACGATGTACATTGAGAGCACGATCATCACGAACAATCCGCCGCCCTTGGCCACGGAGAGAACTCCCCCGAGGTACTTCTCCTCACCGGGAGACGCCGCAAGTTCCTCCGCAGCTTTGAGCTTCGCCGCAGCAGCGTCCGCCACTTCCTGTGCCTTCGCTTTGTCTTCCTCCGTCTCGGCGGCGGCGACCTGCTTCTCCGTCTCCGTAACGGCCGTCTTGTGTGCGTCGAGCAGCGTGTCCTGGAAGCTCCCCCCGCCGAGGCCTGAGATCGTCGCGAAGAGCAGAATCAGCAATACCGCCAGCGGGATCAAAGGCATGAACGTGGCCACTCTCGCCACGTACTGGATCCCCTTCAGCCCCACACCGACGGCAAGCACGATGTAGACGATTCCCATCGTCCAGTATATGGGGCTGCTGAAACTCACCTTCCCGGCTTCATCCACGCCAATCCCGAACGACTCGCATATCAGCGAGCATGCAATGCACGCATTCACCGCCAGCCAGCCGAATTGCAGGCAGCCCATCAAGAATCCGGGCATGATCAGCCCGCCTACGACACCGTAGGTCGAAGTCCCCACGACGTATAGCGGCCGCCCTGTTTTCATCCCCAACATTCCCGGCACAACGTAGGTTAGGAAGTGGCAGAGCAAAGCCGCCACCACCACGCCGAGCACAGCAACGCCCACACCAGCGGCAAGGCTTCCGCCGAAAGCCGGTGTCTTGACGACGATAAAGCGCCAAAACACGACCCAAAGCATGATGCCCGCGTAAGTCTGCGCGGTGTTCTTGTACCACGCCGCACGGTTCTCCTGCGGCACGGGCTTGGCCGCGGTAACATAATCGGGTAAGGACGCTGAGGACGCCATAAGCTCACTCCTACATTGGTTACGGATACCGATGTCACCCGTGCGGGGCCGACCGTAATGCACGGGCCGGCAACGGCGCTGCTGCCTTCGTTCGGACGTGCAGTATACGCTCTGCGGCAATAGCGAACCAGCCCGTACGCAACCCCAAGGGGACAATTCCGCACAAGCGAATGTCACAGCCGTGGGCGGAAGCCCCCGGGCGGCTCGCAGTCATCATGGCTCGGCTTTCGACGGCTCTTCCGTTTTCAGGTGCAGAACGCTAGGAATACGGCCTTCAGGCCGGCGG
>CAYYNP010000369.1:6743-8795 GCA_964472545.1 uncultured Planctomycetaceae bacterium | reverse complement strand
TCTCGAAGACAGTGCCGGTGTAGTAGTCGAGCCCTCGGGCAATGGAGACGTCGAGCGAAAGGCACCGTTCGTCGACGCCGGCCGCACGGACGCCGTGGACAACGTCGCGCAGCCGGGCCACGCCCTCGTTGCCTACCTCGCTACCGGCCACCAGCGGCTCGAGTTGCCCGAGCACTTCGTCGTTGGTGCCGGAGATCGACGAGAGCTGCAAGATCTGTCGGGCTTGCTGCTCGGTGGCCCCGGCGACGGCGATCATCTCCTGGGCCACCTTGTCCGGCCCAATCTTGGCCAGCTTGTCCAACGCCCGTAGCACGCCGGCGGCCCGATCGGCCAGATCGATCGATTCCAGCAGTCCGGTGAGCACCATTCGGTTGTTCAGCCGAATGGAGAACTCTGCAAAGCCGATCTGCCGCATCAGATCGTGGATCACCAGGGCCGTTTCGACGTCGGCGGTGGAGGATCGGGTGCCGATGGTGTCGAAGTCGCACTGCATGAACTCGCGGTAGCGGCCGCGCTGGGTATTCTCACCCCGCCAAACGGCGGCGATGTGATAACGCTTAAACGGTGTGCCCAACTTGCCGATGTGTTGGGCCGCAAATCGGGCCAGCGGCACGGTCAGATCGAAGCGCAGCCCCACCCAGCGGCCGCCGTGGTCCTGGAATTTGTAGAGCTGCTTGTCGCTCTCTTCGCCCCCCTTGCCGTCGAGGATATCGAGGTACTCCAACGCCGGCGTGTCAATCGGGCTGAATCCGTAAGAGCCGTAAACGCGCTGGGCCGTGTCGATCAGCCGCAGACGCGGGATCATCGCCTCGGGCAGATAGTCGCGAAAGCCCTTGAGCGTGCGGGGGGTGATGCGTTCGGGCCGGTTCACGTGGTGATTCCTATGCTCGTCGGCTTCGGTTGCGGACTGCGGAAGCGGCGGCCCTTGCGGGGGCCCAACACGGCCTCGGCGTACTCCTCGATCTGCTCGTGCGTCTCCCAGAGGTGATCGTAGACCCACGCGTCTTCATACTCGCAGTTCTTCGTCGTGTAGTCTCGGCAAATCTGGGGGCGGGTCTCGTAGATCTTGCAGAGGTTGTCCTCGCCGAGGTACTTGCACGGGTTGTGGACCAGCAGATACCAACTATCCTCTTCCACGAAGACCGCCGCCCGTTCGTGCAACACGTACCAGCGGACGTAGTCGAAGTCCTTCCACGTTTCCGGCGTGTCGATCGCCAGGGCGATATACCGACAGCACTTGGCCGCACAATGACTGCAAAGCACCTCGCCCGGCGCCAGGTCCTCGCGATGGGGCTTGCTGCAGGCAGCCTTGGTAGCGGCGGCCGAGATCGTCTCCGCCATCAGTCGTCCTCCGTTGCACGAGACTTCGGTTGCACGATGTTCGGCCCGCGGGGCTCTCTCGTACGGCCTCCGCCAGCCTGGCAGACAGAAGACTAGCAAACAGAGCGAGAAGGGGAAAGGGAGGGGTGGACGCAGAAAAGGTCGGCAAAGCGGCCGGATTCCTGTTGCACGCTGCGGTGGCGGCAGATTAGACTGCCCCAGAGGGGTCGTACCGGAGATGGTCCGAGAGTGCGCCGAGAGCCTGCCCGTGAATCCAGCCGAACAACAGCCGCGGAAGAAGCCGCCGCCAGCACCGAAAACTGACTCCGAGAAGCCCCAGCGGAGGCTCCGCTTCGATGCGCCCCATCCCCGGCTGCCGAAGCGTCCGCATTTTCTCTCGCGAAACGACCGTCCGGGGACGTAGGCCCGGCGGACGCCGTGGACACGTGCTTCCAGCCGGCACCCTCCATCTGAACTGCCCGAGACGCCGTAACCTGCCTCGGCGACAACGGGTTACGTTGCGCGCAGGCATGCCCCGCGGCAACAGGACGCAGCACGGCGGGCAGCAGTGGCCGATCCAGATTCGCCCGGAACGGAACGGCCTGCCGTGTCGTCTAGATAGTAGCCGCCGCGCTCCGCGAGACGCGGCCCTCGCTTCGCGGCGGGGTGGCCGGGGCAAAGCGCAGCGGTGCCCCGGATGGCGCTACGACCCTGGGGCACCGCTGCGCTTTG
>CAYYNP010000369.1:0-6733 GCA_964472545.1 uncultured Planctomycetaceae bacterium | reverse complement strand
GCGCGCGGGGGCCTGGGTTGGGGGGGGGGGGGGGGGGGTATTTGTGCTGGGGGGCCGGGTTGGGCGATAGGACCGGGGGCCCCCGCGGGGTTTTGCCCCAGCCACCCGTGTGCCCCGGCCACCCGGGCAAGACGGCATTACCAAAGACCTATACTTCGGCGGACGGCCGATGTCGTCCGTCGATGGGCCATTTTCGTGTGATCGATCAAGGAGTTCTGCAATGCGACGACGTATTCTAGCAACGCTCGTGCCGCTGTTGGGCCTGTTGTGCCTGCTGCCCGAGGCGGCCATGGCGCGGATCAAGCTGATCACGCTGCCGGTGCGGCAGCGGGTCGAGATCCAATTGGACAACCCCAACGCCACGCTGGTCGAAGAAGAGCGGATCGTGCCGCTGGTCAGAGGGGTCAACCAGGTCGATTTCTCTTGGGCCAATACCCAAATCGACCCGAACACGATCATCTTCCGCGTGATCGGCCCCGGCCAGGTGGAAGAAGGCCCCGGCGAGAGTGCCGCGGATGAGCCGGACACGGAGCCTCTGGACGTGAAGGTGCTCTCGGTGAGCTATCCGCCCAACGAAGCGGCCCTGGTTTGGCAAGTGGCTTCCAGCGGGTCGGGTTCTGCCCGCGTGCGGATCAGCTACCTGCTGGGCAATCTGACCAAGAGCTTCAACTACCGCGCCGTGGCCACCAACGACGAAAGCACACTCACGCTGCGGCAGTACATGCGGCTGCAGAACTTCGCCAACGAGGCCTTCGGTTCGACCGGCCTCTGGGCCGGCTTCGGGCCGCGGTTTCTCAAGCCGATCGGTATCAACGAGACCAAGGAGATGCTGGTCGAGAAGTCCGTGGACGTGCCGATCAACAAGACCTACACCTGCCATCCGGAGGAGTTCGGCTATCTCGACCGCCCCAAGAACAAGCTGCGGGTGCCGATGCACTATGTGCTCAAGAACGACAAAGAGAACAACCTCGGCAACGCCCCGCTGCCGTTTGGCAAGGTGCGGATCTTCCAGGACGACGGCCGCGGATCGACCGCGTTCATCGGCGAGGACTGGGGCAAGTTTACGCCCCTGGACGACGAGATGCGGCTGTTCATCGGCACGGCCCAAGACATCGTGGTGGTGCGGACGATCGAACGCAACAAGCTGCACCGCGTGGCCGGCAACCTCTACAACATCGAGGTGATCGTCAAGTACGAGATCGAGAACTTCAAGGACAAGGCAGTCACGCTCGACGTGGCCGAGAGCCTGCGTTTCGTCCGCCGGGAGATCTATCGCGAGACGAATCGCGACGTCGAGTGGGAATTGGGGCCCGAGACGACCTTCCAGGGCGGCGTGGACAAGGACAAGAGCACCTTCGACCGCAAGGTGTTCCATGCCGATCTGCCCGCCCGGGGTGCCGACACTAAGGCCCCGAAGATCGTCCACAAGTTCCACTTCTTCATCAAGAACGAATGGTAGGCGGATGCGAGGCCGCATTTGCCCAATTCCCATGAAGATAGCCCCATGAAGATAATCCTGAAAGGAAATCCCATGAGACATAAACTCCTGCCGGCGACGTTCGCCCTATTGATCGTGGCCGTGGTGGCCGGCGGTCTGATGGCCAAGAACGTCGACCTCTCCACGGTCCCCACGCGGGACACCGTGCAGTTGACGATCTACAACTCCGAAGACCTCACGTTGGTCCGCGAGACACGGCGAATCAGCTTCAAGCCGGGGGCCAATCCGTTGCAGTTCAGTTGGGCCAATACGCTGATCGATCCGACGTCGGTGGAGTTGAAGTTCCTCACCGATCCGGACAAGTTCGACGTGCTCGACACGACCTTTCCGCACGACAAGCCGCAGATGCTCTACTGGAACGTGCAGAGCGAGATCGACGGCGAGGCGACGGTCGAAATCACCTACTTCACCAGCGGCATAAGCTGGTCGGCCGACTACGTTTGCATCGCCAACCCCGAGGAGACGGAGATCGCGTTCGAGGGCTTCGTCCGGGTGACGAACAACTCGGGCGAAGAGTACGAGGACGCTCAGGTGCGGCTGGTCGTGGGACAGGTCAACCTGGTCGAGAAGATCGCCCAGCTTGCCCAGGTGCAGATGGCTCAAGTGGCTAGTATGGAACAGGCCAAACGGGAAGAATATCGCCTGCGTGCTGTGCGGAAATTGGCCTCGGCGATGCCCGCGGCGCCGTCGGACAGCAGCACCCCAGAACCGGCGGCGGAGAAGCAAGTCATCAAGGAAGGGCTCAGCGAGTACTTCATCTACACCATCGAAGGCACCGAAACGATTCCCAACGGTTGGTCGAAGCGGATGCGGAGCATCAAGGAGACGAGCGTGCCGGTGCGGATCGAGTATCGCTACCGGGTGCCGGAGTACGGCGATCAGCTCGTGCGGTTGTACCTGATGACCAACGACAAGGAGTCGGGCCTGGGCGAGACGCCGCTGCCGGACGGCATGGTCCGCGTCTTCCGCGACAACGACCGCGACGGGCTGAGCTACCTGATCGGCCAAGCGATCAAGTACATCCCGATCGGCGACAAGATCGAGTTGAACTTAGGGCCCGATCCGGAGGTGATCTTCGAGTTGATCAAGTTGCGGGCGTGGCGCGACGGCATCTGGATGCGCGTCGGCAGCACGTCGGTCTACCGCCGCGTTGACGACGGCAAGATCGAAATCTCGGTCAGCAGCAGCGTTTCCGGCTGGGACGAACACGCCGTCTACGCCCAGCGGGTACGCAACTATTCCGACGAAGACATCAAGCTGGAAATCCGCCGCACGTTCCCCGGCCACGTCTTCTTCCGCAGCAGCCTCGATCCGAAGCTGCACGACTATCAGACGGTCGAGTACTCGCGCGTTGTGCCCAAGGGCAAGACGGTCGATTCGCTCTACGAGATCGTCCGACGGATGGGCTACAAAAAGACGCAAGAGAACGTGACGTTGGTGGAGGCCGAGATCGACCCATGATTGCCATTCACTGCAAACGCGCTACCGCCTTCGCCGTCGCACTGGCGACCGTCTTCGCCGGCGCGGCGGCCCGGGCCAAGAACGTCGACCTCTCCACGGTCCCCGCCCGGGATACCGTGCAGTTGACGATCTACAACTCTGAAGACCTCACGCTGGTCCGCGAAACTCGCAAGGTGAGCTTCAAACCGGGTGCCAACCCGCTGCAGTTCAGTTGGGCCAACACGCTGATTGACCCCACTTCGGTCGAGTTGCGGTTCCTCACGCATCGCGACAAGCTCGAGGTGCTCGATACGACCTTCCCGCACGACAAGCCGCAGATGCTCTACTGGAACGTGCAGAGCGAGATCGACGGCGAGGCGACGATCGAGGTCAGCTACTTCACCAGCGGCATAAGCTGGTCGGCCGACTACGTCTGCATGGCCGATCCGGGCGAAACCGAGATGAGTTTCGAGGGCTTTGTGCGGGTGATGAACAACTCGGGCGAAGAGTACGAGGACGCCCGGGTGCGGCTGGTCGTTGGGCAGATCAACCTGGTCGAGAAGATCGCCCAACTTGCGCGGATACCGATGGACGAGGTCAGCCGCCTGTCGAGGACCCGCCGCGGCAAGTACAAGCTCGACGCGTTGAAGGACGCGGAAGCGGATTACTTCGACGGGGACGAGAAGCACCTTGGCAGGCCGAAGCAGGTCCTCAAGGAGGGCCTTAGCGAGTACTTCATCTACACCATCGAAGGCACCGAAACGATCCCCAACGGATGGTCGAAGCGGATGCGGAGCTTCCAGGGCACCACGGTGCCGTTTCGCATTCAGTATCGTTATCGCAAGCCGGAGTACGGGCAGCAGTTCGTGCGGATGTACTTATTGACCAACGACGTCGACTCCGGCCTGGGCACCACGCCACTGCCGGACGGCATGGTCCGCGTCTTTCGCAACAACGGCCGCGACGGGCTGAGCTACCTGGCCGCCCAGGCGATCAAGTACGTGCCCATCGGCGACAAGATCGAACTGAACCTGGGGCCCGATCCCGAAGTCGTCTTCGAGTTGATCAAGCGGCGGGCGTGGCGCGACAACATCTGGATGCTGCTCGGCGGTACGAGCACGTATCGCCGCGTCGCCGACGGACGCATCCGCGTCGAGGTCAACAGCAGCGTGGCCGGCTGGGACGACCACAGTGCGATGGTCCAACGGATCCGCAACTACACGTCCAAGCCGATCGACGTCGAGATCCGCCGCAGCTACGACGGACACGTGGTGTTTCGCAGTGCGCTCTGCGGCAAGAGTCACGACTATCGCACCGTCCAGTTCGGCACGCTTGTCCCGCCGAGCAAGACGGCCGATCTGGCGTACGAGATTGTGCGGAGCCAAGGCTACAACAAGAAGCAAGACAACGTGACCGTCGAGGATCTCGACGAGTAGACGCCGGCCCCAAACGCCGCCGTGCCGGCGGCGGCTAAACGGCGATGGGCTTCGCCTGCGAGTGCGCGGAACGATCGTCGCCCGGAATCTCGGCATCCCCGCCGTCGTATCCCCAGCACGACCCGGCTGTTGCCTGCCGGAATCACGGTGGTGGCGGCATCGGCGGCGGACGATTAGTGCTTCGGCCCCCCCGCGCGGGCTAACTTCTCGAAGACGGCGCCTGGACTCGAAGGCCGTAACACCGACAATACATAGAGAGAGCCCCACACTCGATATGGCCAGATTCCGCACACATTGCCGATCCGGACTTGCCTGCAGCATGCTGCTCGCGGCGTTGCTGCCGGTGGCCGCCGGCCGTGCGGCAGCCGACCCGCCGCCCTATTTCGAGCGACTGATCGAACAGGGCAACGTGCAGTTCGAGTTCTACGACCCGCGGACGACCCAGCCGCCACACGACGGAATCGCCGTCTTCAATCTGCATACCGAGCACCGCTACCGGTATCGCTACACGGTTCGGCCGGAAGGCCATGCGGTGGTGGTCAGCGTGGTGCCGCAGTTTACGGCCATCACGACGCGTCGCGATCACAAGCTCCTGTTGCCCGAGATTCTCGACAACGACCGGCGTTGGGGCCATCGGCTGGTGCGGCACGAATTCGACCACGTGGCCGTCTCGACCGACCCGCGCGTGGAGATGCTCATCGACCACTTGCTGCGCACCATCGGCCCGGTCGAGGTGGTGTTGCCCGCCGGACGTCCGATCGACGAGGCCAAGCTTCGCGAAGCCGTCGACGCCGAAGCCACGCGGCGGCGTACTACAGTCGACGCGCTGGTGCAGTACAACTACACGGAGTTGGATCGCGTGACGCGTCACGGCACGATCCCGATTCGCGAGCGGGCGCGTTTCTTCAGATCGCTCTACGCGGCCGAGAATCTCGAACAGGCCGGCTTCCCGTTCGCGCGCGAAGTGACCGATCTGCTGCGGCAGCGGAAGTATCGCGAGGCCCGATTGTTGTACGCGCCGTGACGTGCCAAGTGAATTCACGGGTGGCTGGGGCAAGGCGCAGCCCCAGTAACTCACGGCACGACAGGACTCCGGCAACCTGGGGCACCGCTGCGCTTTGCCCCAGCCACCCCAAACGCAAAGCTCAAGTCTCGCAAGCCGCTAATACGTCGCCCCGACCCGATTCACGGCGAACTCTCGGCAGAGATTCCGCTCGGCCTTCGACTCTCGGCCGTTGCAGACCGCCGCAAGCAACCGAAGCAACTCTTCGCCGACGCGCTCGATCGGTCGCCCGTCGAGAACCGTGCCGGCGTCGACGTCGACAAAGTCGCCCATGCGTTTGGCGGTGGCGGAGTTCGTTGCGACCTTGATTACCGGGGCGACCGGATGCCCCAGCGGCGTGCCCAAGCCGGTCGAAAAGACGATCGCATGCGCCCCGCCGGCGGCCATGCCGGTGAGCGATTCGGCGTCGTTGCCGGGCGTGTCCATCACCACCAATCCGCGGCGGCGCGGCGCGGCGGCGTATTCGACCAGTTCGTTGATCGGTGTCTGGCCGCCCTTGCAGATGCAGCCGAGCGATTTCTCCTCGATCGTGCTCAGGCCGGCCCGTACGTTTCCGGGCGTGGGGTTGGCCGCGAACAGATCGCCCCCTTCGCGGCGCGCCGACTGCACGTAGCGTTCGATCCGGGCGAAGAGTTCTTGGCGCACGGCGGCGTCGGGAATCCGCGGCCGCAGCGCTTCTTCGGTGCCGATCATCTCGGGGGTTTCGGCGAGGATCACCGTCGCCCCCATTTCCACCAACCGATCACTCATCAGGCCGATTGCCGGGTTGGCCGTGATGCCCGAGAACGGGTCCGATCCGCCACATTCGAGCCCCACGACCAACGCCGACGGATCGAACGGTTCGGGCTGCATCGCCGCAACGAACTCCTTCATGCGGGCGATGGCCGCCATCGCCCGTTGGAAGATCTCTTGCGAGTCTCCGATCTCTTGGATCACCAGAGTCTCGACTTTCCGCCCGTCGGTCGGTACGAGTTCGGCGACGTCGGCGGTGCTGATCGTTTCGCAGCCCAGCCCGATAAGCAGCACGGCACCGACGTTTGGATTGGCGCAGGTCCCGGCCAACGTCCGCAACACCTGCTCGCGATCGTCGCCCAGGTGCGAGCAACCGTGTTGATGCGGCACGGCGATCACGTCCGGATCGGCCCGTCCGACGCGCTGGACGACGTGATTGGCACAAGTCACGCTCGGCAACACGAGCACGTGATTGCGAATGCCCCAGGTGCCGTCTTGGCGGCGAAAGCCTCTCAACTCCATGTCTTCCACTCCGTATAGTAGTCATCTCGCTCCGCGAGATGT
>CAYYNP010000368.1:0-9003 GCA_964472545.1 uncultured Planctomycetaceae bacterium | reverse complement strand
CACCCGAGCCGTAACACTTTGCTGTCCTAGCCACCAAACGGAGACCGTTCTATGGGCACTTTGAGAGAGGGTGCGGCTGGTCTCGCACTTATCGGCTTTAATGCCAGTCTCTTGAGCATGGCGATGATCCGCATCCTAGGGCTCGACGGCCTGCTTGCGGTGGGTGGAGTGGCGCTTGGAGTATTGGGTGGGGCTCTGTTAGCAGTTGCCGAGTGGGAGATTGTGAGGGCTCTGCTGTGCAGACGACGAAACCGGCGAAGCTGACCAGCTTGCGTCACCGAAGTCAGGAGAGGGAAGGTATGCACTAACCGAATGGCAGAACCGGGCGGTGCAGCCTCGAGAGAAACTCGTATCGATGTCGAGCCCTCTTGTGGCTTCGCCACCCCCAGGGCGGAACGGTGACTCGCAACGTAACTCGAGTCACCCCAGAAACGTACAGAACGGTTCCCGTATCATAGAGAACCATGGCAAGAATCCGGATTCCCGATCGGTTCTTGAAGAAGCTTGGACCTTCTGTAGCGATGGACTTGCACGTGGTCAATGTGCGACTGCGCGACGGTCGGAAGATCCGCAATCTGGCCGTAAGAGGCGGTTGCTATATTGTTGGGTACACGAAGTCATTGGAGGAGGAAGTGGAACTAGATTTCACAAGCGATGATATTGTCTCTTTACGAGCACCATGGTGGCCCTTCTTCTGAGCGACGAGTGAACCCAACCAACAACCTTCACCATGAACAGAACCGGGTGGCGAAGCTACGAGATGTTCCGTGCCAACGCCGATCCCTCCTGTGGCTCCGCCACCCCGACGTTTTTCCGGCAGAGCGAGAGAAGTCGCATCGCCTCCTGCGGAACAAACGTCGGGGCCACCCAAGAAGAATGACCCCGACACGAACCCACCTTGTATCAAGGAGACCATCGATGCGAACAAGACGACGAAACCGCCGCTTGGCAACGCTACTCGGCTGCGCGGCCGCGACGCTGCTTGGATTGGCCTGTGCTGGCAGCAGCCAAGCCGCCGAGAAGCCGAACCTGGCCGCCGTGGCGACCGCCTCGTCGTCGCACGTTTCCGGCGACACGTCGCTGGCGGCGCTGAACGACAACTCCGCTCCGGAGAACTCGCACGTCCGCGGGCGCGGCTCCTACGGCAACTGGCCGTCGCGGGGGACGCAGTGGGTGCAGTACGAGTGGCAACAACCGATCGCCACCAACGCGATCGACGTCTTCTGGTGGGACGACCGCCGCGGCGTGCGGCTGCCCAGCGCGTGCCGGTTGCTCTATTGGAAGGACGACAAGTTCGTGCCGGTGGGGAGTGCTTCCGGCTTGGGCATCGAAGCCAGCCGATACAACGCCACCACGTTCGACGAAGTCCGCACGTCGAAGCTGCGGCTGGAGATCGACGGCGACGGTAGTTCCTCCACCGGCATCCTCGAATGGAAGGTCTACGACTCGGGCAACTCGCCCGCCTTCCCGCCGTCGGTCGCCGCGGGCATCGATCGCACGGTGATCCTGGGCGGAAAGACTTATCTCAACGGCGAATTGAAGACTCTTGATGGCAAGAATACCGCAAAGCTCACCTGGAGCAAGTCGTCCGGCCCCGGCGACGTGACCTTTGCCGACGCCGCGGCGTTGGACACTACGGCCACGTTCTCCGCCGTCGGCGATTATTCGCTGAAGCTCATCGCGGCCAAGGGAGACCTCAGCGCCTCGTCCACGCTGGCCGTGCAGGTCGCTGAGGTACCACCGGCCGAACACCTGACGCCCGTCGACACGATGCACTACCGCATCGACAGCCCGCTGTGGCGTCATCGCGCCAAGGCCTTGATCGTCCACTGGATTCCCCATTGCATCGCCAAGATCTCCGACCCCGACGTGCCGCAGGGCGGTATCAACAACTTCATCGACGCCGCCGCCAAGCTGGCCGGAAAACCCCACGGCAACCACCGCGGCTACGTTTTTTCCAACGCCTGGGTCTACAACACGATCGAGTCGATCTGCATCGCCGTGATGATCGACCCGGCCGGCGACAAGCAGATCATCGAAGCCCAAAAACTCATGCGGGCAACGCTCGACGATTGGATCCCCAAGATCATGGCCGCCCAAGAGCCCGACGGATACCTGCAAACGCTCTACACGCTCAGCGATCGCGAGCGCTGGTCGCCCCGCCACCGCAGCGATCACGAGGGCTACGTGGCCGGCTACCTGCTCGAGGCGGGCGTTTCGCATTACCTGATGACCGACGGCAAAGACCGGCGGCTGTACAACGTCGCCAAGCGGCTGGCCGATTGCTGGTGCGAGAACCTCGGGCCCCCGCCGAAGAAACACTGGTACGACGGCCATCAGGCGATGGAGATCGGCCTGGTCCGTTTCGGGCGGTTCGTCAACACGGTCGAAGGCGAGGGCAAGGGCGACAAGTATATCGAGCTCTCGAAATTCCTGCTCGACTGCCGCGACGGCGGACACAAATACGACCAGAGCCACGTGCCGGTGATCCGCCAATACGAGGCCGTGGGCCATGCCGTGCGGGCGTCGTACTCCTACGCCGGCATGTCCGACGTGGCCATGGAAACCGGCAACGTCGACTACCACAGCGCCGTGGCCTCGCTCTACGACAACATCGTCCACCGCAAATACTACGTCACCGGCGGCATCGGCAGCGGCGAGACCTCCGAAGGTTTTGGGCCCGACTATTCGCTGCGTCACAACGCCTACTGCGAGTCGTGTTCGAGCTGCGGGCTGATCTTCTTCCAGCACAAGCTGAACATGACCTATCACGACGCCAAGTACGCCGACCTCTACGAAGAGACGCTCTACAACGCGCTGCTCGGTTCGATCGACCTCGAAGGCAAGAACTTCTACTACCAAAACCCGTTGGTCACCGGCCGGCCGCGCTACGACTGGCACGGCTGCCCCTGTTGCGTGGGCAATATCCCGCGGACGCTGCTGATGCTGCCCACGTGGACGTACAGCAAGGGGCCGGAGAGTATCTACGTGAACCTGTTCATCGGCAGTACGGTCACGGTCGAGGATGTCGCCGGCACCGACGTCGAGATGGTCCAACAGACCGACTATCCGCGCAGTGGCCGAGTGTCGATCCTCGTTAACCCGGCGGCCGAAAAGGAACTGGCCATCCGCATTCGCGTACCCAACCGCGGTGTTAGCAGTCTCTACACGCGCAGCCCGGCGTGCGACGGCATCACGTCGATCACCGTCAACGGCGCGGCGATTACTCCGCCGATCGAGAAAGGCTACGCGGTGATCGCGCGGAAATGGAAGCCCGGCGACAAGATCGATCTGGTGTTGCCAATGAAGATCCAACGCATCACCGGCGACCCCAAGATCGAGGCCACGGCCGGTCAAGTCGCCTTGCAATACGGCCCGCTGATCTATTGTGCCGAGAGTGCCGAGCAGGAGTTGGACAAGGTGTTCCGTCCGAGGTCCCCCTTGCTCGCCCAGTGGCGCGGCGATTTCCTCGGCGGCGTCACCGTCATCCAAGGCAAATGGGCCGACGGCTCGCCGTTGACGTTGATCCCGTATTACGTGCGAAATAATCGTATGATAGAGACGACCGAAGGCGAGCGGCCGGTGAGTTCGTCAGTTTGGCTGAAGGCGCGATAGGCGGCCAATAAGGGAATTGGAGCGTGATTCTGCCAAGACCGGCCTGCCTCGTCGTCTCCGCAATCTGGAGTCCAACATGAACAGGTATGCTCTCCGGACGTTGTTGACTGCCGTGCTGCTACTAGCAGCTATGCCGGCCGCAGCAGCCAACCCAACGGATGACTACGGAGAGGCGATCAAACGCATCGAGAAGCTAAGAGGGACCATCGAACGCGACAGCAGTGGCCGACCAATTGCAGTCTCTTTCCCGTACTCGTACTTGCAGCCAACTGAGGATGACCTGGTCCACGTAGGCCGATTGACAAGCCTTCGGCGTTTAGACCTAGCTTCATCGATAGGCAGTGGCAATGGCCTTCGACATCTCCACCGCCTATCGAAACTGGAAACGTTGAGGTTGGGCGGGAGTGAACTCAACGACGGGGGAGTGGAGCACCTGAAGAACTTGCCCAGCCTCCAGCACTTGGTTCTATGGGGAACGGAGATTACCGATGCCGGACTCGAGCATCTCAAAGGGTTGGCCAACCTCCGGTCGCTGGACCTTACTCAGACTGAAGTCACCAGTGGCGGCACGGAGCATCTTACAGGATTGGCCAAGCTTCAGTCCCTGGATTTGGACGGAACAGGTGTAACGGACAGCGGACTTCAGCACCTCAGAGGATTGGCGGCTCTGCAACGGCTGAATTTGTCCAACACGGAGATAACCTCGGCCGGACTGCAGCATCTTAGCGGTTTGATCGCTCTCGAACGATTGGAGCTCTATTCGACCGAGGTCGATGATGCCGGACTGAAGCACTTGGAGCCCTTGGTGAATCTCCGGAGTCTGAATCTCACATACACGAACGTAACCGACCGTGGATTGCGGTATCTGGCAGGGATGCGCAAGCTCCAGGTGCTTGAACTGGGTGCCGCGGCGATTCGGGGTGCCGGTCTGCAAAACCTGAAAGGAATGGCCGACCTGCAACACCTCGTTCTTTCAGAAACGGAAGTCGACGACGCGGGCTTGCGGCATCTGGAAGGCATCACGAGCCTCCAGATGCTGGCGCTCTGCGATACTCGGATATCCGACGGCGGACTGAAGTATCTAGAAGGGATGCAGCGTTTGGAGATGCTGAGTCTACGAGGCACCGACACGTCGAACATCGGCCTGAATCACGTAAGTGCGTTGGCCGACCTTTCGAGGTTGTTTCTCGACCGGACGGGAGTCACGGACGTCGGTTTGACGAAGCTTGCAGGGATGCCAAGCCTGCGCGATTTGACCGTAGAAGACACCGACGTCACGGAAAAGGGCGCGGCAGCCTTGGAGCAGCAACTGCCCAAATGCTCAGTCACTCTTGAGATAGTTCGTAAGATCATCGTGCCGGAAGACACAGGCAGCGGTTCTCGCAGCGATCGTTGAGACGGCAACCCGATTCGTGAAACGGAGACGGCATGGGATGACGTTTACATCGGGCGAGTGGTTCCTTCTGCTGGGTTGTGCGGTTATCGCAAGCTCACCGAGAAATCCACACTGCCTGGTTGGCGGACTGGCGCTGATTGTCCTTGGAATAGGCCTTCGCATCGCCGGGGCTTTCTCCTTCGCCAAGGAAGACAAGCGGCGGGCCGCCGCTGAAACGAACGACACGCAACGGACACGGCAAGTCTCGGACGAGTCTCAGACAGGATGACAGGATTGACGGGATAGACTGAAGCTGGCGTTGGCCTATCCTGTTCATCCCGTAATCCCGTCTTCGTTTCTTTTCTTCCCGTCGCTCCATTCTACGCGACGTCCGGCCGAAAGGCGTCACGCGACGTCCACCCAAATCGGACTCGACCACGCCATCTTCCGATCGGTCTGGGTGACGCGGAGATACGTCCAACAGCTCCTGTCAAACGTAAGCCGCCCGCCGAGACGGACGAACCGCTTCGAGTCGTACGTCCAGACGGTCCCCTCGCGATGCGTTTGGATCAACTCGATGCGGGCGATCCGTTCCGTGCCGGAAACGACCACGTCGAACGGTAGCGTATCCCCCCGGGCTGCGCGCAACTCGCTGCCCATCGGCTGGCCGTCGAGGCGGAAGTCGAGGTAGATCCGGGCGCCGGTCGTGGCGTAGCAGCGGCGGTGGTACATGGCGTCGAAGACGGCCTCGCGGGTTAGTTCCGGTGCCAACACGGCCGCCAGGCCGCCGGAGAAGGGGATGTTCGTGAAACGCGACGGCCGGGCCGAAAGGCCGGGGGCTCCGTTGTGGTTGTCGCTGGCGGCGATGAAGCCCACGCGATGGCCACGGTCGAGGATCTCCCGGGCCGAAACGCCCGTCTCGCGCTTGCTCGGCGAGGTGGCGGCGTCGTTGATCGGCGTGCCGCGGACTTCGCTGCTACAGTGCATCGAGTAGATCTCGATGATCCGCTCGTACTCGGTATTGTCCAAATGCGGCCGGCCGCCCCAGATCAAGTGATGATGCGGAATGACCAGCGCCCGATGGCCTTCGAGGTACGCGTAGAGTTCGTCGAGCGTGCGGCCGCGAAACAGCCCGGGGCATTTGTCGCGGAAGTAAACGTTGCGATGGCCCGGGTGGCCTTGGATCACGTTCTGCTCGAAGCCTTGCAGCGTAACAAAACGCCCCGGCTCGTTCATCGCTTCGCAGGCCTCTTGGATGCGGGCGTACGTCTCGTCCGGCATTTCCGCCCGAAACGGGCCTTCCAACCGACTGGCCTCCGCCGCGTTGTGATCGGCCACGGCGGCGAAGTCGATCAGGGCGACGTCGCGGGCGTGCTCGAAGAACTCCGTGGGCGTCTTCAGCCCGTCGCTGTTGAGCGTTTTGGCGTGGATGTCGCCGAAGTAGACGTTCGGCAGATCGCCGCCCGCGTCGAGCACCGTGGCTGCCGTTTCGCCGCGCAGGGAGTCCTTGCGGTTCGAGACGATCGCGGAAAAGTGGTCCGCGTCGGCCGGTGTGGGAACTTGGAGCGTTACGTGGCCGCGGTCTTCCGGCGTGAGTACGGCCGTTGCGATGGGCGTGAACGGGTCGTCTACCGCGGCGGCAAAGGCCTCGCCCACCGGCGGCGGCCAGGCCGCGTTGTCGCAGTAGTCGACGGCCGACGCTCGGACTTCGATCGTCTCGCCCGCTCGGGCCACGGCCGGTGCTGCCACGTGGAACCGAGACGGCGGCGCGGGGCGGATCACCGGCTTTTGCGTCTTGGCCGCCGACACGAACGCGTATTGCCCGTCGCCGGCAAGGTCAACTGCCGTGCGCATCGAGTTGCGCCAATTGCCGAACCAATCCTGCGGAAATCGCTGCACCGACGCCTGACGCAGATCGACGCGAATCCAGCCGTCGGCCGGCTCGGGGCGCCCGGCAACGGTAGCGACGCCCCACCACGTCATGTTCCCGTTGTGCGTCAGCCGGACGTCGCACTTCTCCCCGCCGGAGCGAACGGCCGAAACGAAACCGCGCTCCTCCGGCGACTCGATTTGCGGTTGGGTCCACGTCCGCGGGATGCTAAACGCCACCACGGCTCCCACCGGCAGCGGCTGCTCTTCGGGGAAGTAGGTCCAGGCGAAATCGTAGCATCCACCCGTGACCAATGGATGCGACGGCGCCAACTCCGTCCGTCCGGCCGCCAGACGATACTCGCCCACGCCACGTACTAGCGGAGCCAGGCAACGCCCGAAGAGCGGCTCGGCGGGCAGCGGCCTCTCGCCCTCGAGCGGATCGAGGAAGAACGAACGCTTGCCGTCCTGCCGCGGGCGCCAGGCGATCTGCTCGACGGGGGGCGGCGTAGCGCGTGGCGAGCCCTGGATCTTCGCGCCGCCGGCGATCGACATCCCTGCGGCACCGGTCCCCGCCGTTTTCAGGAAGGTTCGCCGGCTGGTGTTTCGTGAGGTCATGGTGCAGTACGGCCGCCGAGCCGTGGGCGAATTTCGGCAAGTCCCGCGACGCATCCGACCGCGTCGTGCAGCAGTCGAGGCGGCTACCTCGACGACCGCCGCGGCTGAGTGAGCCACTTTAGCCCGGCGTCCGTCTTGATTCCCTCCAGCCAGGCGGTGGCCACGCCCTGCAAGTCGCTAGACGCGGCCTGGGCTACCTTCCGGTTGCGTTCCGCCATGGGCAGGGCGACAAACTGGGTCCAGGCCACCTGGGGCGTCACGGCCATGCGGTTGCCGTCCGCGTCGGTCTGCGTGCCCAGCCATTGGAAACTCTCGACCTGGATCGCGTAGGCAAACGTCTGCGGCTGGTTCATCGCCACGCCGATGCCGGAAGCGTCCAAGCCGAAGACCGTCCGCATGAACTCTCCGCCCGCCCACTCCACGCCCGGCACTTCGCTGTACGTTACCCGGGCGGCCTGCCCCTGGCCGCTAGAAGTCAGCCAACTGAAGCGCGTGGGCGTTTCGACCTTGATGTCGGGACGATCGCTGAAGGTGGCGATCAGCGACTTGCCGGCCTCGCGGGCTTCGTCGCCCAGCCGCTGGGCTTCCGCGCGGGCCAATTCTCGGGCCTGGACCTGCTTCCACACCCGGCGAACCTCGTCCTCAACGCCTTCGTCTTCGTATGCCATCACGCCTTCCCACAGCGACTGATCTTCGTTGCCGGTGGGTTTCTCCGGGCGAGCAACCGTCGCCTGAACGACCCACAACAGGTATCGATTTCCCTCGGCGTCCTCGGTCACCTGGGTCTGAAACGGTCCCAGTTTGTTCCCGAACACCAGTTGGACAAAACTGCTCTGACGTCCGCCGGAGCCGCCCACGTACGATTTGCCCACCTCTTCGTCGTCGGCGTCGAATTGCGACATCAACGGCGTCTGGTCGACGCTCATGCCTTCCTGAGCGGTCAGCGCCGCCAACTCCGGAGGATCGGCCATCGCGCCGGGGCTCAGGATCGAATCGTCGCTCTCGTACTCCGCCCGCTGCTGTTCGATCACGACCTCCAACTCCCCAAACAGCTTACGCTGGGCGATCTGCCTGCGCAAAGCCGGGCGCACCATGTAGTCGGCGAGAAACTGCAGGCTCTGCGCCTCGCGTTCCTCAGGGGTCAGCAGCGGCGGGAGGATCGGCGGCTCCGTAGTCGATGAGGGATCGGCAATCGTCGGCGGCAACAAGGTCATCTCGCTGCCGGGATCCACCGCCGGAGGCGGAAGTGTGGGGCCCAGAGGCACGACGGGCGGTTCCGCGCCGGGCGTCGGGTCCGGCAGTGTCGGCGGCAGCACGTCCGGCGTGCCGTCAGGATCTGCTGCCGGCGTGCCGTCAGGATCTGCCGCCGGCGTGCCGTCAGGATCTGCCGCCGGCGCCGCGTCCGGTTCGGCCGGCATCGGGGACTCGCCTTCCGGCACCATCGGGTCTGTGTCCTGCGTCGTCACGAACATCAATTCCGAGTCCGGCAAGAGGAAGGACGTGTCGTCCGGCCCCGGGGTTGGATC
>CAYYNP010000367.1:0-9053 GCA_964472545.1 uncultured Planctomycetaceae bacterium | reverse complement strand
CGCCCGCTGCATGCACCGGATCGCCTGCTCGCGCGTCGGCTGGTGCACGATCAGCTTGGCGATCATCGAATCGTAGTGCGGCGAGACCGTGTAGCCGGCGTGTACGTGCGAATCGAACCGCACGCCGTACCCGCCCGGAGCAACCAACCGCTCGATCTTGCCGGGCGTGGGGCGGAAGTTCTTCGACGGATCCTCGGCGTTGATCCGGCATTCGATGGCCGTGCCCGTGCTGCGGATCTCCTCCTGCCGCACCGGCAATTCCTCACCCGCGCCCACGCGAATCTGGGCCTTGATCAGGTCGACCCCGGTGACCATCTCGGTGACCGGATGTTCCACTTGAATGCGGGCGTTGAGTTCGATGAAGTAGAAATTGCCTTGTTGGTCGACAACGAACTCCACCGTGCCGGCGTTGCTGTAGTCGGCCGCCTTGACCAACTGCACGGCCGCTTCGCACATCGCCGTACGGGTCGATTCCTCCAGCCGCGGCGCCGGGCTCTCTTCAACCAGCTTCTGGTGACGTCGCTGCATCGTGCAGTCGCGTTCCCAGAGATGCACCACGTTGCCGTGCTGATCGGCCAGCACCTGGACCTCGACGTGCCGCGGGTGTTCGATGTACTTTTCCAAGTAGACGTCGGCATTGCCAAAGGCCGCCTCGGCCTCGGCCCGGGCCTGCTGCAGCGCCGCCTTCAGCGCCAAGTCGTTCAGCGCCACCCGCATCCCCCGGCCGCCGCCGCCGGCCGACGCCTTGATCAACACGGGAAAGCCGATCTGATGGGCCAGTGAGACCGCCTCGGCCTCGCTCTGAACGAGTCCGTCGCTGCCGGGCACGGTGGGCACGTTGGCCTCGGCCGCCACGCGCCGGGCGGCGTTCTTGTCGCCCACCAACGCCATCGCTTCGTGGCTGGGCCCGATGAACTCGATATTGCAGCTCCGACAGACGTCGGCGAAATGGGCGTTTTCGGCCAGGAATCCGTAGCCCGGGTGGATCGCTTGGACGTTGCCGATCTCGGCCGCCGAGATCACCCGATCGATTTTCAAGTAGCTGTCGGCCGCTCTGGCCGGCCCCACGCAATAGGCCTCGTCGGCCAGCGAGAGGTAGGCCGCCCCGCGATCGGCTTCACTGAAGATGGCCACGGTTTCTACGCCCAACTCGCGGCAGGCGCGGAAGATCCGCAAGGCAATCTCACCTCGGTTGGCCACCAGAATTCGCTTGAACATTTGCTCGCAACACCGCAATCGAAAGGCGCGTGAACACGACGCGGAAGATCAAACTTCACAGCCGGATCGTTACCAGAGTCTACTCCTGACGGGTCTACTCCTGACGGGTCTACTCCCGTGTGTCCACCTTGAACATCGGCTGCCCGTACTCGACCGGATCGCCGTTCTCGACCAACACGGCGACCACCTTGCCGGTGACCTCGGCCGGGATCTGATTGAAGACCTTCATCGCCTCAATGATACAAACCGTGGTTTCCGGGCCGACGTGATCGCCAACCTTGACGTATGCCGGCGTACCGGGGTCGGCCGCCGAGTAAAACGTGCCGACCATCGGGCTGGTGATCGCGACGATGTGCTCCTGCGACGCCTCTTGCATATCCGTCGGCGCATCGGCCGGCGGCGCAGGCGTCGTCGGTGTCGGAGCCACGGCCGGTCCGGCCGGCATTTCGAGCAACTTACCTCCACGCCGAAGCTGCACCCGGGTCTCGCCCTGGCGCAAGTCGACCTGACTCAGGTCGTGTTGCTCCATCAACTCGACCAACTCGCGGATTCGCTCAACGTCGAAAACGTCCTTCTCGGACGAAGAACCGGCCATGCCGATGTCTCCAGTCTCTGGTTAAAGGTACTACGCCCAACCCGCACAGCGACGATCACCGGGCGACGCTCAACCGACGATCACCTCTTCGAGCCGTTTGGGCACGGAGGTGAGGATTTCGTGGCCGGTACGCGTCACAAGCACGTCGTCTTCGAGCCGCACACCCCCCCAACCGGGGATGTAAATGCCCGGCTCGACCGTCACGACCATTCCCGGCCGCAGCACGTCTTGGCTGTTGACCGCCAGTCGGGGGGCCTCGTGGACTTCCAATCCCAGCCCGTGCCCCAAACCGTGCCCGAAACGGCGGCCAAAACCGGCATCGGCGATGATGCCGCGAGCGACCTTGTCAACCTCCTTGGCCGCGACCCCCGGGCCGATCTTGGCGATCGCCCGAGTCTGGGCTTCCAGCACAACGCGGTATATTCGCTCGAATTTGGCAGAGATTCTACCTGTGACCAAAACCCGCGTCAAGTCGCTGATATATAGCCCCCCATTGGCACCCCAATCGACCAGCACGAAATCGCTCTCTTCCACCCTGCGCTCGCTTGGCACGGCGTGCGGCAGTGCTGCACGAGGGCCCACTCCAACGATGGACTGGAACCCCCTCACCTTGGCACCAAAGAGCCGGAGCTGATGCTCCAACTCCATCGCCAGTTCCCTTTCGGTCTTTTCCGGGCGAAGCGTGGCGCGTAGCACGCCAAACGCCTTTTCGGCATATTGAACCGACTGGCGAAGTTGGGAGATTTCGCCCTTGTCTTTGATCGCCCGTTGGGCCTCGACCAGCCCGGAGGTCGGTTGAATCTGGAGCTTCGGAAGCTTCTCGGCGATTTCATCACGCACGGCCACGGTCATCGAACCGGCCTCGATGCCCAAATTGGCGATCTTGGCCGCACGGACGATTTTGGCGACCGTTTTGACCATCGTCACGCTGTGGCGGCGGATGTGTACGTCGAGACCGGGACACTCCTCGCCCAGTTGGGTGGTAAACCGGCAGTCGCTGAGCATCAGGTCGCCGTCGGGCCGGATCAGCAGGTAGCTGTCTTCGCCGGTAAAGCCGGTCAGATAGGTGACATTGATAAAGTCGGTGACCAGCAGGGCGTCGGCCCCGGCTTTCTTGACGGCTCTTCGCAGCCGGTCGCGTCGTGCCAGATGGCGATCCATGATGGGCTCCGGTGGGCAAAGCGAAAACCGCCATTAGACCGCCCAGTGCCCCCTTGAGCAAGGCTTTCACCTCGAAACGCGCTAGGTTACGATGGAATGTATGAACCCACATCACATTGAAGCACTCGCCCGACAGTTGCTGTCCGGCGACGTAGAGATCGACACGTTCGTCAAGCAGATCACCGGCCATGGAATCGCCGACGTGGGCGAGGCCCAGGTCGACCTGGATCGGCACCGACGCTGCGGTTTCCCGGAAGTCGTTTTCGCCCAGGGCAAGACCGTGCCGGCGATGGAGAAGATCTTCCGCGCCCTGATCGACAACGGCGTCGATGCGCTGGCCACGCGGATGACCGCCGAGCAGGCCGCCGAGTTGCAGAAGGCGTTTCCCCAGGCCCACTACAACCCGATAGGCCGCATATTCCGCATTCCTTTGGCGAAAGAGCCCCAGGCGGCGGAGGCGGAACCACCGACCGATTGCGGCCGCGTGGCGATCGTCACCGCCGGGACCAGCGACCTGCCGGTGGCCGAGGAAGCCCGGGAGACGGCGCTTTGGACCGGCGCAGAAACCAGCCTCATCCAAGACGTGGGCGTGGCCGGGCCGCATCGCCTGGCAGCCAACCTGCCGCTGCTACAAGACGCCGACGCGGTGGTTGTTTGCGCAGGCATGGAGGGCGCGTTGCCCAGCGTGGTCGGCGGCCACGTGGCCTGCCCCGTGGTGGCCGTGCCCACCAGCATCGGCTACGGGGCCAGTTTCGGCGGCGTGGCGGCCCTGTTGGGTATGCTCAACAGTTGCGCTTCGAACGTCACCGTGGTCAACATCGACGCCGGCTTCAAAGGCGGCTACGTGGCCGGGCTGATCGCGAAGAATTCGGCACAGAGGCGGTAGCGGGGGCGGGACTCTCCTTCCCAATCGAGTGGCACACTGCAGCCAACTTCAATCGTCCCCGCTCGATCCATGCGAGAAGTAGTGCCGCCGGAAGGAGACTCCCGTCCCGCCAACAGAAAAGGGGCCGGGAAGGGTACTCAGGATACCCTCCCGACCCCAAATATGTAGCGTACAAGACGCTACGGTACCTGCGCAACGAGGAACGTATTGATGGAAAATGGAAACGTCGGACTTGTCTTGCGAAACGAGTTCGGGCGTTGCCGCGGTGAATCCCGCTGCGGCAGAAGTGCGCTTGCGAAGTGCAAAACAGCGCCACGGACTCGACGATAACGCTATTCTACCGCTTAGCAGCCGTGCGGGAAAGTGCGGTTTTTCTGCCGGAGCCAGCTTCGCCCCTATTCTCTGCCAGGCTCCCGCAAGCTAACACGACTGGGCAAGATAGCGTTGCGCCGGGTATTCTCGAGTCGACACGGCTCGCGGACCTAGGGCCTGTCCGGAAACAACTTCGCAGTTTTTCGGGCGAATCATCACACGGAGTGTGATGGCTACCATGAAGCGGACGAAGTTGTTTCCGGACAAGCCCTTAATCCATCAACCGTGGGTTGAATTGCCGTGGGCCGGCGTCGTAGCCGCGGTAGGCCCGTTTGTCGAGCGGCGCCGCCGTGTAGACGTAAACACCCTCGGCCGTCGGGTCCCAAAGGACCAATTCCTCGCGCCGGTCGCCGCAAACGTCGGCCGCGATCGTGTGGTAGAAGCCCATGCGATGCGCGCGGTTTCCACCTGGCGGAGGCAGCCCGGGCAGGCTTTGCGAATCTCCGGATTGCAGGTCCCACAGCCGGCCGCCGTTGGCCAATAGCGCCGGCCGATCCGGCCCGTTCCAATAGACCGGCTCCATGCCCACGTTGGTCGGCGACTCGTTGAGTTTCATCCGCCCGATGACTCGGCCGTTTGTGCTGCCGACAACGCACACCTCGGGCGTGTGTCCGTTGTAGCGCAGGGCCATCTCCGGGCCGGCGAAGTCGCTGCGGAAATCGGCCACGCGCACCTCTTGGCCGTGCGGTACGAGTTGCTCGCCAAGCCGGAGGATCACGTTGCCGCGAAGGTCCACGACGTGCCCGAATCCCGAACAGATCGCCCGCACGTTGCTGCCATCCCACGCGGCCACCGCAACCGAGTCCATGTGGCGGCCGAGCCGTTTCTCCCAGACGGGCGTGCCGTCCGATGCGAGCACGAAATGGCCGCCGACCAGTTCGTCGCGTCCGTCGCCGTCGAGGTCGCCCACGGCCGGGATGTAGGCCGGGCAATGGCTGTACTCGATCCATGGCGTCGTATAGGTCCAGAGCACGTCGAGCCGTTCGTCGAGCGCCGCGTAAGTATCGCCCAGTTTGACGACCACGTCGCGCGGCGCGGGCGTGCCGCGGAAGTTGGCGATCAACAAGCGTTGATGCACCCAGTTCGAGCCGCCGGGGTCTTTCATTCTTCGTCGAGTAATCGCCGCCGGGGCCGCCTGGCGGAGAACGCGCCCCGTGCGGCCATCGCGAATTTGCACGACCACATCGGCCAGCGACCGCCAATCGGCCTCGGTGGCCGGATCCGGCCGATGCCAGAAGCAGACGATCTCGTCGCCTTTGCGGCCGTCCATGTTGTATACAGTAACCGACATCGGCCGCGACGGCTGGTTGCCGCCCTCGCCTTGCTGCCAGAGTAACTTGCCGTCGAGATCGAACGCCCCGAGGAAACACGGCTTCAGCCCGCCCTGATGCGCCCCGCGCGGCGCACCGTGGTTGCACCGATAGACGACGAAATCGCACCGTCCGTCGCCCGTAAGATCCCCGATCCGCACGTCGCCGCCGAAGGTTATGCCGTTACGCGTGGTGAGCAACTCCTCCGGCAGGGCCACGCGGCGATAGAGCAGCGGATCACGGGGCTCGGCGGCAGACGCGCAACCGACGGCAAGCCAGTATACGGCATGAGCGAGTGTGCGGTAGATCATGATTTGCGTCATGCTAGCATTCGTTTCGGCGCGTGCCAAGCACACAGTCCCGCGCGTCGTCACAAAGCCGCGACCGGTGGTCGCGCCCGATGCCGCGGCGCACCGACCGACATGGAATCGCTTCGCCCGACGTTGCGTGATACCGTACGTGCGGGGCGCGACCACCGGTCGCGGCTTTGTGCCTGGCGCCGCCGCTTTGCCGGGCGAGAATGGCGCCCAAGCTCTCCGGCCGCCGTGCCGGAAGGCAACCACGTTGTTGGGAGATCGCGCGATGAGAATCCTGGTCCTGATACTGGCGGCGGTGCTGCTTTGTTCTTCAACGATTCCAGCCGGCGCGGCCGAGCGCCCGAACATCCTCTGGATCACCAGCGAAGACAACGGCCCGCATATCGGGGCCTATGGCGACGAGTTCGCCGACACGCCCAACATCGACCGTATCGCCGAGCGGGGCGTGATCTATCTGAATGCCTGGTCGACCGCCCCGGTCTGTGCTCCTGCCCGCACCACGATCATCTCGGGCGTCTATCCGCCGAGCACGGGTTCGCAACACATGCGGAGCATGACCCGGCTGCCGAGTTCGATGAAGATGTTTCCGCAGTATCTTCGCGCGGCGGGATACTACTGCACCAACAACAGCAAAGAGGACTACAATCTGCAGAAGCCCGCCGGGGTGTGGGACGAGTCGAGCGGCCGGGCACACTACCGCAACCGCCGACCAGGGCAGCCGTTCTTGGCGGTGTTCAACTTCACCACCAGCCACGAAAGCCAGATCCGCCGCCGGCCGCATACGCCGGTGCATGATCCGGCCAAGGTCCGCGTGCCGGCCTATCATCCCGACACGCCGGAGGTGCGGCTCGATTGGGCCCAGTATTACGACAAGATCACCGAGATGGACCGCCGCGTGGGCGGCGCGCTGGCGCAGCTCGAAGAAGACGGCTTGGCCGACGATACGATCGTCTTCTACTACGGCGACCACGGCTCCGGCATGCCGCGGAGCAAGCGTTGGCCGTACAACTCCGGGCTCAGCGTGCCGATGATCGTCTCGGTGCCCGAGAAGTTCCGCCACCTCGCGCCGGACGGTTTCGCACCCGGCGGCAAGTCGGATCGGCTGGTGGGCTTTATCGACCTGGCCCCCACGGTGCTCTCGCTGGCGGGTATTCGGCCGCCGGAGTTCATGCAGGGCCACGCCTTCTTGGGCAAGTACGAGACGCCCGAGCAGCCCTTCGGCTTCGGCTTCCGCGGCCGCATGGACGAGCGTTACGACATGGTCCGCACGGTCCGCGACAAGCGCTACGTCTACGTGCGCAACTACATGCCGCACAAGATCTACGGCCAGTTCATCGCCTACATGTTCCAAACGCCGACCACGCGGGTCTGGAAGCAGCTTTACGACCAGGGCAAGCTCAGCCCGCCGCAAACGTACTTTTGGGAGACGAAGCCGGCCGAGGAGCTTTACGACCTCGAAAACGATCCCGATGAGGTAAACAACCTGGCCGACTCGCCGGAACATCAAGAGGTATTGAAGCGGTTGCGCAAAGCCCAGCGGGACCTGGCACTGAAGATCCGCGACCTGGGCTTCCTTCCGGAAGGCGAGATGCACCAACGGGCGCCGGACTTGACGCCGTACGAAATGGGCCACGACGCGGCGAAGTACCCGATTGAAAAGACCATGGCGGCGGCCGAGTTGGCGGCGTCATTGGACCCCGACGCTGCCGATGAACTGGCGGCGTTGTTTGCCGACGACGATAGTGCCGTCCGTTACTGGGCGGCGATGGGCCTGTTGATGCGCGGCCGCGAGGCGGTTCGCGCGGCGTCGGAACCGTTGCGCAGCGCGTTGTCCGACCGTTCGCCCTACGTCCGCGCTATCGCCGCCGAAGCGCTGGGCCGTTACGGCGGCCGCGACGACGTTGCCAAGTCGGTCGCCGTACTACTCGAACTTGCCTCGTTGGATCGCAACAGCGTCTACGTCTCGATGATGGCGGTCAACGCGCTGGATATCCTCGACGAACGTGCCAAGCCTGCCTTTTCGGCCATCAAGGCGTTGCCCACCAAAGCCGCCAATCTCCCGCCGCGTACGGGCAACTACGTGCCGAACTTGCTCCGCAAGACGTTGGCGGATTTGCAGTAGGGGGAAACTTCAGGAATCGGTGTGTTGCTGCTGCAGGATGGCAGCGGCAAACTCGGCCCGCGCGTTTCCGTCCACGGCCACTTTTCGCGACTGACACCAACGCAACAACTCCTCTACGCCAATGTTGGTCTTCTGTACGCGCCGTCCCTTGGCTTGCAGGCTCAGCAGCGTTTGCCGCGCCGATCGCAGCCATTCGTCGTACGTGTCCTCGAGCACGTCCCGATCCGCTGCGATCTCCCGCAACCTCTCCCATTCTTCCCGGCGGTACCAGGCGAACGCGATTACCGGTTCGTTCTTGTATCGAGCGTGCTTACGTACCTTCCGGTCATTCACGAGATTGCATCTCCGATGTCAAGAGCGTGGAACATCCAACGGCGTGGCCGGAGCCTGGGCGGCGATTTTCGCGGCGTTCATTTACCGGCGGGCGATAAGGCGCTAGGTGTCCGTGGTCACGTCATCCCACTCCTGGTTCATGTATCTGATAAGCCAGTTGAGCGCGCGATGCCGTTCCCGAATGATGCCCTCGTCGATTGCATCCGACTGCTGGCCGTGTAGGCGCAGGTGGATTGCTGCCCAATGTAGACGGTAGTAGAGGTCGGCCACATCAAGGATCTCGGACTGAGGGCGAAGTTTGGCGTCTTCGATGAACCCCCGCGGCACGGCGCCGCGTATCAGATCGACCTCATCGGCAACGTTGCAGATCGTATTGGGCGGCTGCAGGTTGTCGAACTGGCCGAGGGCCCACAAGAAGACGTGTACACATTCGTATCGCCAGCAGTAGTCGATCAGTTCTTGGTGTTCGGGCGTCGCACTTCTGATGAAACACGCCTCCGCCGGCGAGAAACACGCTTCGGCATCGTAATCTTGGACGAGTTGCTCGATGAACTCCTGATCCTCGCCTTGCGTCTCGCCCTTGACGGCACACAAGACGACCGCGATACATCGTTGGGCCACTTCGCGGGAGGTTCTCGGCTCGATCTGCCGCTCGTCCTCGACAACCGGCAAGTGTTCGATGTACGGTGTTTTGTTTCAACGGGTTTGGCACAAAACCGTGGTCCAGCTAAGCAACAGT
>CAYYNP010000366.1:0-9118 GCA_964472545.1 uncultured Planctomycetaceae bacterium | reverse complement strand
GAGAACTGCAAAGTCGATTCGCGGGAGTGGAAAAGGGGGACTGGCTCCGAGCCAGGATCAACACGGAACCTGCCGACGAAGTTCCCGGCTCGGTGCCTGTCCCCCTTTTCCACGGTGCCCCAATGTCGCCGCCCGAAGAAAGGGGACAGGCACCGTCGGCACTGCGAATCCCTACAGCCACATCGATCGTCGACGGAGCCAGTCCCCTTTTTCGGGCTCCCGCACACTTTGCAGTTCTCCTGCCGTCGTTGCGAGCGTCGGGGCACATGGGAGGCAATTTGGGAGCAGACGTGTCTTACTATCGAAGTCCCAGCCCGCCCGACTGCACGGCACTTTCCAGCGCTTGCTGAAACTGCACGGCCGTGCGAAATCGCTCCGGCAGCGATCGGCGGAGAGATCGATCGATCACCTGCGCGATCGGCGCGGGTACGGACGGTTCTCGCGCCTGGATGGGAATCGCCTCTTCGTGCAACACGGCAGCGATCGGGTCCCGGGCGTCGAGATTGCGTGGATACCGGCCGCTGATCGCATAGTAGAACGTGGCGGCCAGCCCCCACAGATCGCTGCGGAGGTCCGATTGCCGGAATCCGCTGAGCCGCTCCGGGGGCATGAGATGATAATCGATTTGCGACTGGAAGCTCGCCGTCATACCCAGCAGCCCGGCCATTTCAAATACGCGTGCCACTCCGAGGTCGGCCAGCTTGGCGACGAGTTGCCCGTTCTCGCGGTGCAAGAGGACGTTCTGCGGCCGGAGGTTGCCGTGCACCAGCCCTTGCTGATGCGCATGAGCCAATCCGGCCAGACACTGCTCGAGCAGCATCGTTGCCTCGTGGACGGGAATCCGGCCGCCGTGCGCTTGCATGCGGTCGTGGAGGTTGCCGCCGTCGCAGTGTTCCAGCAAAAAGCCGTATGCCCGCCGAATCCTCGCCACGCCGAACGAGCGGACGACGTGGCGATGGTCGAGCGTTTCCAGGTTCGCCAACTCATCGAGAAGCGGTCCACGGCGGGTCTTGGGTATGGAGAGTTTCGGCGAGGCGACCTTCAGGGCGAAGCGGCGGCCGTCGGTTTCGCGCCGCACAACGCAGACCGTGCCCAGCCGGCCACGGCCGATTTCTTCCAGCACGGTCAACTCGTCGGGATCGAAGGCGTCTCGCTTGGAGTCGTCGGGTTGCCGAGGCGGTTTGTCGGCGTCGCGCGCCTGCGGCGCGGGCAAACAGACGGTGGCCGGCAACTCGATGCGAAAACGGATCGTCGTGTCGCCGACGACGATCTCGTCGCCGTCGTGCAGTTCGACCTCTGCATAGCTCCCGGAATCCTCGGTCGGCCGCACGGCCGGGGCGTTTCGGGCGCAGTACTTACGCCCGTTGACTGTCGTGCCGTTGCGGCTGCCCAAATCGCGGAGCCGGGCGCTGGGAGGGATGGCCTCCAGCAAGAAGTGATGCCGCGACACGCGGGGATCGTCTTCGATGCGGGCATGGCAATCGGACCCGCGGCCAAACAACAGCGTGTCGTGACCTTCAATCGCGAACGAACGGCCTTGCATCGAGCCGGAGAGCACCTCCAAGACGACCTGGGCGGCCGCGTTGCCGCCGGCGTCGACCCGGGCTTCGCGGCGCGGCCGGCGGGTGGCCTTCCTTCGCCGCGCAGGTCGTGCCGCCGGCTCCTCCGGCAGCAGATCGCTTAGCGGCGGCACGGTCTGTAATTCGCCCCGGGAGAGCGAAAACAGCCTATCGGTCAGTTCGCGCACCTGGGGATCCGTTGATTTCAAGAGGTCCTGGCGGAGCGTGGAAGACTGCGGCTCGACGAAATCCTCTTCACGAAACAGCAGCTTGTCGTGGGAACGGCTTCCCACGTGCTTCTGCCACAGCGACGGATCGGCCGCAGTCGCCTGCAACGCCAGGTAGATCACGATCGACGAAAACCGGTCGAGTTCCGGGCCCAGCAAGGTCGACTCGCCGCGTTGCGGATGCTGATAGGGCCTGACGCCGATCTCCAGGTTGCGCTGTCCCCAAAGCTCGGGCACGCCCATGCCGTCGTAGTCGACCAGTCGCAGACGTCCGCGGCGGGTGACCATCACGTTGGCGTGCTGCAAATCGCCGTGGGCGACCTCGGCGCGGTCGAGATCCCGCAGCAGCCGCAGCCAATGCCGGGCGGCTTTGGCCAGCGAAGGCCCTTTGCCCACGCGGCACTTCGAGCCGACCCACTCAAAAAGCGTCTGGCCGTCGACCCACTGCATCACCACCAGCGGATACCAGCGGCCGTCGCCGGCCGAGCGGATGCCGTCGTGTTGGTACTCGAAATGAACCAGGCAAGGCACGTCGCGGCATTGCAGATGGCGGGCGATGCTGTCGTATCGCTGCTGCCGCTCGGGCGACTGGCTGCTGAACGCGCGGACCGCCACCGGCCGCTGCCCGCCCGGCAAGATCGCCTTGTAGACCACCGCAAACGCACCGGACCAGGGCCGCGGCTGGCCCAGCGCGTCGCGCTCGATTTCGCACGCCTGCAACTGCGGATCGCGAAACGCGACGCGCGGGTTTTGCAGCATCGTACGAAAATCGCTCGGCAGCGGCCAGGACATCAAGTTGACTCCGGAGATGCGTGGGTGTCTGCTCAAGGGGAGGTCGTCAACACCTCCGACCAGTTGCCCAGCACGCTGATGACACTCCGCCATCCGTCCGCCGTTCGGCAGAGGACGATCAGGCTGATACGGCCGCCGGATGCTTCGTCTCCGACGCGCCGCGCCTCCTCCGTCAGAACGGCTACCGGGCCGTTGATCTTGATCCGCAAGATCGTGGAACGGGTGTGCTCGAACGTCTGATTGGCGATCCTCTCACGCACAAGCGTCTTGATCTCTTCCCGGTCCACCAAGCCCGCGTCGTCGGGCCCGTCCCGGTAGAACATGACGTAGCGGGGATGGAAGATCTCGTCGAACAGGTCGACGTCTTCTTCGTCGACGATCCGATGCCCCCGTTCGAAATTCTCGGCGATCGCCTTGTGATCCGGATTCGCCGGATCGAACCGATCGTCTGGGCCGAAATGCCAATCGCCGTCGATCGAGGCCACGATGCGCCACTCGCCGCCGCGGCGCAGCAGCATCTCCAGCAACTCGACCGTCTCCCACCGGCCGCCGATCCGGCGTTCGATCTTCTTGCCGCGCATCATGGCGCCCGGACCTTGGACCTGAATGATCGGCGGGTTCGGCAAGGCGCGAATCTGCTCCGCCTCGGGCATCACCGCCTCGACGCCTTCGAGATCGACGTCCATCATAAACAGCGTGCCGTCGGCATGCCTGGTGCCGATGTAGACGAACTCGGGCCACATCATCGGCGAGGGGTCCGGATCTCCGTTCGGCTCGACCCAGGCTTGCCTGGTGCGCTGGAAGATGCGCTCGATCGCCGCCGCGTCAACGTTTTGTTTACGGTCCCATTCGTCCCAGAACTCGGCCACCGGCAGATGCAGGCGATAGGCGAACAGTTCGCCGTCGCTGCAGAGCGTGCGCAGCGTTTTGTGTTGACGCAGGACATTGATGTCTCCCCGCAACCGAGGCGGCGTGAAGGCCAGCACCTCCAGGGGCAACTCTTCGAGCAGGTCGACGTCGATCGGCAGCCCGACGATTCCCAACTCCCTAAGCGGCATCCCCCGAAGCACGGAGAGATCCTTGACGCGCGTCCCGGAGCACTCCAGAAACTCCAGCGGCATCCCCTCTAGCGGCGCCAGGCTGCGGATCGGATCATGACCACAGGCGAGCCAGCGAAGTGGCATGCCGGCCACCGGCGCCAGGTCGTCGATTCCGTTGTGGCCGCAGCCGAGTTCCGTCAATTCCAGGTCGGCCAACGGCGAGAGATCCCGAACGCCGTTCCAACTGCAACGGAGTTTCGTCAGCGGCAAGTCCTTAAGCGGAGTAAGGTCTCTGACCAGATTGTGTTCGAATCGTAGTTCCGCCAGCGGCATGCCGCGCAAAGGCCCAAGATCGACGATCTCGTTGAACATCACAGACAGAACCTCCAGCGGCAGGCCCTCGAGCGGCGACAGGTCGACCAGCCGGCAGTTGTTCAACGTGGCTTCGACGATCGCCCCGTCGCGGACGACGAACTGGCCGCGTCCGGTGTAGTCAGGGTTCTTCTGCTTCAATGCCAGGTGAAGCCGCTCGGGCGTCACCCGGTCCATCTCCAGTTCCTTGGCGATGGCTTTGACTTCTTCGACGAACTCGCTGCGCGTTTGGAGGCCGGTGATTACTTCGTATGGTTTGCCGAGTTCTCCCCCGTAGCTGTAGAACGAAATGCCGGCCAGACCGTGCTGCTTGGCGAGATCCAAACACGTGGTCAGCACTCCCGGTTCACACTTGTCGATGTTGCCCGGCGGCTTCTTGGTCCACGAACTCCAATGGAGAATCACCGGTCGCCCCCCGGCCTTCGCCTGCCACGCCGCCAAAGTGTCGTCGGCCTTCTCCCGAAGCTCGCTCGACGTGAGGCAGAAACAGTAGTCGACCAGGAAGGCATCGATCTCGTCGAACGTCATCCCCTCGACCATTTTCGCCTTCGTGTCGGGAACGACCAGGGCCCACAACTCGACGCCGGGCGCTTCCTGGTCGAGTTTGCGGCGTACGCCGGCGACCTCTTCCGCCAGATTGACGCTGGCCCAGCAAACGGCGCCCACCACGTCACGGTTGTTCTTGATCAGCTCGACTGCTTCGGTGTCGAACTTGGCAATCGCGTCCTCCAGCGTGACGACCAGGACCACGCCCGTGCCGGCCTCTCTTGCCGCGCGAATCAGCGCGTCGCCGTAGCGAGTCCAACCGTCGTCGTACACCATGTTCGTATACCCGGCGATCTCCCGCATGGACTCCGCCGGTTGATCGACGACGTGATACCCGAGCCACTGGATCGGCGTCGTCTTCGGGCGGAGCTTCTCGCGGGCGAGCAGGTTGAGGTCTTCCTCGACGTCTGCCGAGTTCTCCGGTTGCGGTACGGGCACGGCGGGCGATTTGTCGTCGCGTTGCAGCGTGGCATCAATGACCTTCCGGCCGCCGGCCGCCAGCGTGAATTCCCGGGCGAAGATCTCCAGGTCGTCCTTTTCCAGACGCAAGCGGTGCGTGCCCGGCTCGATGCTCAGCGTCAGCGTGCCCTTCTCCGCGGCACGCTGAACGATGATCTTGCCTTCGGCGTCGAGCACCTGGACATTCACGCCCGGCTCGTGGATCTCGACGACCAGCGTGCCGTCGGGCGTTTGCAGGCTGACGACAATGCCCCAGACGAGCCCCAACAACCCGAGTGCTGCGGCCGTCGTCAACAGGATCGTCTTCTGTCGACGGCCCAATGGCTTGCGCTGCCGCGGCGGGTGATGCTCGCTCACGGCGGCCGGGCGCACGGCGACGACTTCCGGCGCGGGCGCCTTCGTCGGCGGCTGTGTAGCCGTGTCGACCAGCGCACTGCCGGTCAGGTTGAGCGTCTCTGGGGCAGGCGATCCAGTGATCGAGGGCGGCGCCGATTTCGCCGAGGAGACGTCCTCATGCGACGCAAACCGTTCGAGCAGGGCAATCACCTCAGCCATCGTCTGCGGCCGCTCGTCCGGCTGCTTCGCGAGCATCTGCCGGAGAATCCCGTCAAGCTCCTCGGGCACAGCCTCCCCGGACACATCGGCCGCGTGGTCGGCGACCGACGGAATCGGCTCCTCGCGATGGGCCAGGATCTTCTGCGTGAGCGACTCGCCGCGAAACGGCGGACGGCCGGCCAGCAGATAGAACAGCGCGCAGCCGAGGCTGTAGACGTCCGCCCGGGCGTCGGCCAGCTTGGTGTCGGCGGCCTGTTCGGGCGACATGAAGTCGAGCGTGCCCATCACCTGTCCGCTTTGGGTAAGCGAGCCGTCGGCCTGGTCGCCGGGGCGGCCGGCCGGTTGCACGCGGGCGAGTCCCATGTCGAGCAGCTTGACCACGCCGCCGCGGTCGCGCAACAAGTTGCTCGGCTTGATGTCGCGGTGGATGACGCCCTGTTGGTGTGCATATTCCAGCCCCTGCGCCGCCTGCACGATACACTCGACGGCCTTGCCGACCGACATCGGTCCGTGCGTGCGGACCAGATCGCTCAGATCGCGTCCGTCGACGTACTCCATCACCAGGAAGTGCAGCCCGTCGCATTCGTCGGCGTCGAAGGCGGCCACGATGTTCGGGTGCGAAAGACGGGCCGCCGCTTTGGCTTCCTGTTGGAAACGCTTTACGGCGTCGGGCGATTTGGTGGCCGCGGAAGGCAACACCTTCAACGCCACGATCCGATCCATCTTGCGGTGTTCGGCCTTGTAGACCTGCCCCATGCCGCCTTGGCCGAGCTTATCGAGCACCGCGTAGTTGCCCATCACCAACCCCTTGGTCTTGCCGCGGTAGATCGTCTGCGCCTGGAACTTCGTCAGCTTGCGGCGGCGGACCATCGCTTTGGCAAGCCCTTCGGCCGTGTCGGGCTTCTCGTCCTCCGGCAGGCCGGCCACGAACGCCTGAATCTCCTCGGCCGTCATCAGCCCGCAGTCGCTCAGCCGCCGGATGAAAACGTCCAGACTGAGTCCGTCGCCGGAGGCCGCCCGATATTCCGCGTCGATGGCCTCCAATTCGCGGCGCAGCTCGCCGCGTTGCCACTCGGCGACGCCGTCAAGAAAATCGTCGACTTGCGGCGACTCCTCCGCCTTCGAGGCCGCCTTCCAAGCCGCCTCGAACCGGCGGCAGATCTTGTCGATCTCCAGCAAACGAGCGACCGACGAGGCCACCGGATCGGCTTGTGGTTTCTGCTCCATGGCGCAAGATGCTTCCGAGAAAGGGGTTGCGTCGCGGCGATGTCCACGAACTTCTATTATACACAAGTTATTGAGAGTCGTTGAAGGTCACCAATCGAATGGGCAATACGGTCGGGCGGCCACAGGGTAACGGCCCCGCGTGTTGGACCCGTGCGGTGTACAAATGGGTTTCTTTCGGGTTTTGGGGAATTCTGTCAACGGCGCCAGCGTCAAAGGCCCAGCGTCAAAGGAAGGTTGCGTTATTCGTTACGTGGCGGACGGCGAAAATGGCAGTCGCAGGAGAACTGCAAAGTGTGCGGGAGCCCGAAAAAGGGGACTGGCTCCGGCGACGAGCGATGTGGCTGTAGGGATTCGCAGTGCCGACGGTGCCTGTCCCCTTTGTTCGGGCGGCGACATTGGGGCACCGTGGAAAAGGGGGACAGGCACCGAGCCGGGAACTTCGTCGGCAGGTTCCGTGTTGATTCTGGCTCGGAGCCAGTCCCCGTTTTCCACTCCCGCAAATCGACTTTGCAGTTCTCCTGACGGCAGCCGGCAGATTCTTGACACGCGATGCCGCAGGAGTCTAAGCTGAAAGACCACCACTTCGACTGGGTTTTTGCCGCGCACTCGGGGAGGACGCACGCATGGGAATGCTCCAGGTTCACCGTCGTCGAAGAATGGCCGTCGAATCGCTCGAACGGCGCGATCTACTGTCCGGCGGCCTTGGCCATGCCATGGGTGGTTCCTTCTCGCCCGCGGATGAACGCGTCCGCGCGTCGTGGACCTGGGTAGGGCCGCAGAGCATTCCGGACGGCCCGGTGGGCGACTGGGTGCAGATCGACTTCCAGGCACAAGCGGAGATCCCACCGGGGGCCTTGGTTACGGACGTGAAGCTCTATCACGAAATCACCCACGCACGCAGCGGGGACGTCGAGGTGCAAGTGTCCAACGCCTCACACACCTGGACCGTTCGCGACAATCAAGGCGGGGCCACGGCAAACATCGACGAGATCGTGATCGAGCAATCGATCTTTGCCGGAGACGTGGCCGCGCAGGCATGGTTCTATCGCGTCCGAGATACGAGGGAGAACCACAACGGCACGCTCGACGTCGTGCAGGTATTCGTGTTCTACGAGGAGGCGTCGGCCGACGGCGAGATTCACGGCAGCGTGTGGGATGATCAGAACGGCGATGGGCAACGCGACGGCAACGAACCCGGGCTGGCCGATCGGCGCGTGTTCCTTGATGAAAACGAAAACGGCCACTGGGCCCCAGGAGAACCTTCTGAACTGACCGATGCGCTCGGCGATTACGCGTTCACCGGTCTTGCCCCCGGCGACTACGTCGTACGCTGTTACGGACAGGAGAGATGGGGGCCAACGTATCCGGATCCGGTATTCGGGAATCGGGGAAGGCCGGCCGAGGCGGGAACGGCGATGGCGTGGTACGACTCGCTGACCGGTGAGTTCACCGTGTCGGCCACCGGCGTTCAAGGCTGGGCTCTCGTCGGCGCCGGATTGTTCCGCGACGATATCGATCTCTACGTTACACAGAATTCAGATCTGCCCACAAAGCCCTCCGGCACGTTTGTCTCCAAGAACGTCAACATCGTGGGGGAAGACTCTTTTGGCGACTCGCTGAGCTTCGACGGCGTCCACCTCGGAGCTATCCTCGATCCGGCTCTGTCTTCCTCAGAAGCAGAAGCCGCGGTGAGAAGCGGTGAGGTCTTTCTCGATTACCGCCCCTTCGTTGGACCGTCCGTGTCCGGTGAGATCGTCGTCGGTCCGACGGACGTCCGGCACGAGGTTACGATCGCCCCGCAGCAAATCGTTACCGGCGTCGACTTCGGCAGCCAGGCATTGTCGAGCGAGATTCACGGCAGTGTGTGGAACGATCTCGACGGCGACGCACACCGCGACGGCGGTGAGCCGGGCCTCGGTGGCTGGAAGGTCTATATCGACGAGAATCGCAGCGGCTCGTGGGATCCCACCGAGCCTTTCGAGTTGACGGACGCCAACGGGCACTATGCGTTCGCCGACGTCACGCCCGGCACGTATCTGGTGGGTGAAGTCGTGCATCCTCCCTGGCTTGCAGGTTCCCCACCGAATGCGAGCCGTGAGGTGGTCGTCGATCCGCACGAGGTCGTTTTCGGCGTCGACTTCGCCAATCGATTGCCGACGGTCGCGGGACGCCACGTCTTCTACAACAACTCGGCGTTCGACGGCAACGATCCCGGCGCCGACGAGTCCGACGACCGGGCCATCGCCACCGACAAGACCGCGTTGCGCGGCGGCGGCGTTGCCGGCTTCGACAACTACACGAGCTACAGCCGCGGGATCAACGGCGTGATGGTCGACGTGGC
>CAYYNP010000365.1:0-9122 GCA_964472545.1 uncultured Planctomycetaceae bacterium | reverse complement strand
GTGGGGTGGGGGGGGTGGCTTTTTAATGATGGGTCGCCCCCCGCGCGGGGGGGGGGGGGGGGGGGGGGGGGGGCTGGGAACTCGCTTGCCGTGCGTGTGCCACTGCTTCGTAGAAGCAGTGCTTTTCCTATTCCCTACTCCATCGCACTGCTTCTGCGAAGCAGTGGCACACGCAACTGATGTCCGGCCGGGTCGCTTTGCCCGCACTCGCCAACTTCGTCCATTCCTCTCCCGATCGACCGAGATTATTGCACAATGTCGCCTGAGAAAATGAAGACCGACGTACTCCGTACGCTGCATCGCGTCCATCGACAACTTACCGATCTACGGCAGCGGCTGCAGCGGGGCCCCAAACAGATCCAAGCGGCCGATGCCGGCATGGCACACCGCGAAGCCGAACTCGGGCAGGCCCGCGAACGATCGACGGCCGCCCGGGTGGCCTCCGATTCGAAACAGGTCCAACTAACGGCCGGGGAAGAGAAGATCGTCGAACTGGGCAACAAACTGAACACGGCCTCCAGCAATCGCGAGTACCAGGCGTTGAAGGAGCAGATCGCCGCCCAAGAGATGACCAATAGCGTGTTGGCCGACGAGATCCTCGAAGGCATGGACAAGCTCGACGAGTTGAAGCAGAAGATCGTCGAGGCCGAGGAGGTCTTCGAGCAGGCACGCAAGCGGGCCGAAGAGATCCGCGCCAAAGTGACGCAGCAGGAGCCCTTGATCCGTGGCGACATCGAGCGGCTGGAAGGCGAGTTGGCCCAATGCGAGGCCGAACTGCCCGGCGACGTTCGTGACGCCTACAACCGGGGCGTCCGTCACCGAGGCGAAGACGCCCTGGCGTCCGTCGAAAACCAGCACTGCACCGGCTGCAACACCGACGTGCAGTTGAACGTCTGTGCCGATATCATGCTCGGCAAACCGATGTTCTGCAAGAGTTGCGGCCGGATGCTCTATATGCCGGAGGGCGAGTCGGGGCTGTGATAGGGAGCGTCACGCTCTACCAATCCACCGAAACGGCCGCCGTGGTCATGCCGGCGCCGACGGAGCAGAGGACCAGCTTGTCGCCCGGCTGAAGGTCCTTCTCGGCCTCGACCAACGCCAGGGGGATGCTGGCGCTGGAGGTGTTGCCCACGCGCTCGACGTTGAGGAAGAACCGCTCGAAGGGGATGCCGCTGCGCTTGGCGGCCGCTTTGAGGATCCGCCCGTTGGCCTGATGCGGGATGACCCAGCGGGTTTCTTCGGAACTCCAGCCGGTCTTTGCCGTGGCCTCGCGAATCAACGACGTGAAGCTGTCGGTGGCGATGCGGAAGACGCCGGGGCCGTCGAGCCGGATCCAGGGGTCGATGTCCGGCTGGCCGTTGGCGACGAAATAGCCGGGATTCTCTCGCCGGGCCATCCGCAGCCCACGCGAATCGGCGCCGAGGATCACCTGGCGAATGCGGTGGCCCGACTGGCCGGCCGAGATGATCGCCGCGCCGGCGCCGTCGCCGAAGATGAAGTAGGCGTTACGGTCGGCCTTGTCCAACAGCCGCGACTGCACGTCGACGCCCACGGTCAGCACGTTGCGTGCAATGCCCGAGCGGATCATGCCGTGGGCCATCGACACCGCGTAGAGCCAGCCGGAGCAGGCCGCGTTGAGATCAAAGGCGGGGATCGAACCGAGGCTGAGTCGATCCTGCAGGATACATGCGGTCGAGGGCATGGCCACGTCGGGTGTGGTCGTCGAGAGCACGATGGCGTCGATGTCTTTGGTGGCGATCGGTGAATTGCGGATCGCCTCGAGCGATGCCTTGAAGGCCATCTCCGAGGGTTTCTCGTCCTCGGCGGCCCAACGCCGCTGGCGGATGCCGGTGACCTGATAGACGTATTGTTCGGTGATCTGTGGGAATCGCTCGACCAGTTCCGCGTTGGTCACCACGCGCTCGGGCAGATAGCCGCCGACGCCGAGGATGAGGATCTCTTCGGTCTGGCCGCTGTCGGCCGCGGCCGCACGGGCCGGCTCGTCCCAAGTATCCGGCTCATCGCCGGCGACCGCCGGGGGAATCCAGTCCTTCATCTCCACGTCGGAGGTCTCGATCTCCATCACCGGCTCGCTGAGTTGAACCGTGTCTCCCTCCAGGTGCAACAGCCGGATCACCAGCCCGTCGCAAGGGGCCTCGAAGTCGAAGACCGATTTGGCGCTGTCGACCTGCGCGAGGATCTGCCCTTTGCTGAAGTGATCGCCTTCGGAGACGCTCCACTCGATAACCGTGGCCTCGGTCTCGGCCGCGCCCTGGGCGGGGAAATACAGCGACATCTTGAAGGGGGTCTGATCCATCATGTTCCCCGGATGATTCTCTCGATGCCCGACGCGATCTTCTCGGCGTTGGGCCGGCAGTGCAGTTCCAACTCAGGTGCAAACGGCACCGGGACGTCCGGTGCGGCGATCAACTTCGGTGGGCATTTCAAGGCGGCGCCGCGCCGTTGCACGGAAAGCGAAATCACGCGATCTCCCAACCCCGCCGTGGCGGTGGCTTCCTGGACCACCAACAGCCGCCCGGTCCGCTCGATCGACGCGAGGATCGGCCCCAAGTCCATCGGCTGCAAGACGAACGGATTCCAGACCTCGACCGACCGGCCGGAGGATTTCACCGCGGCCAGCGACTCGTGGACCATCGCGCCGAAAGTGACCAGCGTCAACTCCGATCCTTCGCAGTAACGCCGCGGACGCCAAACGGCCTCGAGATTGCCGTCGAAATCGATCGGCCCGACCTTGCTCCAGTAGAGCAGCTTGTGCTCCAGTACCAGACACGGGTTGCTGTCGTAGAACCCGGCGACCAGGGCCTCGAACGTCTCCTGGGGCGTGGCCGGGTAGAGTAGCTTGATGCCCGGGAAGCGGGTCCAAAGGCCCTCGAACTCGCCGCTGTGGAATGCGCCCATCGTCAGCCCGCCGCCACAGGGCAGCCGCAGCAGCATCGGCGCGGCCGTGCCCGCGCGAAAGTACCAGGTGCCGGCGTTGAGACCCAATTGGGTGACCGCCTCGGTCGAGAAATCGGCGAACTGGAACTCGACGATCGGGCGTCCGCCGGCTTGCGACGCTCCCAGCGCAAACCCCACGGTGCCGGGCTCGCAGATCGGCAAGTCGATGACCCGATCCGCTCCGTGCCGGTCGATCAATCCCTTGCAGGTCTTGAAGGCCGAGCCGTACTGGCCCACGTCGAGCCCCGCCAGAAACGCGTCCGATTCGTGTGAGAGGATGAAGTCCAGGGCACGCCGCACGGCGTCGCCGTTCTTCGCCTTGGCCGCCTTGTAGGGCTTCACGGCCAACGGCGACGAGTTGGCGTAGACGTCGAAACGATGTGTCTTGGCGTAAGGCCTTGCAACCTTCAGGGCCTTTGCAATCGTCTCGTTGATCTCTTCTTCGACGTCCTTTTCGAGTTGCGATACGCTCTGGTCCGTCATTCCGCAGAGTTCGATGACCTTCTGTCGCGTGGCGGGCAACGGGTCTTGCTCTTGCCACTGCTGCATCTGCTCCTTGGTCACGTATTCCGCCTTGTCGTAGGCGGCGTGGCCGTGCAACCGCAGGCTCATGCACTCGAGGAGCACCGGGGCCGGATTGTCGTGCATCGCCTCCAGCGCGTCGCAGACGGCCGAGTAGACCGTCCAGGGATCCGTACCGTCGATCGTACTGCCCGCGACGCCGTAACCGGCGGCACGGTCGGAAAGCTGCTTGCAGTTGTACTGGGCGCTGGTGGGCGTGGAAAACGAGTAATGGTTGTTCTCGACCACAAACAGCACGGGGACCTTCAACACGGAAGCCAGGTTCAGCGACTCGTGAAACTCGCCGGTGCTGCTGCCGCCGTCGCCGATCACGGCCAACCCGAAGACGTCCTCGCCCTGCTGCCGCGCGGCCCAGGTACCGCCGACCACGGGGCTGAGCATCTTGCCGAGGTGGCTGATCATCGGGAAGCGGCGCGTGGCGGCGTTGCCGTGGTGGCAGTTGCCCTCCCGGCCGTGCGTGGGGCTTTCCGCGTTGCCTAAGTACTGGCAGACGAGTTGGTAGGGCGTCGCCCCGAGCAACAGATGGGAGGTGAAATCGCGGTGCAACACGGCCACCACGTCGCGGCCGGGCCGCAGAGGCATCGCCATCCCCAACGCCGTGCCCTCGTTGCCGGCGCTGATCGTCACGGTGCCTTTGACGTAGCCCTTGCGGTACAACTCCAGCAGCCGCTCCTCCAGCCGCCGCGAGAGGAACATCAGAGGGTAGCCGGCGGCAAGGAACTCCTCACGCCCCAGCCGCCGGGGGAATCGGACGACTCCCGGCAGCGTGTGCGCCGGATCGATCCGCAACACGGCCGGCCCTCCGCCGGGATCGGGGCGCGTCTCCGGCGTGGCCGTTCGCGAAACGTGTATATGTCGGTTGGCCGGGGTGACTCCGGCCGATTGGATATCCGTATGGGACGCCACTTCCACGTACCTCTCTCAAGCTGATGCCGGTGGCCAATACTCCGACGACACCGCACGCCTCAAAGGCGAACGCAAGCCGACAGCCATCGCACAGGGTGAGACTTTTTGCATAGCAGTTATCGCAGGTTTCTGCAAGCCGCCGCAGAAGAGCACCCAGTCCGTTGGGAAACCGCGGCCAACGTTCGACCAGAACGATAGCGAAGGTGGTAGCGGATTGTAACGCCACTTGCACAGCCTGTCACGGCCAATATATGACCGTCTGCTACGAAAAGCGGCCCCTCCGTGCGGGTAGAAATGGGAGATTTCGCCGGCTTTTATGGTATCGAGTCAGCCTAATGCGCAAGCATCTATTTACCCAAGAATTACAGAAATCCGGCGACGGCCATTCTTGCCTGGTGCCGCAAGGAATACGTACACTGCGCACAGCCCCAAGGCAACTCACCTTGCCCTTTAATCCTGGATCGCCTATGCCCCGATTGCTGTTTCGGGCCTACATCATCTGTAGACCTGCCGGAAGCGACTCGCCAAAGACCAATCCTTGTTCCTCGTTATCCAGTCGGCCGCCATCGCGGACCAATTCGATGAAGTGCGCGGGTGCCTCGTGGAGATCGAGCCACTCGACGACCTGTCGACGGAGTTTCTCCGGAACGTCGCGATAGCGATCATCGGTTCGCCGGGCCATCTGCATCGCGGCCAGCCGGCCCATCGGGTCGTCGCCGTACAGCTTCATCATTCTCGGCAGCCATGCAGCCACCTCATCGACGGGCACCACCGTATTGAGCGGACCGTAGCTGGGCTGCCTGGCGCCGATCCGGCCCAGGGCCCAGCCGATCGCCGGACGGACCGCTTCCATCTTACGCTTGGGCAAGAGGTCCAGAAGCACGCGGCCGAGTTCGATTTTGGTGCTCACCGAGAGCAACTCCAGCGACCCCAGCAATCGCCAGATCTCGGCCGTCTCGTTCGAGGAGAACGTGAAATCGCCGCCCTTCCGCTTGCCGGTGGTCAGTTGGCGATGCAGCCCGTGGATGGGCCCCAGCAGCGGCTCGGCCAGCGCCTGTTGCTGACCGGCGGCCAATCCCCCGCCGATTCGACGCCAGAGGATCCACCCCTCGGCCCAGGTGGCGGCGCCGGGATGGACGATCTTGCCTTGCACGGTGGCCCAGGTCTGTGCGACGCGCCAGTCGTCGACGGCCAGCCCATAGCCCGGCCGTAGCGAGAACCCGATGAGGTTCAGCCATCTCGACTCGTGGGCCTGGCTGTGCCGGCGACCGGTTTCCAGGTCCATCAAGGACTCCCAAATCCGGCGCAACAGCGACGCCGGCCAGCGATTGCGGCTGCTGCCGATTCTTCTGGCAAGGCGTTTGACGAGTTTTGAAGGCCGCTCTTTTCCGTCGGGGCCGAAAGTGCCGTGGATCAAGTCGGCGCACGGCTGCCAAACGGCCTCGTCGACGACGCCCTCCGATTCAGCGTCGGACTCGTGGGCGGTCACGTCGGTTTGGGTGGCCGAGCGGACGTCGAACTGTAGCCGCCAACTTCGGCGGCCAGAAGCTTCGGCGCACCAAAGGTCGAGCGTGCCGATTTCTGTCAGTTTGGCGTGGAGGTTGACCGAGATCGTGCCCGTCTCGCTCTTCTTGCGGGTGTGCAGCACGGTGCGAATCGGCGGCAGTGAAGTCATCTGCTCGCGATCCACCGCCACGATCTCTCCGGGCTTGTCGGTCAGACGCGTACTGGAGACGTACAACGGGAATTCGACCGGCTCGGAGATCCGCAGCCGGAAGGCTCGCTCGGTCATCTCGACGTCGTGGCCCGGCTCAACGCCGGCGGGCACGAGACAGACGGCCGACGGGCGAGTTGGCCCGCCGTCCGTTTCTGAGGCCCCGCTGTCGACGCCGATGTAGTACGTCCGCGCCAACCCGGCCGCAATCCGCACGCCCTTGCCGCGCCGTACCATGCCGTAATACGCCGCCCCGCGCGCCACGGCCAGATCGAGCCGCTCGTTCTCCAGCACCAACGGCGCCCAACCGTCTTCTCTCGCGGTTGAAGGTGGAGTGAACCACCCCCCCAACACATCCAGCAACCGATCCCGCAGCACGCCCGAGGCGAACAACCCGCCGTTGAACAACACGATATCGGGCCGTGCCGGATCGTGATCGGCCGGCACGTCGGCCGGCTCGACGTCGTCCAGCGCTACGTGACGATGGGCCGTCAGAAACGCCGCCAGACAACGCGTGATGGCCGGATCGGGCGCGTACGGCAGCCCGAATTCCTGAAAGCCCGACCGGCGGCTTTGCGGCTTCTCTTCGAGGCCGACGTCGGGAAAGAAACCGTCGAGCAGGACCTGCTCCACCTCCGCCCGCGTCACCTCGACCTGGCGCCCGCCGCCGATCAGCCGCGCGCCGGACGACGGCAGATTCACCGTCAGCCGATCGGGCGCATCGTCCCCCAACAGCGTCTCCTTCACCTGCCGACAACTCCGCACCAACACCGCCCACTCCCGCGGCGAAAGCCCCCCTCTCCCTCCGGGAGAGGGCCGGGGTGAGTCGACACCACTCCCTCTCCCACCGGGAGAGGGTTGGGGTGAGGGGGCACTATCTTCCACGTTGCCTCTGTCACCGGCTGCATCGTCGCCCTCTTCCCGCTCTTCGCCCGTGTCACCTCCCGTCAGCCGCGCCTCAATATGCCGCGCCAGTGCCAAATCGAGATTATCCCCGCCAAGGATTAGATGATCGCCCACCGCCACGCGATGAAACTGCACCTTGCCGCCGTCGCCCCGCCGCACGCGGATTAGCGTGAAGTCCGACGTTCCCCCGCCGATGTCGCAAACCAGGATCTTCTGCCCGGGCCGCACGATCTGCTCCCAGTCGTCGGCGTGTCGGTCGAGCCAGGCGTAGAACGCGGCCTGGGGCTCTTCGATCAACACCACCCGCCGTAAGCCGGCCCGGGCCGCCGCCTTGACGGTCAACTCGCGGGCGACCTCGTCGAACGAGGCCGGCAGCGTGAGCACGACGTCCTGTTCGCTCATCGGGTGCGCAGAGAACTTGGCGTCCCAGGCGTCGGCCATCTGCTGCAGATAGCGGGCACTGGCCTCGACCGGCGAGAGTCGATCGACGTCGGCCGCGCCCTGCCACGGCAGCAGATCGGCCGTGCGATCGACGCCCGAATGACACAGCCACGACTTGACCGACGCGATCAACCGCCCGGGCACCATCGCCCCGTGGTCGCGTGCGAAGAACCCCACCGCGGTCCGCGGCTCCGCGTCGCTCCACGGCAGCGCCAGGGCCCCTTCGGCCAGTTCGTCGGCGGCCGGCTGATAGTGAAACGACGGCAGCGTTTCCCGCCGCTCGACCTGCCCCGGGGCCACCAACTGCGGCACGGCAAAGGTCTGCACCCGCCACGGCGACTTCGACGTGTCGACATACGTCACAGCCGAGTTGGTCGTACCCAGGTCGATGCCGACGACGTAACGGGGAGGAGTGTCTTGGGGCGTCTTGCCGGGGGTCACGGCCGAGTACCTCTAACTGAAACGTCGGTGTTTAGCAGCCGCCGGTACGGCGGCTTGGCGTTGGAACAAGCGTTGGCGAAGGAGCCGCCGTGCCGGCGGCTGCTAAACGACGGAATGCCAACCGTTTACTCAACCAGCATCTCGATCTCCTTGAACATCACCCGCATCACGCAGCCGGCGTGCATTTGCAGGGCGAAGTGGCCTTCGGCGCGGCTGGGGTCGTCTTTCAGTTCGGCGGTCTTCACGCCGTTGACTTCGACCACCACGTTGCCGCCGCGGGCCTCAATGGTCATCGTGTTCCACTGGTCGTCTTTGAGGAAGGTCTTCTCCTCTTCGACCGAGGTCTTGTCGAGCCAGGCCCGGCCGTAGCTCTCGTAGATACCGCCCACGCCGCTGCCCGTGCGGCCGACCTGGACTTGCAGGCCGTTGGCCTTCTCGGGCTCCTTGATGATGGTACGGATGTAGAAACCGCTGTCGCCGGAGAGGCACTTGAACTTCAGCCGCACGGTGAAGTCGCCGAACTGCGCGTCGCTGACCAGCAGGCCGTAGAGCCGTTCGTTGTCGGCCTGGCCAACGAAGGCCCCTTCGTCGACGGTCCACTTGCCGTCGCCCACCGCGTGCCAGCCGTCGAGCGTCTTGCCGTCCATCAGCGGCTTCCACTGCGGCTGCTTGTCGGCCGCCGCGGCGACGCCGCCGAGCACACCAAACGCGACCAATACCAGACCGACCATCGACGTTTTCAGACCCTTCATCGGACACTCCTGCAAGCTGGGGGTTCATGCGGACAGTACGTTCAGTTTAGCTCATGGCCCCCGGCGCCGCCACGTGGGCATTCGAGGTCGCCACGTTTGGGGGACTGGGACCTTCTTCACCCGCATCACGGCCCCACGTAGCCCTTGCAGAGAAGTTGAAACTCTGTGGACACGTGGCCTTCAGATCGGGAATGAGGTTCCTGTCCCTTTCGCGAAGCCGGAAAGTGCCGGGGGGCTCAGCCGATGAGGTCTCTTCCCCGCACCGATTCTCTTGTGGCTTCGCCCCCCGGACACTCTTGCGAAAACGGCCCGTCCAATGGCGACGCCTTCCCCGCAAGAGTGGCCGGGCCACCCAGTCTCGAATCCCGAGGCGCCCCCCCCCCCCCCCCCCCCCCCCCCCCCCCCCCCCCCCCCCCCCCCCC
>CAYYNP010000364.1:0-9185 GCA_964472545.1 uncultured Planctomycetaceae bacterium | reverse complement strand
TCACCAAACACAACTCAAAGCAAGCAACTCACTTCCGTACAACGCAACCGCCTTGTTTTTTCCGGTACCCCCTTGCTGAACCCCAGTTGGTCTGATATACTAGGTCTACCCTGCCCAAGGCAACGAGGGCCTCGATCCCATTTCGAGGCCCGTTTCATCCACAAGACGTAGGCAGTGATTTGGCAGTCAACGGCAGGGACGGCCAACGGCGTTAACGGTGATGCCGCCGGCACATTCTCCGACTGCCCCCTTGTACCCGGTTGACTCGTCGTAGCCGGTCTCTTGCTTTGAATCTCAGCAACCATCCGGTCTTCGCGCGGGCGCCGGCGCGTCTGCCAATATCCAACGAGGTTATCCCATGAAACGAACACTCACCATTCTGGCGGCCGCAATCGTCGTCTTGGCGGCGATACCGACCGGCGCTGCAATTATCAACGTGGGCGACCACCCGATTCTTCCGGCGCCGGATCAGAAGATCCCCATCTACGTAGTCCCGGAGGCCGGCGACCCGGCCACGGCAGGGGTCTTGCTGAACGTCCAAGTGGCCGACGGCGGTCCGGAGATTGCCGGCGGCGCGACCGACGGCCCGGTAATCCAATACGTACAGATGGTCGAGGAGGCCCCGCCGCATGCCCTCTACACCGACGCGTTTGGCCCCGGGATCTTCGAGGCAGTGCCCAACCACGGCCATTTTGGCGACGGCTCCACCGAGCCCCAAGTCTATACGATCAACACCGCCACGATCTCCGGCGCCGTGGCGGCCGACGGTTTACTGGCCGTGTTGACGATCGACGCCACAGGGTTCGCAGTTGGTGAGACTTTCGATCTGCACCTCGGGCAGACGGTCAACGGCCCCAGCACGCTCTACGAAGACACGCCGCTGGTCAATCCGATATCGTTGGCCATCACCGACGGCACGCTCGAAATCGTGCCCGAGCCCTCCTCACTGATCCTGCTGGCGGCCGCCGCCGTCGGGCTGGCCGGGTGTCTATGGCGAAAGAGCAAGCGATCCGGCCGCCACGGATAAGCCCTACCGTTTCCGCCGCCACAGCAAGCCGCCCAACAGGCCGACGCTCAACAGCACGACCGTACTCGGCTCGGGAACGGTCGCCACGCGGAACCCGACGTTGAGCAATTCCAGCGACGGATCGCTGTAGAACCGGGCCGAGGCCGGCAACCCGGCAAAGTCGAGATAATAGAACGAGCCGCCTCGATAGCCGCGGAAATCGCCTTCGACGATCGTGTCGTTCCATTCCAGCAAGTTGCCGCCCTGATCGAAGGTGCCGAAGGCGCTGGCCGAGTTCTCGAATTCTCCCACCGGCGTCGTCCAAAGGGGCGTCCCCAGGGCGTAGCCGCCGATCCAGTAGTTGGCGTTGTTGCCGGCGTCGGGGTTCGACGTATCGTTGCCGGGCGCCACGTTTCCGGCGGTAGGATAGTCGAGATAGGTTCCGCTGGCGGCGTCGTAGTAGGCCGACTTGTACCACTCGTCCTCGCTGGGAATCCAGACCTCAGCGCCCGGGTTGCGCGTGATCGTGTTGGCGTCGATTCCCGCCTGGGTGAGCGTGTAGGCCCCGTCCTCCGTGTCGCCGTCGCCCTGGTCGTTGTGCAGCCAGTTGGCAAATCGCAGCGCGTCGTAGAAACCGACGTAGTTCACCGGACGATCGATGCGCTGGGGGTCTTCGACGACGTAAGTGTAGCCGCCCGGGCTGCCGTCGCGGCGGATCTTGCAGCCAAACGGATCGCTCCACATCCGGTCGTTGTAGAGCCCGTGCGGATCGTCGGCCGCCACGGCGTTGAGGAATTCGGCATATTGACCGGTGGTGACCTCATAGGTGCCGATCCAGAACGTCTCGTCGACGCCGCCGTAGCCGTCGCCGTGCGTGTCGTCGGGGTTGCCCGGGTCGGCGACCGGAACGTAGCTGATGTTTGCCGCGCTGATGAACGCCGACGGGGGCGCCGCCAACAGGGCCAGCGCCGCGGCAGCGGCGAGCCACATCCGGCATGGATGGTTAGACATCGTTCTTCCTCCGGTTTCAGGGTCGCTGTTTCGGTGCAAGTCGGTCGATCGTGGCCGACGACGACGTCTCAGCCGCCAACGGTCCGGCCGGCAACGACGCGCCCATGCAGCAAGCGCCGGAGGAAACGCGCCCGCGAATACGGTACGCGTCACACTACCACAGAAAACCACTCAACCCGGCAGCCAGCGCCGTCGCGCGTCGTACGCTCAAATCCGACCGCGCTGCCTCCCACGCCTCGACCAAGTTGGGTGTCAGTAGTGATGGAAACGCCTCCCCTTTCGAGAGGATGCAGGGTTGATTCTACTCGACGAGGCGCTTCTGTCAATAGTTTAGCAAAGGTATCTACGGAAAATCGCGGGCACCGAGCTGCGACACGCCCCCCGATAGGCGCGGGTCACTCGCCGGGGCGTTTCCGCGCCGATTGAATCGCCTGAGTTCTCGCCCCCGCGTGCGGAGATGGCCGACGAAGAAGAGCCACCCTTCAAACCTCCCATTTTTCCCAAACCTCGGAATCAGGCCTACCAAAATCGGCCTTTCTTCCCCTGTGGAAACTCTGTAGACTTCGCCGCCGCTGTGGGCTGCGACCGTGGCGTCTTCGTCCACAGTGCCGGTCTTTTTTCAAGCCGGTCTTTCTTCAAGCCGATCTTCTTTCCAGCCGACCTCCTTTCCAGCCGATCTCCTTTCGGCCCAATCGTCCTAGCCTGCCGAGGTAGAACCATGTCCGCTTCATCCGAAACGAGCATCCGCCCCCGCCTGTCGGTCTGCATGATCGCCCGCGACGAACGGGACGTGTTGGCCGAGTCGATCGAAAACGTCCGTCCGATTGCCGACGAAATCGTCGTGCTCGACACGGGCTCCACCGACGAGACCCTCTCGACCGCCGAGCAACTCGGCGCCGTGACCGATCGGATGCCTTGGCCGGACGATTTCTCCGCCGCACGCAACCGCTGCCTGGAACTGGCCACCGGCGACTGGATCCTCTGGCTCGACGCCGGCGAACGCCTCGAGGGGCAAACGGCCGATGCCCTCCGCCGGTTCGTCAACACGGAAGCCGACCCGTCGAAGACCTACATGCTGCTGGTCGAGGTGCCGCCGGCCGAGGCGGGCGGATCGGCCGAGCAGATGGCTCAGATCCGGCTGATGCCGCGGCTGATAAACTTGCGGTTTGAAGGCCGCGTTCGGGAAACGCTCCGCCCGGCGATTGCCGAGATCGGCTTGTCGATCGACGCAGCCGAGGGTCGAATCATCCGCCACCCGCGCCAACACGACGCCGCGCGCAAACGGCAACGCGCACAACGCAACTTGGATCTGGCCGCCCGCGAATTGGCCGCCCGCGAATTGGCCGACCATAACAACCCCGACGACCGCCCACAACAACCGGCCCGCCTGGCACTGGTTGCCGGCGAGGCCCACGGCAGTCTCGACGCCGAGCAAGACGCCCGGGCGGCGTATCTCGAGGCAATCCGGGCGTCGGAGCGCGGCTCGACCGAAATGCTCGAGGCCTACTACGGGCTGTTGAGCGCCTACGATGGCTCGCCGACGCCGGGAGACCCCCAACTGAGCACCTGCTTGGAGGCCCTCGAGGTGTTCCCGTTCGACGCCCAGTTGCTGTTGGCCATGGGCAACCTGCTGCAAGCCCGCGGCCGCATGGACTTGGCCACCCGGTCGTTTCAAACGGCCGTCGAATACGGTCAGGTTGACCTGGAAGTGTGGCATTTGTGCGATCTGGCCGAATTGGCGGCCGATTGCCTGGGCCTTTCGCTGCAAATCCAAGGCAAAGACCACGACGCCCGTCTGGCGTGGGAAAGGGCGTTGGAATCCACGCCCGACTCTCCACGGCTGCTGCGTCGGCTGATGGGCCTGCACGTAAAGCACGCCCGAAGCGGCGAGGCCCTCGAGCTGGCCAAGCGGCTGCCGCTGGCCGCCGAGCAGCGAGAGCCGTTTTTCGACGCCGTCCGTGGAGCCTGCCGGGCGGCCGACGCCCGCTGGACCCCCGCCCTGGGTTATCTTCAAAGCGCCTACACGGCCGGCTGCCACGATCCGTTCTGTCTGCGATGGCTAGCGGTGACGTTGATCAGCAACCAGCAATTCGAGGCCGTTAAGCCCGTGCTCCGCGAGTGGCAACTGCTCGAGCCGGCCAATGCCGAATTGCAGACCTATTTGTCCGCGATCGACGAGAAGTCGGAGATCGCCACCGCGGATTCGCGGACTCAACCTGACGACGTTGACGGCGACCCCGATGGCCGCCAGTACCGCGTCGATCCGTCGACCGACGTGCAGCACGTCAGCCCGCCGGTGTTTCCCGTTCTCGACCAGATCTCGTCGGTCGACGGGTTAACGGCTGCGGGGGCACCTCCCGTGGAGTTGCCCGGCGGAGGGCTATTCGCACCAAGCTGGCACAGCACCACAGACGCGTGCGATGTACCTTAGAAAGCGGGGATGCCCCTGCTCCACCGCCCTGATTGACATCCGCAGCGCGTGACCTAGAGTTTCGGCGAAGGATGCCCGAGAGGCGGCGTCGCCGGACATCCCGATCCATGAGGCTTTCTCACCCCCGTGTTTGGGCAGGGTCTCGCCATTCGGGGACCCTGCCCATTTTCTTTGCTCGGGTGGCCGAAATTGCCGCCGGACAAGCCGAGCTTGACAAATCGCCGCCGGTGGGCTACCACATTCTCGCGAACGGTGTGTGGCGAGGCCCGCGACGCTGCGGAAGTCTCGTCGGCAATTCGCAATGCGACATCAAGACTGTTGAGGACTGCGACATGTTGCTAGAAATCCAACGCACTGCGCCATCGCGAGAGCGGGCAGCCCGCAAGAAGTTGAGCAATGCCCCCATGAACGACCCCGCTACGCCCCTTACGCTGCCCGCCGAACTCGTCGCCCAACTCGATGACGACGACGACTTCGACGACTTCGACGACGACGATTTTGACGACGACTTTGACGACGACTTCGACGACGACTTCGACGACGACTTCGACGACGATGACGACGACGGAGACGTCGACGACGACGGGGACGACGACGGGGACGACGACTTCGACGATGACGACGAATTCTAAGAGGTATCGATGAACCAGCTCGCCGCGCAAATCGCGGAAGCCGCGGAGGTCATCCGTGCGCAATGGCCGGGGCAACCCCGGGCAGGAATAATCCTGGGAACCGGATTGGGAAGCGTCGCCGCGCGGATCGAGGCCCAGGCCACGTTCGACTATCAGGCCATCCCCCACTTCCCCCAATCGACGTCCGTCGGCCACGCCGGGCAGCTCGTCTGCGGCACACTCGAGGGCGTGCCGGTAGTGGCCATGGAAGGGCGCTTCCACGCCTACGAAGGCTACACCCATCGCCAAATCACCTTCCCGGTCCGCGTGATGCGGGCCCTGGGCGCCGAGTTGCTGATCGTCTCCAACGCCTGCGGCGGCATGAATCCGCAGTACGGCCGGGGCGATATCATGGTCATCGAAGACCACATCAATCTGATGAACGGCAACCCGTTGATCGGCGTGAACGACGACTCGCTGGGGCCGCGTTTCCCCGATATGTGTGCCCCGTACGACGCGGGCCTGATCGACGCCGCGCTGGCGATCGCCCGGCGCGAGGACTTCGCCGCCCACAAGGGCGTCTACGTGGCGGTGACCGGCCCGAACCTCGAAACCCGGGCCGAATACCGGTTCTTGCGGACGATCGGGGCCGACGTGGTGGGTATGTCGACCGTGCCGGAGGTGATCGTGGCGGTCCACGCCGGCATGCGCGTGTTGGGCCTTTCGATCGTCACCGACCTCTGCCTGCCCGACGCCCTGCGGCCGGTCGACATCGACGAGATCCTGGCCACCGCCGCCGAAGCCGAGCCGAAACTGGGGAAGATCGTGCTGGGGATTCTGGCGGGGCTGTAGCGGCTCATGCCGTCTGCATCTCTGGGTGGCCAAGTTGCTCTTGTCACCTCGATTTGACGCGTTTGGCCGCCGGCTGCTAGAATCGGTGTGGCAGGTTCTCAAGGGCGGACCTCGCCAGATCGATGGGAGGACGGCATGGGCGGCCACACACAGAGCGTCCCGCGGCGACTGCGTCTGGAGTTGCTGGAGGATCGACGATTATTGTCGATTGGTTCGCCGGCGGTCGACCCGGAGGCTGTCTGGTCGAGCTACCTGGGCGGCACTGGCGAGGAGCAGGGGGAACAGGTCGCGGTCGACCCGTTTGGCAACGTCCTGCTGGTGGGCGAATCGAGATCGGCCGGCTGGGTGCAAGGAGGCTACGACACCGACTACTGGCCAGGTGGGAGCGACGCCTTTGTGGCAAAAGTGAGCCCCAACGGCGAGCATCTCTGGTCGACGTACTTGGGTGGCGGGGGTTTCGATGGCGGCCACGCTATCGCTACGGACCTCTCGGGCAACGTCTTGGTCACCGGTTATACGCGGTCGCTATCCTGGTTGGAAGGAAGCTTCGGCGGCTGGCAAGACGCGTTCGTGGCCAAACTCAGCCCCGACGGCGAACACCTCTGGTCGACCTACTTCGGCGGCCCGGGCAGGGAAAGTGGCTCCGGGATCGCTACCGACGAATACGGCAACGTCTTGGTGACCGGATCGACCAATTCGGCCGGATGGGTCTCCGGCGGCTTCGATACGACAATTGTTGGTCAAGATGATCAAGGCGATCTTCATTCGGACGCGTTCGTGGCCAAGCTTAGCCCGGACGGCGCACACGTCTGGTCGACCTATTTCGGCGGCACGGACATCGATTGGGGCTCCGACCTGGCGATCGACGACAACGGCAACATCGTCGTGTCGGGTCGGACCTATTCGACTGATTTCATCAGTGGCGGATACGACACCAGCTTTGGCGGTTCGTTCGACGCCTTCGTGGCCAAGTTCAGCACCGACGGGGAGCCTCTCTGGTCGAGCTACTTGGGCGGCGGTGGAGAAGAGAGGGCACACGGCCTTGCGCTGGACCGCGTCGGGAACATATTGGTGGCCGGCGACACTTGGTCCGCGGGGTGGATCTCCGGAGGATACAACGATTCTCGGAACGGACTGCGCGACGGATTTGTCGCCAAGCTGAGCGCCCAGGGGGAACATCTCTGGTCGGCCTGTCTTGGAGGCTATGACAATGACGGCGCGAATGGTGTGGCGGTGGATTGGTCCGGTCGCATCATCGTGACGGGGGGCACCGAGTCGCCGGACTGGATTCGAGACGGGTACGACACGACGTTCAACGGCTGGGCGGATGCCTTTGTGGCAAAGTTGAGCGCCGAGGGGGCGCATATCTGGTCGACTTACGTCGGCGGAACGCACATCGACCACGGTGACGGCATTGCGGTCGACGCATATGGCGGCATCTTCGTGATCGGTTTTACGCGGTCCACCGATTGGGTAACCGGCGGTTACGATACGACCCTCGAGGACACGAGCGACGTCTTCGTGCTCAAGATCACCGATCCGGCCCGGGTCGTAGGCCGGCACGTCTTCTACAACAACTCGTCATTCGACGGCCACGATTCGGAAGCCGATCGGCGAGACGACGACGCGATCGCCGTTGACAAGGTGGCATTGCTGCCGGGAGAGACGGCCACGTCTGCCAACTACACCAACTACGGCCGGGGCATCAACGGGATTATGGTCGACGTGGCCGGACTGCCGGTGGACGTAGCGCTGGGCGAGGAGGACTTCCAGTTCCGCGTGGGTAACGACGACGAACCGGACGGCTGGGCGACGGCGCCGGAACCGGCCAGTATCACGGTCCGGCGGGGCGGAGGCGTCGATGGGACGGATCGCGTGACGGTCATCTGGCAGGACTGGGCAATCGTCAAGCAGTGGCTGCAAGTCACCGTCAACGCGAACGCAAATACCCTCTTGGCCGCAGACGACGTCTTCTACTTCGGCAACGCCGTCGGCGAGGCGGGAAACTCGGCACTGAATGCGCAGGTTAATGCTGTCGACCTGCTGCTGGCTCGCAACAACGTCCGCGACTTCATGAACCCGGCCGAGATCGACCTCCCCTACGACTATAACCGCGACCAACGGGTCGACGTCACCGACGTCCTCCTCGCACGCAACAATTCCACCGATCTGACCCACGCACTGAAACTGCTCGACCTTTCGGTGGCCGGCAGCCACAGCGACGCATCGCCGCAGTCTTCCGCCCTCCTCCCGATTCCCGCGGAAGGCTAACCGAGAACGACGTTCGACTTCAAGGCAGCGACGGCACCGAGTTCCACGATCTTGTTCAGCCGCCGGTTCCGCTCCTGGTGATCTGCACCGGCTGGGCTGCCAGCGGAATGTGGTTCTCTTGCAGCGCCCGCAGCAGTTTCTCGAGCACTTCGCTGCGGACCACGGTCCGCTTGCGGACCTCGGCAATCCGATAGCGGCCTTCGACCAACACGCCGGACATCAGATGGCCCTGGGTGTCGTCCCAGAGCGAGCGGACGACGATCGTGGCCGTGTCGGGCAAGACCGCCGGTACGGAGTAGATCGCATCGATGGCCACGCGGCGCGTAAGATCGATGTCGGCGTCGTAGCCCACCTGGAACCGGATCCGCACGCGGACCGGCTGCTCCTCGAAGGAGAAGTTCGTGATCACGGAGTTCGAGAGCAGCGAGTTGGGATAGTTGACCACCACGCCGTCGGTGTTGCGGATGCGCGTGCGCCGCAGGCCGATGTCGACCACGTCGCCCCATCCGCCCCAGTGCCGGCCGATGCTCTCGATCTTCACGCGGTCGCCGACGCGGATCGGCCGATCGGCAATCAGAAACACGCCGGAGAGCACGTCGGCCAGGAGTTCCTTGGCGGCCAGGCCAATGGCGATGCCGGCGATTCCCGCCCCGGCCAATAGCGGCGTGATTTCGATCTCGTTGATCCGCAACGCCAGGATCACGGCCACGAACAACGCGATCAGGCCCAGGAACTGCTTGATGAAGTGGACCAGCCGATCGTCCAGATCGTTGGACGTTTCGGCGGTGAGTTTTTCCAAACGGCGCAGCACGACCAGGCGGAGCGCGGCGTAGACCGCGGCCACCGCCACCAGAACGGCCGCGGTCTGGCCCCATCGCCCGATTTGCTCCCAGATTTCCAGTACTCGGTCCATGCGGCACCCTCCCTATCCTCTCGCCCCTGGCAGTCGTTATCGGTCTATTGATGAGTGGGGTGGCTGGGGTCGAGCGCAGCGAGCCCCCAG
>CAYYNP010000363.1:0-9214 GCA_964472545.1 uncultured Planctomycetaceae bacterium | reverse complement strand
ACAGCCGGGGACGCACGCTCCCGGTTGCAGGAAAATGCACTTGAAGTGAGTTCCGTACGCTCTCCCTTATTCGGTCCGGGCCGTAGTAGCATGCACATTGAGTATCGTCGGGCACAACGACGTTCGGTTTTCGCAGGCCGAGTGCCTCCTCCTGATTCCAACTGCCAAGTCGATCTCGCCACGCTGGCAGCGCACCAAGCAATCGTTCAACTCGTGGATGCACTGGCCCGCCGCCGGCACGAAGTTGCGGCATTTCTCCCTCAATCGCCGCTGTCACGGAGAAATCATGCAAGCTGCTGGCGAGAAGTACGTCACCCAAGGTGAATTCACTGTCGGGCACTCCGCCAGCGATTCCCGTCAAGATGACCCACCGCGGCTGCAGATCCTCAATGGTATCGCGCGCGACCGACTGCGCAACCGCTTGTGCTTGGTCATAAGCCCGAACGACGGCAACTTCGAACGTCTGGTGATCTGGCCTCTCCAGGCAACAGTACTCGTAGAACTGCCGGCCGCCCATAACCGGGACTCGCGGGCAGAATCGCTCGAGAACAGCCTCGAATTCATCCTCCCGAATCGTGATTACCGCGAAGTCAATGCGACCTCGGAGTCGCTTGACGTGGATTGTCTTCGTCATCTGTAGGCATCGCGGGTTGCCCCGGCGATTCCGCACGGAAACGGAAAGCTGTGAGGATGCCTTGCCAAGCGAAACGCCGAGCGATTCTCTTCGCTGGCAGCATCGGGCGTGCCCTTCGATCTGCCGATTGACGCCGAACCCATTCTCTCACAAACGCACGACCACGCCAATCCTCTTGCCGGCTGGCGGGCCGCGATACCACTTTCAATTAACCGAATGTCTCCGGAGGTCAACCAAGAACCAATGAAACTTACGTTCACAGACGACCAGATGTGAGCGCCGTAACCTGTTGTTGCCCTAAAGGTTTCGTCGTGCCGGCCATGCATCCCCGCGACGTAAGTTCGATTCTGCGACGGGCGATAATCGGGCATCTAAACGTCTCGATGTAACCCGTTGACGGAAAAGCACTTAGATGCTGAATCGAGCAATTGTTGATCGCCGCCACTTACGGGGGGATGCAAGTGCGGCGGTTGGCTCACCGCAAGTCTCTGCCCAAAGCCAACTTGCGATCGGGCGGTGGGGCGGGTGAGAAAGGCCGCGAGTCAAAGCCGGGATAACTTCTCGCAGCGGTGAACGGGGCCATCGGCGAGCGAAGAATGAAGCGGCGGAGTCGCCGCGGAAGAATACAGATTGCGTCGGAGGCCGGGTCGGAAACGATCACTCCCAAGTATAGTGCTTCTGCAAGAACCGCCGCGCCTGTTCGCGGCTCTTGTAGTTGCCCAACACGCGCATGCGGCAGGCCTCGCGCCGGCAGGCTTCCGAGCGGCAGGACGCCAGAAAGGCGGCGTGGTTGGTTCGCTCTTCGACGAACTCGATCAGGGCGTCGATCATCCGGCCGCTTTCGAGGAAAACGTCCCAGTCGATCGTCACGTTGACGTCGGGCCCACGCATTGCTTGCTCTCCTTCCAGGCGGTACGATCCGAGAATTGCTCCCAGCGTAGCCCAAAGCTTCAAGCACGTCAACCAGATCCGTGCTCCAGCGGCCCGGCTTTCACAATTGGGGCGAATCCCCGATCCGCCTGCGTCGCCAAGCCGCGAGCCACAACAGCAGGCCGGCCAGCGACAGTACGATCGTCGACGGTTCGGGAACCAGCGTCAGCCCTTGGGCGGCCGGGTCAAAACCGGCTGGGAACACGGTGGCGGGATCGTAGGTCGTCTCGGAGTCGAAGTAGGCCGAGCCCAGCGAGGGAACGCCGGTGAAATCGGCCCCGGCCAACTCGGCGCCGCGGAAGTTGGTGTGATACGTGTAGGCGCCCTGGAATCGCGCCCCCGCCATCGACGCCCCGGTGAACACCGCGTCGACCAGGTACGCGCCGCCAAAATCGGCGTTGGTCAGGTCGGCGTTGGTGAACTCCACATTGAAGGCGTTGACACTGCGGATATCCACATCCGCGAGGTCGGCCCCCTGGAAGATTGCCCCGGGCAGGTACGTGTCGAAGAGGTTGGCGCCGCGCAGGCTGGCGTCGGTGAAATCCGAGTCGAAGATATTGGCCTTCGAGAAATTGGCGCCGCTGAGGTCCGCGCCGGAAAAATCCGACATGTAAGCGTTAGCGTCGAAGAGGTTCACGCCCTGCAGATTCTCGCCGCTATGGTTGTCTCGATTGTGGCTCTCGCCGCTGTGGTCGCCGTGTGCGGCAAGTTGGCCGGCGATCGTTCGGCCGGCCACGGCCAAGATGATGTAAGTTGCCAGGAAGACAGCCGTACGCATGATCGTTACCTCGTATCGTCGTAGGTGGTTGGGGGTGATGGTCGGTCGCAACGCGCGCAGTCGGACTGTGCGGCGCCGCACGTCACGGGCTTCCCAAACCTGGAATCCCGCTGCAAGAATCACATGGGAGCGGCCCAAACGGGTGAGCCGGCTGGAGAATGCGCCCGGGAAGAGTGCTGCGAAAGGAGTCCGCGGTTTCGCGTCGGGCGCTTGCGCTGCCTCGTGGCTACGTCGCTGAGTTGGCTATCCGTGCTACCTCAAGGAGGTTCTGCAGGCGGTGAACCCACAGTCGAGTACGAAGCCTCTATCATAACGAATTATGATGTTCCGTCAAGCACGATTCGCTGCCGTGTCGTGCGGGGGTGGTGCGACACGAAGCCTGGGGAGTACGTCCAAAATTTTAGCGATCATGAATTCCATGTGGGGTTCTGGGCTCGTTGAAGAACGATTTCCGCGTGGTCGCGGCAGAGCCCGTCGGCCCCCCAACGTCCCGACATATCCGGGGTACCGCTGCACTTTGCCGCGGCCACCCGGCCATCCGCTTCGAACAGCCGTGATTAGAACTTCTCGAAGCTGCTCTTTCCGCCCGCCTCGATGAAGCGGTCGTACCACGGCTGGTTGTGTGGCAGTGGCGTGCCCTCGCGGGTCCAGCCGTCGCGGCGTCGCTTCGGCGGCATGCTGTCGGCCGTGTCAACGCGCCAGTTGTCCAGCAGCGTTCTCAGCCGGTTGAGCTCCTCTCGATACTGTGGCTTGGCCGCCACGTTCTGCAACGAGAACGGATCTTGCCGAAGATCGTAAAGTTCCTCGAACGGGCGCGGCTCGACAAAAAGAAATCGCTGCGCGGGTGTGAGCTTCCCCGCGGCGTGCAGTTCCATGAAGCCCTTCCAGGTGATCGAGTTGATCGAGTCGACGCTGTTAAACAGCGGCTTGTCCCAATAGTAGTTGCGGACCAAGAGAAACCGATCGGTGCGGACTGCGCGGGTGAACTTCTCGAAGTCGTGCCAATTGGCCTCGGCGAAGACGGCCGGGCGGCCGGGAGCTTCAGCGGCCTTGAGCATCGAGGCCATGCTCTCACCCTGCATGCTGTTTTGTGCTACGCCGGCGACGTCGAGGATCGTGGGAGACAGATCGACCACGCTGACGAGTCCCGGCTGCACGCTACGCGGCGGAACCAGCGGCGGGTAGCGCACGATCAGCGGCGTGTGGATCCCGGAGTCGTAGAGCGTGGTCTTCGCCCTAGGGAAGGGCATGCCGTTGTCGGACAGGTAGACGATGAACGTTCGATCCAGAACGTCCTGTCGTTTCAGTTCCGTGCAGACCATTCCCACGTGGCTGTCGAAGCGCGTGATTTCGTCGTAGTACTGTGCAATCTCGCGGCGGATCAGTGGATGATCGGGAAGATAGGGAGCAACCACCACGTCCGCCGGATCGTGTGGCTGAGGAATCGCGTCGGTGTCGAACGGGCGATGCGGATCCTTGCTAGCCACCCAGAAGAAGAACGGCTTGTTCTTCGGTCGGTCGCGCAACAGGTTCAACGCCTCGGCGCCCGTATCGCCGCCGGCGCATTCGACGACCTGGTCCCAGTGCCGACGTTCGGCGTCGCCGAGATGCCACTTGCCGACCGACATGCAATGATAGCCGACGCCGCGGAGATACCGGGCAACCGTTTTCTGCTCCGACGGCAGCGGCTGGTGCAGGTCCTCGGCGCCCGTGCTGTGCGGATAGCGGCCGGTGAGGATGGTGCAGCGCGAGGGACTGCAAGAGGAGATCGTCAGCATCGCCGCGTCGAATCGCATGCCCTCGGCGGCCAGCCGGTCGATGTGGGGCGTGCGAAGCGCGGGATGGCCGTAGCAGCCCAAATCGCCCTCGCCTTGATCGTCGGCGATGAAGATCAGGAAGTTCGGCTGCGGACGATCGGCCGCGGGCTCGGCGGCACGCCCGACTAGTGCTGGCAGCCCAAGAAACGCCGGCAGCGCGCCCACCACGATCCACAGGAAGGTGATACGTCGTTCGCTCATCGGCGGGCTCCTGTTGCAGCGGACAATGCCGGCGAGTTTCCGCTGGTTCTTGCATTCTGGCGAGTGCAGCAACACACCGGCGTTCAGCAAGAATCCTAGGGCGCCGAGCACCGCACGTCAATCGTCACAGGCCGCACCAGCGGCTCGGTCGCCTTACCGTGCGCTACCGGGACAATCGGCAGATCTCGGCAACTCCCCTGTCAGTAGCGCAGGCTATACTTGCGCTGAACACGGGGCGGACCGCATGCGCATAGCGTACGGCTGTGCCACTGCCGGAGCCCCACATTGGACAAACGGATCCTGATTTTCGACGAGCGCCGGGCCAACCGCGAGAGGCTCGAAGATCTCTTGTGCGCCGACTACGAAACGGCGGTTGCCACAAATAGTCAGGTCGGTTTACGGGCACTCCCGGCGTTCAGTCCCGACCTGGTATTGCTCCACGTCGGCCTGCCGGAGACCGACGGCTACGAAATCTGTCACCAGATCCGCTCGGGCCCTCTGGGGAATTTCACTCAGATTATCCTGCTGGGGCGCGGGACATCGGTAGCCGATCGCCTGCGCGGGTTCGATGCCGGGGCCGACGATTTCATCGTCGAGCCGTTCGATCCGCACGAGTTCCTGGCCAAGATCCGGGTGCGGTTTCGGTTTCGCGACAACGTCAGCGATCTCTGGATGGCCAACGCCCGAATTCGGGAATTCAACAGCGAGTTGGAGTATACCCTCGAACGCCGGGCCACGGAGGTGGTTGCCACCCGCGACGTGGCCGTCTTCGCGTTGGCCAATCTTGCGGAGTCGCGCGATCCGGAGACCAAAGAGCACTTGCACCGCATGCGGAATTACAGCCGTGTGTTGGCCGAGGAGCTTCAACGGCGCGGCCCCTACACCGACCGCATCGACGATCAGTTCGTCGAAGACGTTTTCCGTTCCAGCCCGCTGCACGACATCGGCAAGGTGGGCATTCCCGACGCCGTGCTGTTGAAGCCGTCGCGGCTGACGCTGGCGGAGTTCGAGGTGATGAAGCGGCACACGATCATCGGTGCCGACGCGCTAGAGCAGGCGATCGCACAGAACCCGTGCGGGGGCTTCCTGCACATGGCGATCGACGTCGCACGATACCATCACGAGCGTGTCGACGGTAACGGCTACCCGGACGGCTTGTCGGCAGAGGCGATCCCCCTGGCGGCGAGGATCGTGGCTTTGGCCGACGTCTACGACGCACTGACGTCGGCCCGCGTGTACAAGCCGGCCTACGATCCGGCCGAGGCCAAACGGATCATCGAGCAAGCTGCGGGCAAGCAGTTCGACCCGGCCGTGGTCGAGGCGTTCTCAGCCCGATACGAGGATTCCTTTCTCGTCGGCGCAAACCTTCAGCAAGCGGAGCCCGTGTAAGCGTGAGCAGCCAGAGAAAGAACAAGAACCGACGCGTGTTGGTGATCGACGACAACCGGGCGATCCACGAGGATTTCCGCAAGATCCTCCGGCCGCCGCAGAGCCACTGCCGACTCGAAGAAGCCAGCGCCGCATTGCTGGGCGAGACGGCCGCGAAGACAACCGCCGGAGAATACTTCGAGGTGGATTCGGCCTATCAAGGGCAGCAGGGGCTGGCGATGGTGCAGCAAGCGGTCGAGCAACGCCGGCCGTACGCCATGGCGTTCGTCGACGTCCGCATGCCTCCCGGCTGGGACGGCCTGGAAACCGCCGCCCAGATCTGGCACGTCGACCCGCGCATGGTGGTCGTCTTCTGCACGGCCTATTCCGACTACTCCTGGCAAGAGATCATCGACGCCGGCGCCGAAATCGGCCGCTTCCTGCTGCTGAAAAAGCCGTTCGAGAACATCGAGGTGCTGCAACTGGCCACCTTCCTTTCCGATCGGCTGTGGACCCGGGAGCGGCTGGAAGAGAGCGAAGCGCGGCTCCGCCGGCATCAAGGTCACCTGGAAGAGTTGGTGCAAGCCCGCACGGCCGAACTCATGGCGGCCAACGCCGCCAGGGGTGAGTTTCTGGCCAACGTGAGCCACGAATTCCGCACGCCGATGACGGCCATCCTCGGCTTCACCGACGAGTTGATCGACACCGCGTCGAGCACGGAAGCCCGTAAGGCCGCCGAGACCGTCAAACGCAACGGCGAGCACCTGCTGCAACTCGTCAACGACATCCTCGACCTGTCGAAGATCGAAGTCGGCAAGTTCAAGGTGCGGCGCGTCGCCTGTTCGCCACGCGGCACGATCGACGACGTGGTCGAGTTGATGCGCGGCCGCGCGGAAGGCAAGGGGCTTTCGCTACGGGCCGAGTATCACGGGCCGATCCCTGTTACGATCGATACCGATCCGGTCCGGCTCCGACAGATTCTGATCAACCTTGTCGGCAACGCGGTGAAGTTTACGGAAACTGGCAGCGTGCGCATCGGCGTTCGCCTGGTGGACACAGAAACCACGGTCCCCAAGCTGCAATGCGACGTGGTCGACACCGGGATCGGGCTGGCGGTGGAGAACATCGCGAATCTGTTTGATCCCTTCACACAGGCCGACGACGCGACCTCGCAGAAGTTCCACGGCACGGGCCTGGGGCTGGCGATCAGCCGCCGTTTGGCGGACATGCTCGGCGGAACGACTACGGCCGAGAGGAATCCCGGCGGCGGGAGTACGTTTACGGTAACGGTCGAAACTGGATCGCTCGACGGCGTGGCAATGCAGAACGCGGAAGCCGCCACGGCGGCAACCTCAACGTCGCGCGCAGCAACGAGCAGCGTCCAGCCGATTCAACTCGATTGCCGCATCTTGCTGGTCGAGGACGGGTTGGACAATCAACGGCTGATCGATCATATGCTCAGTAAGGCCGGTGCCGAGGTGACGATTGCCGAAAACGGCCAGGTGGCCGTTCAGCGGGCTCTGGAGTCGGCCCCGCCGTTCGACCTGATCTTGATGGACATTCAGATGCCCGTGATGGACGGATACGAGGCCACCGAGAGCCTGCGCCGCCAGGGCTACAGCGGCCCAATCATCGCCCTGACCGCCCACGCGATGGGCCACGACGAGCGGAAATGCCGCGACGCCGGTTGCGACGGGTATCTCACCAAGCCGATCAATCAAAAGCGGCTGTTGGAAGCCGTCATCGAAAACGTACCGTCGTGCTGCGCTACTGCCAAGTAATGCCACGGCCGCTAGACGCCAGAAACGTCTTCAGCTCCTCGATGACGGTGGCCGTGTCAACGCCCCCCATCAAGACGGGCAAGACGAGCGAGCCTCGCAACCCGTCGCGTCTTACGTGTACGGATAACTGGACGGCGTCTCTCGCCGGCAGCGGCCTACAGCGGATCCGAATTACGCGGTCCCACGGCCAGTCTTCGCCGTCGAAGAACACGCCATCCTCGCTGATGCGGACTTCGTTTACGGCCCCACGGGCCATCGCACACAACAGCGCCCCCGACGCGGCTAACGAAACAAAGCCCACGAGAACGGCAATCACACCCGGCGGTGGCGTGTTATGCCCCAATGCGACAAACTGCGCGATTCCGATCCGAAACCCAACGCCAGATACCCCCAGCCCGCCCACAACGACCGCCGCGTTCCGCCTCGTTCGCATAGAACGTCGATGGCTGTAGAAGACGCGCGCCGGGCGAATCACGGCTCCTCCTTCGGCAACTCCTGGATCTGCACTTCGCCGACGGTCCACTCGGCGTCGCGATACTCCGGACCGCCCTTGATGTACAGGCCGATGCGGCCGCGCTGGGGCATGTCGCAGCGGACGGCGCCGATCTCGGCCGCGTTGAGCCACACCGCAATGCGATCGCCGCGGACTTCCACGGCCAGGGTGTTCCAGCCGCCGTCGTCGAACAGATCCTCGCGTAGATTGACCAGCGCCAACCCCTTGCCCGGCAATCCCACGCTGCCGGTGAAGGCGGCAGGTTTCTCGTTGCGAAAGATCTCCACGCGGGGGCCGCGGTTCTCATCGGTGGCTCTCAGCCAGACGCCCGCGTGCAGCGGCCACTCGCCTCGAAAGGTGACCGCCAGCTTGTAGTTCTCGTGCTGCGCGTCGGTCCACAGGTCCCCGTCGCCCTCGGCCGAAGCCGCCGCCGCAATGCGGCCCAACCGCGTACGCCACTCCGCCTTGCCCGAAGGGCGCCAACCGGTCAGATCGCTGCCGCCAAACACCGCAGTCCACTCGGGCTCCTGCTGCGACTCGGCCTTTAGATCCTTGTCGATGTTGTGGGTGCCGTGACAGTCGGTACAGATCGACGTCTCGGTGATCGCCCGGCCGTTGGGCCGCTCCTTGTCTCGCCAGTGTCGACGAAAGGCCTCGACCTCGCGCTCGACGTCTTCGTGCTGGTCCTCGTGACACTCACCGCACATCGCATCGACTTGCCGGCGGCCGAAGAGCTTATCCGGCGTGGTCATCAGCATTTCGTCGTGCATGTGGTCGTGGGAAGGCCCGTGACACTTGGTGCAGCCGTAGCCCTCGCTGAAGTGGATCTTGGTGATTTCTTCCGTCTTCAGGGTCAAGTGGCAAACGTAGCACATTGAGTTGTCGGCCTTCGGCGCCGACTCCGGTTCGGCTGCCGCGGCGAGCATCGAGCCGGGGGGAGACTGGTTGGAGACGGACCAACCGACCGCAGCCGCGATTAAGAGTAGAACGGTAACGATTCCAAGTCGCTTGCGGACGTCAGAAGTCAAGACAATCTCCCTGTTAGCACGAACTTGCCGCCCGAGTCGGTTCTCCAAGACGGGCAACACCAGTCGGCTTTGTAGCCGGTTGCATACGCGAGGTCAAGCTCTGTACTATTGGCAACAGGAGAACTGAAGAGTGTGCGGGAGCCCGAAAAAGGGGACTGGCTCCGTCGACGATCGATGTGGCTGT
>CAYYNP010000362.1:0-9235 GCA_964472545.1 uncultured Planctomycetaceae bacterium | reverse complement strand
TGATGAACGGCGGGGTCTGCGGCCGGCGCGCCTTCTTCGGCCGCTTCATTCTGCGGGCCTTCGGGGTTCCCACCACGGCTCGTCCCCAGCCCGGTCATGCCGCCTTGGCGCACTGGACGCCCGACGGCTGGGTGGTCTGCCTTGGCGGAGGCTGGGGTGTCGGCTGGGTCATGGGACGCAACAAGGACCTCGATTTCCTGGCGATCACGCAGGCGCGTGCAGTCGGCGAGCCGTACATGCAGGTCAAGCGAGCCCGGTGGGTTGGCGACATCATGGGAGAGGGCCGGACCTTCGGACTCCTCTCCGGCGCCCCCGCCTTCTGGAATGGCGTGGCTCTCTACACGCAACGTGGAATCATCGAAGACGCCCAGGCCCAGACGCTGGCCGCGGTCGGTGAGGATATCGCCGAGGCAAACGAAACCAAGGAGGAGGTCGACATTGCCAACGTTCCCCTGACCGAGACGGACCGACAAATCAGCGTCGACAAGAACGGCGCGATCACGATTCCAGCATCGGCCACCAGCAAGCCGACCCAGAGCACGGGCAAGATCATCTTCATGGACAGCGATCTTGGCGGCAAGCAACTGCACTACAGCCGGACCGGCGATCCCGAGGACTTTGAATACACCTTCGAGGCGCCGGCAGCAGGCAAATACGCGCTCACCGCGCGCGTGGTAACCCCCAGTTGGAAGCAACACCTGCTGGTCGCGGCCAACGACGCCACGGAGCCGACCGACGTCGCGCTGCCTTACACGGTCGGCATGTGGGATACGACTCAACCGGTCGAGGTCACCCTGGTCAAGGGCCGGAACGTCCTTCGCTTCTCGCGCGACGAGCCGGTCAAAGGACTGACCATTAGGGACTTCACACTGAGGCCGGTGAAGTAGCCGCCCGTTCCGGCGCGACATTGGAGAGTCCGACAACCTCGCCACACGCATGCCTGAGAAGGCGGCTGAAATGAAGGCTCGTTTGGACGCCATGCTGAAAGAACACGGGGCGACGATCCCCACTCCTGATTTCGCCTGTAAGAACAAGTGAATCAAGAAGTCCGACAAATGAACAGACTGATTTCCGCAGGCGTGATCGCAGCGGAGAAACTCGAATAGTCGCCGATTCCGAGAATAGGGAGAACATGATGATCGGTACGCACAAACAAAGCTCTGCGCCTCTGTTTCTCTGCGCGATGCTTGTCTTCGCTTTCTTCCGTGTGTCCGAGGGCACAGCGGCGTGGGCTGCCGAAAAGCCGAATATCCTGATCGTCTTCACGGACGATCAAGGCTATGCAGATTTGGCCTGCTATGGCAACGAGAAGAACAAGACACCGCGACTCGACAAACTGGCGAAAGAAGGAACTCGCTTTACTTCCTTCTACAGCCAGACGGTGTGCGGCCCCTCGCGTTCGGCGCTGCTGACCGGTCGGCATCCGATCCGCAGCAAGGGCTGGGGGATGCCGGCTTCGGAGATTACGTTCGCCGAGCTGATGCGCGAATCCGGCTACCAGACCGCCTGCATTGGCAAGTGGGATGTATCGAATCGCAGGGCGATCATCGATCGAATGCCGAATGCGCAGGGTTTCGACTACTACTTCGGCACCCTCGGAGCGAACGACGGCGGCGGGGTCGGCTTCCACGAAAACAACGAACCGGCCGGCTCGACCCGCGACATGGGCAGCCTCACAACGCTCTACACGAACAAGGCGATCGCGTATCTGAGAGAGCGGCGCGATCCGCAAAAGCCTTTTGTGCTATACGTAGCGCATACGATGATGCACACCATCATCGACGCGTCGGATCGCTTTCGCGGCAAATCGGCAGGAGGACTGTACGGCGACGTGGTCGAGGAGTTCGACTACGAGACCGGTCGCCTGCTCGACACGCTCGACGACCTGGGACTCGATGAGAACACGTTGGTCATCTATACCAGCGACAACGGACCGTGGAACCAGCGGAAATACACGGACAGAAAGAAGGGCCACCCGGAAGGTTCAACCTTCTGGGGCGAGTCCGGGCCGTTGCGCAACGGCAAGGGGTCGTGTTACGAGGGCGGCTACCGACTGCCCTGCATTGTTCGCTGGCCGGGCAAGGTGCCGGCCGGCCGCGCCTCGGATGCCATCTTCGCCACGATCGACTTCCTGCCGACGTTTGCGACGCTGTGCGGTTTCGAGATACCGCACGACCGCCGCATGGACGGCATCGATCAGAGTAGATTGCTGTTGGGCCGCAGCGAGACCGGGCGGGAGCACTTCTATTTCCACGATGCGGGAGTTCGCCGGGGCAAGTGGAAGTACCTCAAAGCCGACGCGTTCTTTCACGGATATGCAATCGAAGATGACCGCGAAAACGTGGACGAACTGTACGACCTTGAAGCCGATCTCGGCGAGCGGACAAACCTCGCAACGAAGTTCCCGGAGAAGGTCGCCGAGTTGAGAACTCTGATGCAGGCGATCGAAAGAAACGACAGACTTGCCCCGGAAGACAATCGACGTTAACGGAAATGTGTATTGCTCTCTGAATTCCAAGCGATGAGAAAACAGTTGCCTCCTTGCTTGTTGCTTACGTACCTTGCATTGCCCTTGGGCTTTGCCGTCGCTGAAGAGAGCCGGCTGCAGGTGACGGGAAGCCGGATCCAGTTCAGCCTGAAGTCCGAAAGGCGCACCTCGATTGGTGTGTTCGATCGCGGCAGCGGTCAACTGATTCGGACGCTGCTGCGAGGCGAGACGCTGCCGGCCGGCAGCCATGCGGTCTACTGGGACGGGCTCGACAACCGTAGTCGAACGGTGCCGCCGGGCGACTATCAGTGGCGCCTGATTTCCCCGCCGGGCTTCACGGCAAGGTACGTGACGACCATAGGTATCAACCCGCCGGGCGGTGAGAACCCGGCCCCGAAGCACTCGTGGGTGGGCGACCACATGGGAGCCGGTATTGTCGACGTGGACGGGTCGGGGATCTACGTCGGATCGCCGTTGACCGAGGGCATGATGATGCTCGTGAAGGTCGACTCGGCGAAGTCCCGCGTCGAGTGGACTCGCCCGCAGTTCTACCAGGGCGGACGACTCACCAGGGTGGCCGCCAGCGGCGAGCACGTCTACATGCTGCATCCGGACGGCAAACTACGGAGGCTGAACAAGGACAATGGTCAAGTGGAGGCCCAGTGGCCCCTCGGGTTGGATGGCAAGGCGCCAAGTGACGTTGATGCCCGCGGTAAGAACCTCGTCGTCGTCGACCGCGAGAAGAGCAGCGTGCGGTGGCTCTCGACGGAATCGGGCAAGACGCTGGCGACCTCGCTGCTGCCCGATCCGAGTTGCGTGGCCGCCGTTGGCAACGGTGAGAGGAGCGAGGCCGCCGTCGGATCCGGCCGCGAAGTCTACCTTGTCCGTCCCGGCCACGGCGCGCTCAAGGTCGCCACGCTGGGCGGAAACATCGGGGCGATGGACTATGACCCGACTCGCAAGGAGTTGTGGGCCGTTGTCGACGGCCATCAGGTCGTACGCCTCGACGAGAGATTTGGGATCGCTCAGACCTACAGTGACCAGCCGCGCGAGATGGGCCCGTTCGACCCGGCTCGGCTGGCCGGCGTCTACGACGTCGCTGCCGGCCCGGCGGGCGGCTTCTTCGTCGGCGAGCCCGGGCACCCACCCCGCCGCATCGCCCATATCGCTCGCGACGGTTCGCTGCTCGGGCAGTGGTTCGGCGGTATGTCGTTCTACATAGGCGGCACCTTCGATCCGGATGATCCGTCGCTGCTGTACGGCATCGCCCCGGAAGGCTTCGTGAACGTCTATCGGGTCGATTACGCCGCCGGCACGTGGAAGATCGAAGCGTGTTACACCACAGGAAGACTGGGCGATGGTATGTTCCCCTTCGCCGGAGCATTCAAGGCCGTTCGTCGAAACGGGCAGCTCTACCTCTATCATCGGGTGATCCCCGCCGTGCTTCGGCTCGATCCGCACGAGCGCCGAGCGGTACCCGTGGCCATTGCCGGGCGGGTGATTAACGGCGGCCGAACGTTCTTTCAGTTCGCCGGTTCCGGCCGAGACGGCTACCCCAAACCATGGGTCGCCGCCGCTTCGCATCGTGGATACGCCGACCCGAAGCAGGCACCCCGGCTGTACTCGTGGGCGGACACCAACGGCAACGGTGAATTCGATCCGGCCGAGTTCCGTTTCTATCCGAATGCGCAGCACGGACTCTCGTTCCACAACCCCGGCGACTTCACTGCTGAGGGCGACTACATCGGCGCTGCGAACACCAATCAGCCGCACGCACTGGTGCGGTTGCCCGTCTCGACTTGGGAAGGTCCCGGCAAGGCCGCGCCGCGGTGGAACTGGGACAAGGTCGAGACGGCCGGCGAGGTCATTGCCGACCCATACGGCTACGGCTCGCCGCGGTGCGTGTCCGTCGCGCCACACGGCTCGGTTTCGGTGGCCTATCAGGCGGGCATCATGATCCGCGAACACGGGCAATACGAAGGAGGCGGCTGGCCGGAAGCCGGCATGCGCGGCAGCCGAGTGCTCGGGTTCGACGCGGAGTTACAGCCCACCTTTGCCGTCGGCCGCCAGTCCAAGGACGTCGCCGAGGCCAACACGGGCGTGCTCTACTACCCGATGCAAACTGCCGCAGGGCCAAACCGCTCGGTGATCGTCAACGATCAGACGAAACAACCGGCGCAGGTCTGGACCCACGACGGCCTGTACGTCGGCGGTTTCTTCGACCATCGGGCCGACGACGGCCGGGCCGCCGGCTTCTATCAAGTACACGGCGACGACAATCAAGGCGCTACGATCGTCCAGCTATCCAGCGGCAAGGTCTATTGGCTGATGCCGTACCAGGGCCACAACCGAGTTTACGAGATTTCCGGATGGGACGACTGGCAACGTCGGTCCGGCCGCGTCACCCGCCCCGCCCATATTGCCGGTCCATCGACCCCGGGCACCGGTCTCACGGCCAAGTATTTCCAAGGCACAAACCTGTTCCACGAAACGACCGAGGCCCCCATCTATCACGCACCGTTCGGTGGCGAGCCTCATGCAGGCAAAATTGCGCCCCCGTACAAGGCCGTTTGGAGCGGCTTTGTCCGGCCGCCGGTCACGGATCTGTTCCAGTTTGCCTCGCTGCTGGGCAAAGGCGAGCAAGTCACGGTGTGGATCGACGACAAGATCGTCTACACGGCCGGAACGGCCAATACGGTCAACAGGAAGATTGCTCTTAGCGGAGCAGAGCGCCGTCCGATCCGCATCGAGTACATCAATCCCGACGGCCGCGCGGAACTTAGACTCCTTTGGTCGAGCCGCATCATCGATCCGAGCCGACTCGCGGACGACGTACTGTACCCGGCACCATAGCCCTTGCCGTCCACCGGCCACAGCGGCGCAAACGGCTACTCTCCGTTCAACTTCGGTCGCGGAAGCCCTCGACGACTCGGTAGCCTCGATTGCATCAGCCCTTCGCCGTCGTTAATGCAATACTTGTGGTCGGCAGGCATATATTCACCTGGGGCGGAGAGAAGATCGTGCCGACAGTCTTCAAAGAACAGGAGTAAGGGCCTGTCCGGAAACAACTTCGCAGTTTTTCGGGCGAATCATCACACGGAGTGTGATGGCTACCATGAAGCGGACGAAGTTGTTTCCGGACAAGCCCTAAGACAGGATCGCCCACGCTTGATCGGCAGCGTCTCCTTCGTTCGGCACCGCGATCATTGCTGATCGTGACGGGCGACCGCATCGCGATGCCCGGCAGGTTCAGGCTTGAAATCGGTCAGAGACCGCTCCCACTCGAGACGAAGTCCGTCATCCTGGGGCAGCCGAGATACTGGATCTCGACGTCACGAACGACTGGCTTCCTATTCTCCGGTTCATAATAGGACCCGATGTAGGGGACGTCGGCGACCGAGGTCTCAGGCGTGGAGCTTGCCTGCCGGTGAAGCACGCGCCGACCGTTCGGTTTCGGCCGCATGGCTACAAAGGTCCCGTCAAGCTCGCATCGGCTTTCGTCCTCTCCATCGTGCATGATGACCGAGGCGCCGACGCGGAACCCCAACATTTAACGATTTCCCAGACGCCCATTGAAACCGCGGAGACCGCAACGATAGCCAACACCGACCAGGCGACGGAGCGCCACCTTCCGGGTCACCGCTGCCGGGCGAGGTCCTGGTATCGACGAATCAACTCGCCCGCGTCTAGCGGTTCCGGCGCATAGCTGTCGGCGACGGCGTGCTCGAGTCCGAGAGCTTCCAAAATCGCTTCGCGCAGCCTCTGTGAGCCCTGCATGGCGGCACGCAACGCCTCGATCTGCTCGACCGTCAAGTCCTCAGGCAGATGCTCTTCCAAGACGGCGAGTAGTTCTTCTTCGGTCTGCATCACTTCAGCCCTTGCAGTTTCCGGCGGATACAGGTCCGGATCGCACGTCGGGCGCGCAACAACGTCATCTTGACGGCCGAGAGGGATTGTTCGACGTCCGCGGCAACAGCCGCCAACTTCTTGCCCTCGAAATAGTGCGCACGCAACACAGTCTCCGTTCTGGGTGCGAGCTTCGAGATACAGCCAGGCAAATGCGGCATCATGGCTTCATACTGTTTATCATCTCCGGCCATCTGGGCGATTTCCAGGCACAGTTCGGCCCACGGGATTTCGCGCCGGCGCCGTTCCCGCCGCACGTATTCTCGCAACACGTTGCGGCAGATGCCCATCAGCCACGAGTCGAGCTGCCGCGAACTGTCAAAACGGCGAATCGCGGCGAAGGCACGAAGGAACGTCTCTTGCGTCAGGTCCGCTGCAATGCTGGCGTCCAGTACACGTGAGCGGGAGAATCCGAAACAGCGAGAATAGCATTTCTCGTAAACGTGTGCGAAGGCATCATGCACCCCATTCTTGGCCGATTCAAGTGTTTCCGGGTCGACTGATTCCATGACTGCCTGGGCGAGTTCGTCACATGCTATTGCCGGCCGTCCTCTGTCCGATCCGTACCCCGTTCTCTGTCCGATCCGTACCCCGTTCTCTGTCCGATCCGTACCATTGTCCAACAAATCCACAACGCCACAAGAACCGTCGCCCGGTCGGCCCCGCTTGGCTTCACGCGCCGATGAGCCCACAACGTCTATTGAGCGTCTTGACGCCCCGGTCACAAGAAAAACCGCCGAGCGAACGGCCCGCGTACAATCGCCGATCTGAAGGCAGTCCGTTCGTAGTATGACTGCAACCGGCTCCCGGCGGATGAAGTGACTTCATCGCCACACCAAAGCGGCTCAGTTCGGCCCGCGAGAATGGGGCGCGAACGATACCCCCCGGGGGCCGGGTGCTCGGCCTCCAGTCGACGGAGGTTTCGCTTCCGCCGCGCACACTCCGTGAACGGCTGCCTACTTCTCTTGCTTCGCCTCTTGCGTGAAGCGCATCTCTTCATCGTCGAGAAGGACATCTCCAACGACTCTGACGGTCACCGGTTTCGTCTTGTCGATCAGGGTGAAGGATTGCTTGATCGCGCGGCGCTGGTGAGCCGGAATCTCGAACTTCACTTCAGCCTTGGGGCTCTTGACGGCGCCTTCCGGCGTAACGTGGTAGGCAAGCTTGCCGATCGCCGGCCAGTTATCGTCACTATAGATCTCCGTGTTGACCGTCGCCGTGTCCCCCGTCACTTCGATAAGGGGCTCCACGTTCATGGTCAGTTGCGGCCAGGGCCTGTCGGCAATTCTCTCTTTAAGGGTCAACGGCTGACCGTTCCACGTGACGTCGGCCCGAATGTGGACCGTGAACCCGATCACGTCGTCGGAGACCCTCTTGAAATCCTCCCTGATGCGTGCCTCGCCGTGCGGCGCCACACTCACGCTTTGCTTGGCCTGGGCAATGTGAACGACCTTGCGGTCGTCTACCGTGAAGGTCAGCTTCGCCTGAATGGGACTGGCCCCGGGATTCTCGAGGACCGCCACAATGGCCGCCGAGTCGTTCGTCGATTCCGATGCCCAGGTGGCCGTAAGACCGCAGCCGGAAAGGTCGGCCAGAGCCTGGGCTTTCTTCGGCGACGAAACTGCCGCCACCAAGTCTGCCATCTCGGGCATCCCCTTCTGAAAATCCGCCAGTGCGTTGTTCTGGACGTCGGTCGCCTTATCCGCAGATCGGTGCATCCGGTCCCGCAACTCAACCAAGGCTTTCGGTGCCTGGTCGCCCAACCGCCAGCACGCCTTCGTCACCCAGCCGAATTCTGCATCGCCCGGGTTTCGCCATCGGTTGGCCGGCGCGGGCTTGAGATACTCTTCATAAGCCGGTCGCCCGTCGTCGAAGTAGGGAGTCAACTCTCCCTGCGCCGCGTTTTCCGCCACCAGGCAGATGGCCTGGGACAACACGAGTTCGTGTGTGGCATCATTGATGGGCAACGTGCCCTCAAAGCTCGTTTCTTCGTTTCGGACCACGGCGGTGACCTGCTTGCTGCCGATCCGAACGGTCAATCCCAGGCGCGAGTTCTCGGCTTCGGCGAGGGCAGCCGGCAGATCGATCGATTGCCTGCCCAACTTCAGCGATTCGCCGTCGAATACCAGACGGCGCCCTCCCTCGACCAGGATCTTGAGTATTTTGGCATCCTTTTGGACCGCACCCGGGTCCACGCCCAGGCCAAGGCCCAGCCTCCCTTCCTCCGAGTGCCCTCGGTCGATCTCGATCAGACAGCCGACGGACGGCTCGTCCACGCCCCGCTTGACGGGACCGATTAGAGGGCTCGGCTTGGGCGGCATGTAGTCCATCACGAGGGCGTTTCGGACCGGCTTGTCTCCCGGCGGCAAAGCGAAGGTGGCGCAAGCGTACCCGTCGTTGCCCAGGCGTATCCCCAAAGCGTTTCCGTTACGGTACCACTGACGATCGGCAACGGTCGACAACTCGACTTCGGCCAGCCAGCCCTCCCACGCCTCACGGAAGGCCTCCTTCGAACCAAAGACGCTGTAGAGCAACTCATCGGAGGTCTTGACCAGCTTGCCGTTATCTTCGTGATGGGTCAGATCTTGAAGACGCAGTTCATGACACCAGATCTTCCACAACTGGCTCCGCAGCGGGTCGTTCTTGAAGAAGTGCTGGATGGTGCAGCCTGGACTGTAATGAGGCCCCCATTCAGTGAAGCCCTCGACGCTGGGTGGGTTTCTTTTCCACTGCTCGATCCATCGAGGGAAGATATTGTCCGGCCCAATATCGAACACATGGACGGCCATTGTAGTGTTTCAACTCAAATGGCACAAAGTGGAGGGTAGGTGACGATCTCCT
>CAYYNP010000361.1:5361-9414 GCA_964472545.1 uncultured Planctomycetaceae bacterium | reverse complement strand
TCGATCGTCGACGGAGCCAGTCCCCTTTTTCGGGCTCCCGTACACTTTGCAGTTCTCCTGCCGATTGAGTGCGAGGGTTGCCATCGGCGCCGCGGCCGCGATATGATGTGGGGATCGGTTTGTACTGCTGCCCCTGAGCCATGCGAGGAGTTCGATTGGATCCCGATACGCGACGCCGCTTCGACGAGGAATTGGAGTTTGTTCTCGAGCGGCTCCCTCCGTTGGTACACGAGTTGATCGAGTCGGTCCCCCTGCATGTGGAAGACTATCCCTCGGCAGACGTGATGGCCGAGATGGACGTGCAACACCGCTGGGAGATCTGTGGGCTTTACACGGGGATCTCGCTGGATCGGCGGAGCATCCAGCACAGCGGCACGCTGCCGGACGTAGCGACAATCTATCGCGAGGGGATTGTCGAAGCGGCCCGTGGCCGCGACGGCCGCGTGCGCACGGCACGGCTGCGGCGTGAGATCCGCATCACGATCCTCCACGAGTTGGCCCATCACCACGGATTGGATGAAGACGAGTTGCGCGAATTGGGCTATGGCTGATGGGGTAGCTGATGACCTAGAGGAAGACGTAGCTGCCACGAAAAGCGCGAGAATGCACAAAACGGAGCGGTAGGCAGCGAATGGGCCACGAGAGGTTCATGCCTTTGCCATAACAGACTGTCGGAGTAATTTTATTGATCTGTTGTCAAGGGAAATGACACACGAGGGGTAAGACACCTTTTTGCCGGAGCGGCCCGTAGGTTTAGGGCGTTGAATGTAGCCTTATTGTGCCTCCTCGTGTTTTTCGTGGCGACGACCGCCGCCCAGCCAAAGTCAGCCAAAGGAGTACATGCCGACCATGCCCCCGACCCCCAAACTGCTGCGCATCTCTCCGGAAGACAACGTGGCCGTGGCCACCGCGGCGATCGAGCCGGGCCAGACGTTTTCGATCGACGACGTTTCGATCGTGGCCGTCGACCGCGTGGCGACCGGCCACAAAATGGCCCTGACGGCCGTTGCGGCCGGCGAGAAGGTCATCAAATACGGCGCCCCGATCGGCTCGGCCATCTGCGACATCCAACCCGGCCAGCACGTCCACACGCACAACCTCAAAAGCGACTACCTGCCCACCTACACGCTCGACGGGGCCAATCCGTATCTTCGTGACGAGTGATGCCGGGATGAGGTGCGGCGATGGTGTCTGAGAACTGGTTTCTGACGGGTGCCACGGCGTCGGGCAAGACGGGTGTGGCGGTGCCTTTGGCGCGGCGGATCGACGCGGAGATCGTCTCGCTCGATTCGATGGCCCTGTATTGCGGGATGGACATCGGTACCGCCAAGCCATCGCCCGAAGAGCAAGGCGGTGTGCCGCACCATCTGATCGACGTGATCGAGCCGCACGAAGAGTACAGTCTCGCGCAATACGTCGAGGCGGCACATCGGGCGATCGACGCCATTCGATCGCGCGGCCGCGAGGTGTTGCTGGTCGGCGGCACGCCGCTATACCTGAAGGGTCTGCTGAGGGGGATCTTCGAGGGGCCGCCGGCCGACTGGGACTTTCGGCGCGGGCTGAAGGAAGAGGCCCAGACCCACGAGCCCGGCTGGCTGCACGGCCGCGTGGCCAAGGTCGACCCGACGGCGGCCGAGCGTTTGCACCCGAACGACACCCGGCGGCTGATTCGGGCGCTGGAGGTCTTCGAGAAGACGGGCACGCCGATCAGCACGTGGCAGCAGCAGTTCGACGTTGGCCGTGAGGCGGAGGCATGTCGCGTCTTCGTCCTCGATTGGCCGCGGGAGAAGCTCAACGAGCGGATCGACCGCCGCGTCGACGCGATGTTCGCCGCCGGACTGGTCGACGAGGTCCGCCGGCTGTTCGTGCTGTCGCAACCGCCGGGCCGTACCGCTCGCCAAGCCGTGGGTTATCGCGAGGTGATCGAACATCTCCAAGGCCGCCACAACCGGCCGCAGGCCGTTGAATTGGTCAAACGGCACACCCGGCAGCTTGCCAAACGGCAGTGTACCTGGTTTCGCAGCCTCAGCGAGTGCCGATTTGTGGCCATGGACGAGACGGCCGACGCCGGCAGTATCGCCGGGCAAATCGCCGAAGCGGGCGCCGACCTCCAGACCTAACGTCCGGGCCTAATCGCCTGGGGCGATCCTTCCCCCCGCCGCCACAACGGTCTACAATCAAGGATTCCGCGCCCAGAATGACCAATACTAATGGTAGCGTGATCCACCATGCCCTTACTCTTTCGGGGGGAATGAGACTTGCTCCGTACGCATACTTGCGGTGAACTTCGCGCCGAACACGTCGGCCAGCAGGTGACGCTTGCCGGCTGGCTCGACACGTATCGAGACCACAGCGGGGTGCTTTTTGTCGACTTGCGGGACCGGTACGGCAAGACCCAGGTGGTGTTTGGCCCCGAGGGAGGACCGGAAAACCTCGAACGGTCGAAATCGTTGCGCTCGGAATTCGTGATCGCGGTCACGGGCAAGATTGCGCACCGCCCGGAAGGGACGGTGAACCCGAAGCTCGATACCGGCGAGATCGAGCTGCGCGTCGAGAAGCTCGAAGTGCTCAACGCCAGCCTGACGCCGCCGTTCCAGCCGGGCGCCAAGGAGTTGCCCGGTGAGGACTTGCGGCTGAAGCACCGCTACGTCGACTTGCGGCGTGGTGAGATGCAGCAGGCGCTCGTGCTGCGGCACCGGATCATCAAGCTGATGCGGGATTACTTCGACGAACTCGACTTCATCGACGTGGAAACACCCGTGCTGGGGCGCAGCACGCCCGAGGGCGCCCGCGACTACCTGGTCCCCAGCCGGGTGCAACAGGGCACGTTCTACGCCCTGCCGCAGTCGCCGCAGTTGTACAAGCAGATCCTGATGATCGCCGGCTACGACCGCTACGTGCAGATCGCGCGATGTTTCCGCGACGAGGACCTCCGGGCAGACCGTCAGCCGGAGTTCACGCAACTGGACGTCGAGATGTCGTTCGTCGACGCCGACGACGTGATGGGCGTGATCGACGGGCTGATGGCGCGGATGGCCAAGGAGTTGCTGGGCCTGGAGTTGAACCTGCCGCTGCCGCGGATGACCTACGACGAGTCGATGGAGCGTTTTGGGCACGACGCGCCCGATCTGCGGTTCGGCATGGAACTGATCGACATCACCGACCTGGCCAAAGAGGCCGAATTCCGCGTGTTCCGCGGCACGGCCGACGCCGGCGGCCGGGTTCGCGGCATCAACGCCAAAGGGGCCGCCGACCGCTACAGCCGCAAGGGGATCGACGAACTGACCGCCTATGTCGTCGAGGACTTCGGCGCCAAGGGGCTGGCGTGGTTTAAGGTCAATGCCGAGGGCAAGCTGGCCTCGCCGATCGCCAAGAACTTCAGCGACGAACTGCTGGGCAGGATCGCCGAGCGGATGGACGCCGCGCCGGGCGACCTGCTGCTGCTGGTGGCCGACCAGTTCGAGGTGACCTGCAAGGCCCTGTACGGGCTCCGCAAGCGGCTGGGCGCCGAGCTCGAGCTGTACGATCCGGCCGAGATGAACTTCTCCTGGGTGGTCGAGTTCCCCATGTTCGCCGCCGACGAAGAGGAAGGCGGCTGGGCGGCCATGCACCATCCGTTCACCGCCCCGAGGACTCAGGACCTTCAGCTTCTGGCCGACGACCCGGGCGCCTGCCGCGCCCAGGCGTACGACCTGGTGATCAACGGCTCGGAGGCCGGCGGCGGCACCGTGCGAATTCACGATCAGCAAGTGCAGCGGCAGGTGTTCGATCTGCTGGGCCTCGACCCGGAAACCGCCCGCGACCGCTTCGGATTCCTACTGGATGCCCTGCAGTATGGGGCCCCGCCGCACGGTGGGATCGCATTGGGAATCGACCGGGTCGTGATGCTCTTCGGTGGATTGGAGAGCATCCGCGACGCGATCGCCTTTCCCAAGACCCAACGGGCAACCGACCTGATGACCGGCGCACCCGGCGAGGTCGACACACGGCAGTTGCGCGAGTTGGCGATCAAGCCGGTCCGTTGAGGTCGGCGTGGCCGTTGACGGATGGGCC
>CAYYNP010000361.1:0-5261 GCA_964472545.1 uncultured Planctomycetaceae bacterium | reverse complement strand
CGTTGACAGATGGGCCCGTTGACAGATGGGCCCGTTGACAGATGGGCCCGTTGACAGATGGGCCCGTTGACGAACCGGCCGAATGGTGGGACACTGGTCTTCTGGGCGGTGGTAGGGTGCGTGCAACGCACCAGGGTTAGGCACTCCCACCCACCCTGGTTTTCAGAATCCGGTTGCACCTCTGGTTCCCAAACTGGAGTTTGGGAACCAGGAACGGTGGTAGCGCGCGTGCGCCGGACCCTGCATGGCTGAGCGAAAAGGAGCCGAATCGATGCGGAATCGCTTGTTATCTTGGATGACGTTGATCGTGGCCGGGCTGTTGCCGTGTTGGGGGTGCAGCGGAGGTGGCGACGCGTCGTCGACGCAGACCGCTACCACGGTCACCGCGCAAACGACCGGTCCGGTCCCTCCCGCGCCGGTGGTTCCGCAGTATCCCACGATGCCGGCCGTCAGCCTCAGCGAGGCGGCCGAGGTGGAGTGCCGAGGGTATCGCGATGGCAAGGTGATGCCCGAAATCGAACTGGCCGACGTGGAAGGAACGCCCCAGCAGTTGCACGGCCTGCTCGGCGAGAAACTCACGGTGGTCTTCTTCTGGAAAGACAGCGACGACGCCTACGAGCGGACCGACGCCGAGGACGCCCTCTGGTTCCTGGGCGAGAAGATCGCCAAGCCGCTGGCCGAGAAGGGCGTGGCGGTGGTCACCGTCAACGTGGGCGATACGACCGAGGCCGCCGGCGAGCGGTTGGCTGCGGCCGAAATCTCGCTTCCCACGTTGTTGGACGCCGAGCGTGCCCTCTTCTCGCAGGTGGCCACCACCGATCTACCGCGGGTCTACCTGCTCGATCCGGAAGGTGCAATCCTCTGGTTCGATCCCGAGTTCTCGGAGACGACCCGAGACCACTTGCTGATGGGCATCGGGTCGGTGTTGAAGGAGAATCTCGAACTGTAGTTTCCCTCGGTACCAGAGACGCCCCCAGCCCATGACCTCCTCGGTCCAGCCACAAGATGCTCAACGCGACGGCGGCGCCGGGCTGCGCGTGGCGTTGGCGCAGATCTCGCCCGTGCTGGGAGATCGCGAGCGGAACCGCGAAATGCACCTTCAGCAAATCGAGGCTGCCCGGCGGCAGCAGGCCGATCTGATCGTCTTCCCGGAGCTTTCGCTGACCGGCTATTTCCTCCGCGACATGGTCCCCGACGTGGCGCTCGATCCGGCGGGCCCGGAGGTCGGCCAATTGATCGACGCGGCCGGTGCCAGTGCGTTGGTCGTGGGTCTGGTCGAAGAGTCGCCGCGGCATCGGTTCTTCAACGCCTCGCTCTACGCCGAGGGCGGCCGGGTCGTGCACGTGCATCGCAAGGTCTATCTGCCGACCTACGGGCTGTTCGACGAGCAGCGGCACTTTGCCGCCGGCGGACGGATCGAGGCCTTCGACACGGCCCGCTTCGGCCGCGTGGGCATTCTCATCTGCGAGGACTTCTGGCACCTCTCGGCGGCTGCCATCATGCAGGCCGAAGAGGTCGACGTACTGATCTGCGTGGCCAACTCGCCCGCCCGGGGCGTCGACTCCGAGGAGATTGCCACGGCCGAGACCTACCGGCAACTCGCGGCCACGTTTTCTAAGCTCCTCGGCGCAGTAGTGATCGTGGCCAATCGGGTCGGTTTCGAGGACGGACTCTGCTTCTGGGGCGGGAGCATGGTGGTGGGCCCCGACGGCCGCCCGCTCGCCCAGGCCCCGATGCTCGACGAGTCGCTTACCATGGCCACGTTCGATCCGGCCGAGTTGCGGCGCCAGCGGCTGATCGCCCCCTTGGCCCGCGACGAAAGACTGCTGTTGTTGATCGAGGAACTCAACCGCATCAAGCGGCGACGTTTTGGACAATCGCACCATGAATCTTAGAACACCGCAGCCTGAAAACTCGCAGTTCGATCTTTCGATCAACGCCGAACTGGTCGCGGCGATCCTCTGCCGGTTCATCCGCAACGAGATCGGCCGGGCCGGGTTCAAAAGGGCCGTGGTGGGGCTTTCCGGCGGGATCGATTCGAGTGTGGTCACCTTCCTGGCCGCCAAAGCACTCGGGCCGGAAAACGCCCTGGCGGTGACCATGCCGTACAAGACCTCGAGCGAGGAGACGCGGCGCGACAGCCGGGCGGTGATCGAACAGTTGGGCGTGCAGACCGTCGAGGTGCCGATTTCCGACGCCATCGACGCCTACTTCGCCCAATTTCCGGATGCCTCGCAGATGCGGCTGGCCAACAAGTGCGCCCGAGAGCGGATGACGGTGCTCTACGATCAGAGCGCCGCGTTTAACGCCCTGGTGGCCGGCACCAGCAACAAGAGCGAGTTGCTCTTGGGCTACGGCACCCAGTTCGGCGACATGGCCTCGGCCGTCAACCCGATCGGCGATCTCTACAAGACGCAGCTTTACCCACTGGCGGCCCACCTGGGCGTGCCGGAGGCGATCCTGGGCAAGACGCCCACCGGCGATCTCTGGGTCGGCCAGACCGACGAAGACGAGTTGGGCTTCAGCTACGCCGAGGTCGACCGGATGTTGGTATTGATGGTCGACCGCCGCTGGCGCCGCAGTGAGTTGATCCGTGCCGGGTTCGAGGAGAAGTTCGTCGACCGCGTAGCCGCGATGATCCGCCGCAACCACTACAAACGCCGCATGCCGGTGATCGCCAAGCTCTCGCACCGCACCATGGACCGCGACTTCCGCTATGCCAGGGATTGGGGTACGTAGCAGCCCGTTGAAGAAGTATGAGTTCAAGAATTCGGGTGCCACTGCTGGCTTGCCCAGCAGTGCAGGGTCGCAACCAACGTAAGAACACTGCTGGGCAAGCCAGCAGTGGCACCCAGTTTCTCCTTCTTTCAACGAACTGCTAAGTGATGGCCGTCATGGACGATTCCCGAGCGATCCTCACGCAACTGGCGGCGGTGATCGACGATCGCAAGCGGCGTCGGCCATCCGGTTCCTACACGACGCAACTGTTCGACAGCGGCGTGGAGGCGATCGGCGCCAAGATCCGCGAAGAGGCGGCCGAACTGGTCGAAGCGGCTGCTGCCCACGAGGCGTGTCGTGACGATTCTACACAACACCAAGTCGTTCACGAAGCAGCCGACTTGCTCTACCATCTTCTCGTCTTGCTGGCCGATCGCGGCCTCTCGTTGACCGACGTCGAGGCCGAACTCGCCCGCCGCTTCGGCACTTCCGGGCTTGATGAGAAGGCTTCGCGTGCCGGCCGGTAGCACGGGCTCTTCCGCATTCGCGTCGGCGGAGGATGGACGCCGCGTCACGTTTTGGCCGATTTCCTCGCGGGAGCCATTCGTGCTCACTGCTTGACACGACCGGGTGCCCGTCGCAACAATCGAGGCATCTGATCGGTGAGTTGATCTGATTCAGGACGCGCGTGCTAGCGACGGGGGAATGGGCGATGGAACACGGCGGAATCGAGCAGCCGGACGGCGAAGCCACGTCACGCCACGTGCAGGTTGGCGTCTGGATACGCCTGGACGCACCCAAACTGCGCGGATTTGTGGGGTTTACGTACGTCGACGCCGAGGCCGGTTTCTCAGCGAGGGGTAGTCTGGTCCGCGGCGATTCGCTCCAGGGCGAAGCGACGATTACCGTGCGGCAGCCGCAAAGCGTGGGCGAGTGGAGAGTCCTCGACGACGCTGAAATCGACCGGCTCGGCGTGCCCGCCAGACCCTCGTGGGTCGACGAGTTCTATAGCCCACAGCCTGCGGCGGGATCGACCTGGGGATGGTGGCGAGATCATCCCCGTCTCAAGGGCCGGTTTCATCCGGAGGCGGCGGACGATTTTCAGGTGGTCGTTCACGACGGCGGTCCGCGGCTGTCGGATCGTCGCGCGGAGATCATCTGGGTCCGTGTTGTCGGTGGCGACGATACGGTTTTCCGTGGTACCGTGCTGAATCAGCCGCACCATCTTCAGTCGGTCTCCCAGTACGACGAGATCAAGTTCGTCGCTCCCGAGGGTTTCGAGCACGGACTGATGGTCACCGACAAGTACCTCGCCGAGCGTCCCGACTGGGTCATCCGTCCCTGTGAGAAGTGCGGGCTGTCGGAGCTATTCGACGCGCCGTCCGATCTGTCGCGAGTCGTCTTTCCCGACACGCCTGCCGACTGTACGATGCAGATGTTCACGGCCTTCTGCGGCTATTGTGGTGGGGTCCTAATCGTGCAGCATAAGGATTTCGATCCCGGATTTGACGAAGCGCCCACCACGGCACCGGCCATCCAGACCAAGACCCTTTCACCCCACCAGGCCAAGAGAAAGAAGTGGTGGGAGTTGTGGAAGTAGCCCCGGGGCATCGGCCGCGCCCGTGTCCCCCGTCCGCCGTGCCGGCGGCTGCTAAGGGCCTTTCCGGAAACAACTTCGCAGTTTTTCGGGCGAATCATCACACGGAGTGTGATGGCTACCATGAAGCGGACGAAGTTGTTTCCGGACAAGCCCTAGACGAACAACGGCCGCCGCCACGCGTGGTGACGGCGGCCGAATCACATTAGCGAGCTTCGGACGGAACCTATTCCGTGTCCGCCTCCTCTGAGAGGATCTTATCGGTATCTGCGACGATGGTGGCCACGTCGGCCTCCTTCAGAGCGCCGTCGGCGAACAGGTGCCGAGCCTGAACCTTCTTGCCGCGGTAGAGAAACACCGCCAGGGAGGTTTCCGAGGCGATGCCGTAGCGTCCCGGGCCGTCGGCGTTGTCGACCGGCACGGCCAGCACGGTATTGGCGAGTTCGTTCTTCTGGCCGAACTCGACGGCCGCTTTGGCGAGTGCGTCGGGGTCGTCCCCGAGGAAATTGACGAAGGCCGCCATCTTCTTTTCTTCGTTGTCGGCCACCACCTTGTCGAGCTTCTTGACCAGACCGGCCAAGCCGTCGTCGATCTTGCGGGTGAAGATCATCACGACGGGGCTTCCGCCGAGCTTTCACAAGTAGCAGAGCTTTGCGCCCGCCTCCACGCCGTCGTCGACGCCGCCGGCCTTGACGACCTGAAACGCGCCGACGCCGTCGCCGACTTTCAAGCCGTCAGGCGACGGTTCGCCGCCCGCACACGACCCGGCGACCAACGCCAGCGCGAGTGCGGCAGATACCGAAAGTAGAGTCTTCATCAGAGTACGTCTCCTTTGCACCAAGCGAGATTCTCCTGCCGAAGGTCTCGCGGCCACACCGCCGCGATCAATTCCCCTCATGGTATGTCTGGCAAGAGGTAAAAGCAAGCTTTTGTGTCGGGAATTGGG
>CAYYNP010000360.1:0-9481 GCA_964472545.1 uncultured Planctomycetaceae bacterium | reverse complement strand
ACGGTCACCGTGACTTGCTCCAGCAGCAGTCGAGCGATCACTTGACGATCTTCCGCCGCGGCGAGGCTCAACTCCAGCGATGCGGGGGATACGGCTTGCAGCAACCGTTCGACGACGAACGATTCCAGCACGGCGCCCGAGAGACTTTGGCAAACGGGTTGACCATAGTCGATCGCATCGCGTTGGCAACTGTATCGTAACGTCTTCTGGGCGGTCGTATTGGCATAGCCAACGAGCATGCGGTGGCCGCAACGGCCGCAGACCAAGAGGCCGGCCAACACGCTGGGGCCATGTCGTGGCGCGGAGAGTGCCTTGCCTAAGGAGCTGTTTTCGGCCAGTTTCCGTTGGTTTTTCTCGAATTCCTCCCACGTGATGTATGCGGGAAAGCGATCGCGAATCAACACGCGACACTTGTCGTGCGCGTTGAATGTACGTCCGGTGGTCGGCTTGCCGGGCACCTTTTTGCGAGGATCGACTTCGCGATGTCCCCAACGATACGCGCCGGCGTAGATCGGATGATGCAGCATATTCAGCAGGGTAACGCGGTTCGGCCGGCGCCACTGGAGTTCGCCCCGATCGACGCCGAAGTGCGGCCGAACCGGCATCTTCACGCCATGCGTGACGAGCCACTTCAGCAGCCCACTGATACTGCCGCGGCGGCCGAACTGCTCGAAGATCAATCGCACTACCGCCTGCACTTGTTCGTCCGGATCGATCACAAAGTCGCCGGCCACCGTGCGAACGTAACCGATCGGTGCGTGCGGGGGGGACTTGTGGGGCCATAAGGAGCCTCCTTGCTCGTGCTTGTCGGTGAGAGCATTGCTGGCAGCCGCCCGGCCGTCACACCAGCAAGCTAGCTGAAGCAACGCGTCTGCCGACACCTTAATCTCAAGCGGCAACGTGATACAAGACCGCGCTTGGGTCGCAGTGTGGTTGGTAGACCTCCGCACACCAGCGGGCCCGATACAGGGTCGCCACGTCGGCGGCCGAACAGAGTCCTCGGTCCAGCAGCGTGGTGGCCACGACGATCCGCTGCGTGCGAAATCCCAACGGCTCAACGTCGACACGGATCAAACGCAAGGCGAGCGTCTTGGGCATGCGGCGGTAGGCCTGCTTCGACAGCCAACGCGGCCGCTGCTTCGGCTTGGTCCACTCGACCAATCGCTCGCACTTGCTCAAACGCTTTCCCTGGCGGAAGTCGACCGTCCGCGACTGATGCACGCGGCCGACGAAATCGACGCCGGCACGAAGCCAATAGGCGATGTCGAAGTAGGCACAGAAGTAGCGATCTCCGAGCAGCACGTCGCCCGGCTGCAATCGCCAGCGCAACTTTCGGAACAAGCTCAGTTCGCCCGTTCGCCTGCCGCGGCACCGCCCGAAAGCGGCGTCCAGCGCCACACCCGTTGTCAAGGAGAAGAGGCACACCGGCACACCACCAGGCGGACCAAGGGGAAGCCCCAGCCCGGCTTCTGGCTTCTCGGTTGTGGGAAGGCCCGCTGATTGGCCGGCGTGTCGGGCATGGAAAGGGTCGTGCCGTCGACGACCTTCACCTCGCGTCCGTGCCACCGCCAATGCTCGGGGACTTCCTTCGCCATCCGGTCGGCCGTCTCTTGCGTCAGCCGCGAAAGGACCTTCTCGGGCAGCCGCTTGCGGGCCTTGCAGTAGCTGCCGGTGCTAGCAGCGCAAGGCCTCTCTCCGCGACTGGCCCTCCGCGACTGGCCCTCCGCGACTGGCCCTCCGCGACTGGCCCGAAAGGCCACCAACCGCAGGACCGCATTGCGGCAGGACCCATCGGGGCTGACGACTTGGGAGAGGAAGATCCACAAGGTCGTCAGCGGGGTGAAGATCCGGTCGCGGAACACGATGCCCACCTCTTCGAGGACCCGCCCGACCAACTCCGCGGAGAGCACCTCGCCGAACGGCAGTCCCGACCCTTGGGCAAACTGCCTTCGCAAACAGTTGACCTTCAGCGACCGCCAATTTCGTGTACAATGTCCCATCACAAGGCCTCCTTGCCAAACGGATTCTGTTTTCCCCAAAACCCGTTTACTCAAGGACGGCCTTGCTTTCTATATCAGTTCACCGCTTGGGGTTGCGCGTAAAGGAAGCGACATTCACCCCCGACCTGACGCTGGACATGGCGTTGCGTCTGCTCCGCTCTGCATTGCCTCGACCGCAGTTGTCCTTGGAGGACGCCGAGTTGCTTGACTACCATCTGGCCCGCAACCGTCAGGCGACCAAGTCGCACCGCAAAACGTGGCTGGCGAAACACCCGAAATCCGTCCCGCGAAAGTGATGCTGTAGAACCAGGCAAGACGACCATCGAGCGAATCTTGAAGGACAAACCGGTTTCAACACCGACACCGGCCGCTAAGGACGCCAGTTGCGAGGAGGAAGAATCTCCAGAACGAAGCGTCATTGCCAACTATCCCAACCATGTCTGGGGCAGGTCAGCTGGATTTGACAACCGTTTCCCTTTTCGGCGGGCTGTGGACATCGTGGATGCCCAACGCGTTTTTTCAACGCTGGCCCGTCTGCTGGTGGCTCGCTCTGATCGTCGACCACGCCTCGCGCCGTGCCATGGGATTCATGATCTTCCGGAAGCCGCCAACTTCCCAGGCGATTCAGAAGTTCTTGGATCGCACAAACGACATCCTGCTTGCCGATATCCCCGATTCGAACCTCGTCCGGGTTGGCCCAACGGGTCGCCGTGCGCCGCCCCGCGAGTACCCGTCAGAGGGAAACGAGGCGTTCGGATCAACCTGGACGTGACCTTCCATGCCGAGCAAGCGCATCTGCCCATCATCAAGCTACGGTGTGCCGCGTAGCACACCCGTCCTGGGACACTTGCCGTGGTCCTGCGCGACGGCAGTCAACTCAACAGCTCATGGCTCCAATTTGTCAAAGAGCCGCCCGTCTCCCGGCCTTCGGGTGCCAGGCAGACGACCGATTATACCGCTCTTCGTGGCAGTGCATACCTCCGTCTCGCTCGGGAGGTGAGATCCGATGGGCCCGTACACGTCTCCAAGTACATCGAACTGTTCTACAATCGCAACCGACGCCACGCCGCGCTGGGATACATCAGCCCCGTGGCCTACGAACAACAACACCTCCAAACCATGACTCAACAAGCAGCCTGATCTCCAACCCCCAAGTGTCCGCCACGCGTAGGGCACCTCACCGGCAGAGTGTAGCAAAGTGTAGCTAATAGTCCTGAATTCCCGCGAATTCGGCGTGGTTGTCGGTGATTTGAGAACGAGGCGAAGCCCCCTGTTTTCCGGCTTTTCTTCGTGTTTCGGACACATCTATGGGAGTTCTTGTTAGTTGTCGTCGGCCATGATGTAGATGATGTTCGGCCGCTCGGCCGCGCCGACGGCGGAGGGCAAGATGAATGGGGCGGCCGTCGCGGCGGCGAAGGCGAATAGCGCAAGAATACGGCGGGGCATGGCGATCGGGCCTTTGGCTTGTGGGGAAGGTCCCGGCGCATCGCACCGATGAGCCATCGAACAGGCCGGACGATGCTGGACGACGCTATCACCCCCGGCGGAGCCTGTCGATCGGCAGAGCCTTTGGCCGAAGGGCGCGGAAAAAAGGGGAAAGGAGTCGCAACGACTCCTTTCCCCGTATCTACAGGCCCAGAAAACCTGCCAGCCGGAATCTACCGGTGGTAATTCGCCCGTGGAAATCAGGCCGGCCGAAGGGCGCCTACTACATCGGATCGGGGATGGCCGGCGGCGCGGGCGGCGTCAACGGTCCCTTCGCAGGAGGGGGGAGTATCGGTGCGGGTGGCGTGGGATCGATCGGGCCCGGCGGTGTGGGATCGATCGGGCCCGGCGGCGTGGGATCGATCGGGCCTGGCGGCGTGGGATCGCCCGGGATCGTCGGCGGGGGGATCGGCGGAACATCCGGCGGCAGCGGATCGACGGGGTCCGGCGGGTTGTCGAACGGATCCGGCGGCGGCGGCGTGGGATCCACCGGCGGCACCACTGGCGGCTCGACCGGTCCTGGAGGCGGTGTTGTTACGGCCGTTGTGGGGGTCGTTGCCGGATCGGCCGTCGGGCTCGTCGTCGTCGTGGTCGTCGTGGTCGTGGTCGTTGTCGAACCCGAACACCCGACGACCAGGCAGATGCTTACCAGCATCAGCAGCAGGCCAAATCGCTTCATCAGAGTCTCCTCCTCAACAATGAGAGTACGGTTAGGAACATGGCTTCAATGAGAATACCGGTTTCCGCCCCGCAAGTAAACACGACCCTTGCCGTCGAGGGTATTCCTGTAGCGGGAACACTCACTCCTCGGACTTGACGTATTCCGCCATACTGGCCACGAAGACGTCCAGCACGGCCGGGCGGCGCATGCTCAGCAGAACCTGCTTGCCCTGTTGCTTGGCGACGAAGCCGCCGAAGAGCTGTTCGATCAGATCGGCAAACGGCTTGGCCAGCATTTTCGGCGCGTCCTCGAAGATCTCCTCGCGATACACGTCGTAGAGCTTCCGCAGGCCGTCGTAGCCCCGGTTGACCAGCCCGAGCACCTCCGCGGCCGATTCGCGGTCTTTGCCGTCCAGCGCGAGTTCGAGCGTGGTGCGATCGGTCAAGCTGATGGTGACCACGGCCGTGTCGAGATAATCCGGGATCGTGACCACGGAGTTCCAGTCCTTGGGCAACTCGTCTTTGATGTCGTCGGCCACCTCCTCGATCAACTCCCGTGCCGGCTCGAATTGCACGGCCCCGATCATGTGGTTGCGGGCGTCGACGTAGCGGAGCCGATCCAGCAGCGGCCCCGATGCCGGTTTGCCCGTCTTGGCCTGGGTGATGATCCGCCGAAGCTGCATTTCGCCCGAGTAGACTACCGTCCGATCGTCGGGCATGTAGAAGGCGTCGTCCGACCCGTCGCGATAGTATTGTTCTCCGGCGTGACGCATCGCCTGGTAGTTCGTCGCCCACGTTTGCTCGGTCATTTTCTCGCCGTCGATCGGCTCGGCGAATCGCAGGATCAGCGTGGGCAGGAAGGGGAAGTGTCCGTGTTCTTCGCCCTCGCCGAGCGGGCTGACGGCGAAGATCTGTTGGACCGTCTCGACCGGCGGCCCGCCGGTTTTCGGTTCGATACCGAACAGCGGCGTGAGCACCTCGTCGACGGCGTCACGGTCGAGCTTCGCCAGCGGAGCCGTCGTCGGCGTGGCCGCGATCCGCTGCGGATGGGTGATCCACACGGCAAAGACGTCCGACGGCAGATAGCTCAGGTCCAAGAGTTGCAGGCTGTCGACCGTGCCCACGTCGTCGTCGCCCGCGCGAGCCGGCGCCGCCGTGCAGGCGATCAGGCCGGTCAGCAGAGCCATCCCGAATTCCGTCAACGTGCTCGTACGCATGATACACCTCTTGTCTTGTAGGGTGCGTGCAACGCACAAAAAACCCGGTTTGTCAGAAACCGGCTTACCCGTCAATTCCGGTGCGTTTCACGCACCCTACGGCTCTCTTGTTCAGACTTGATCGACTCCGCGGCGCCGGCGATAAAGGCCTCCAACACGGCCGGGCGGCGGATGCTGACGACGACTTGGTTGTCTTGAACCTTGGCGCTGAGGCTGGCCAGCATTTGATCGACCAGGTCGATAGCCGGTTCGTCCAGCGGCATGCGCGAGTTTTCGATCATCTGCTTGCGGTTGGCCTTGAGGTAATCCCGCAGCCCGTCGCGGCCCAGCGTGGCCAGGTCGAGCACCTTCTCGGCCGCTTCTCGGTTCTTGGCGTCAAGCCTCATTTCGACCACCGCAGAACCGGTCAGGCTGATCGTCATCACGGCCGTGTCGAGTTGCTTTGGGATGCTCGCCCACGCTGCCGCGCCGCGCGGCAGCCCTCGTTTCGCGTCGTCGACGAAAAACTCGATGAACTCCCACGCCGGCTCGAGCAACACGGCGCCGATCATGTCGCTGCGGGCGTCGACCTTCCGCAGCCGATCCAACAACGGGCTCGAGACGGGTTTCGGCTTTGCGGCCTCGAAGAGGATCTTGCGAAGCTGCGGCTCGTTGGAGAAGACGATCGTTCGCGGGTCGGGTTGGAAAAAGGCGTCGGGTATGATGTACGTGACTGCCTTGTACTCGCACCGATAGTAACGCCGGCCGCGATAATCCGCCTCCTCAAACGCCCTCTCGCGGGTTTCCTCCATCAGTTTTTTGCCGTCGACCGGCTCGGCGAATCGGTAAATGAACGTCCCCGGGCGGGGCAAACCGTCGACGTCGTATTTGGGCGTGCTGATCGCGAAGATCTGCTGAACCGTTTCGATGCGGCGGCCGGCCAACTTGAAATCGATTCCCCAAAGCGGTGCTAGCTGCCCTCGTAGCGCGTCGCGCTCGAGTTTGGCCAACGGGGCGATCACCGGCGTTTTGGCGATCCGTTGTGGATGGGTGATCCACACGGCGAAGATGTCCGAGGGCAAGTAGGAGACGTCCAGCAATTGCCGGTTGCCCGGGCCGCCCCCGTCGTCCTCTCCCGCCCGGGCGGTTGTGGCCATGCAGACGAACATGCCGGCGAGGAAGATCGTCCAGTACGCCGTAGAAGTGTGGTTGCGCATGGTACATCTCGCTCTTGAATGTAGGGTGCGTGCAACGCACCGGAACCACATTTCGCTCGTTCGTGGTGCGTTGCACGCACCCTACTGCTCGGACTTGGCTAACTCCGTGAAACTGGCAACGAATGCTTCCAGCGCGGCCGGCCGGCGGATGCTGAGCACGACCTGCTTTCCCTGCAGCTTGGCACCGAAGCCGGCGAGAGACTGCTCAATCAACTGGCCCAGCGGCTTGGCGAGCACTTCGGGCGCGTCGTCGAGGATCTCCTTGCGATGCTCGTCATAGAGCTTCCGCAACGCGTCGAGGCCCCCGTTGGTCAATGCAAGGACCTCCGCGGCCGATTCGGGATCCTTGCCGTCGAGTGTCAGTTTGACGATCGTACGGTCGGTGAAACTGACCGTCACCACGGCCGCCTCGAGGTAGTCCGGTATCGTAGGCAGCGCGGCCAAGCTTGGAAGTAGTTCCTCCTGAATCTCCTCGGCCGTCTCCGCGAAGCTATCCCGCGCCGGTTCTAGCATCACAGCGCCGATCATGTCGTTACGGGCGTCGACGTAGCGAAGCCGGTCCAACAACGGGCCGGACGCCGGCTTCGACGACTTGGCCTGGGAGAGGATCTTACGAAGCAGGGACTCCTCCTCCGAGTAGACTATCGTCCGTTGGTCGGGCATGTAGAAGGCTTCGTCCGACTCGCGGTAGTAGCGATGGCCGTCGTGACGCACCTCCTCCCACTTCTCCTCCGAGAGTTCCTCTATCACCTTTCTACCATCGATTGGCTCTGCGAATCGGAAGATCCCCACGAGTATGCCGGGAAGATCGAGCAGGCCGTCCGTGCCATCGGGAGACGGACTGACCGCGAGAATCTGCTGGGCCGTCTCGTTCGGGTGCTCGCCGGACTTGAACTCGACACCGAACGCCGAAATCAGCACATCGTCTATCTCTACCTCTGGCTCCATGTCTCGATGGAATTGGACCACGGGCATCATCATCGGCACGCTGCCGATCCGCTGGGGATGCGTGATAAACACGGCATAGACGTCCGAGGGCAGATAGGAGAGGTCCAGCCGTTGCAGGCCGTCCGTGCCGATGTCGTCGTCGCCCGCCCGAATGTCCGCGGCTGCCCCGACAATCAAGCCCGTCAAGAGGACGATCCAAAACGTCAACAGAACGCTGCTACGCATGACATACCTCCGTGTCTGCGTGTTTGGCCCGTACTGCGGTGCGTTGCACACACCCTACCAGGCGGCAATCCGAACCGGATAACACGCCATTCTATACCGCTCCTCTGGGGGAGTCAAGCCACCAATCGCCGGGTGTTTTGCCGGCCAAGAAACCTATACTATCGGAACTACGCAACTGCCAACCTCGGGGGTCGTCCGTCATGCTGGAACTCGTCGATCTAAAAAAGCGAATCCCCAAGGCCGTCTATAAGCAGGTCTTTGAGGAACTGGAAACGCAACTCGGGGCCTGTCAGCGGGCGGCCCGGGCGGCGGGCGTGCCGGTGGTGATCGTCTTCGAGGGCTGGGACGCCGCCGGCAAAGGCACGATCATCAATCGGCTCACGCAGGTGCTCGATCCCCGCGGCTTCAAGGTCCATCCGATCAGCGCACCCGACGAAGCCGAACGGCTGCATCCGTGGATGTGGCGGTTCTGGAAGGACCTGCCGGCGGCGGGCACGCTGGCCATCTTCGACCGCTCGTGGTACGGCCGCGTGCTCTTCGAGCGGGTCGAGGGCCTGGCAACCAAACGAGAATGGCGTGAGGCCTACGAAGACATCGAGCAGTTCGAGCGGCAGCTTGCCGACTCCGGCGTGGTGATCGTCAAGTTCTGGCTGCACATCGGCAAGAAGGAACAACGCAAGCGATTCAAGTCGCTCGAAGAAGACCCGGCCACTGCCTGGAAGGTCGGCAAGACCGAATGGAAGCACCACCGCAAGTACGACGACTGGCTCGAAGCGACCGAAGAGATGCTCGAGCGGACCGGCACGGCCAACGCCCCGTGGACGGTCGTCGAGGCGACCCAAGGCCGCTACGCCCGGGTGAAGGTGTTTGAGACCGTGAATCAAGCGATTCAGAACGAACTCGACCGCCGAGCATCCGCGCCGAATGTGAAGCCGGAGCCAATGCCCGAGCCGGCCGAGTCGCCCACCGGTGACCAGACGATCCTCGATCGGGTCGACTTGAGCCAATCGCTCGAGCGGGACGTGTACGAAAAGCAGTTGGACGAGCTACAGGATCGGCTCTTCCGGTTGGAACACGATCTGTACGTGGCCCGCATCCCGGCGCTGATCGTCTACGAAGGTTCCGACGCCGGCGGCAAGGGCGGCAACATCAAGCGGCTCACGCGAGGGCTCGATCCCCGTGGCTATGAGGTGGTGCCGGTGGCGGCCCCGAGTGCGGAAGAGAAGGCCCATCATTACCTATGGCGATTCTGGCGCGAGGTGCCCAAGGCGGGCCACATCACGATCTTCGACCGCTCGTGGTACGGCCGCGTGTTGGTCGAGCGGGTCGAAGGGTTCTGTGGCGAAGGCGAGTGGAAGCGGGCCTTTCGCGAGATCAACGAGTTCGAGCGGCAACTCGCCGAGTTCGGCACGGTGATCGTCAAGTTCTGGCTGCAAATCGACCGCGAGGAGCAACTCCGCCGCTTCGAGGCCCGGCAACAGGACGCCAACAAGCAGTGGAAGATCACCGACGAGGACTGGCGCAACCGCGACAAGTGGAAACAGTACGAAACGGCCGTGGTCGACATGCTCCAGCGGACCAGCACGACCTACGCCCCCTGGACGATCCTCGAAGCCAACTGCAAGTTGCACGCCCGCATAAAAGCCCTGCGAACGGTCGCCCGGGCGCTGGAGAGTGCGATTGCCAGGGCGTCGGGGTAGGCGTAGGGTGCGTGAAACGCACCGACATCGCGGGTTACGGTGCGTTTCAC
>CAYYNP010000359.1:0-9505 GCA_964472545.1 uncultured Planctomycetaceae bacterium | reverse complement strand
GGGGTGAAACGGAGTGAGTAATGGGTGCCATGCCCACGCTTGTGTGGGTATGAGCGAAGTGGAGCACGCATTGATTGACAGTCAACTCATACACCAGGAGAAGTCGATGACGGACCTATCGATATCGCGACGTGCCTTTCTTCGGGGGATACCTGCTACGGTGGCGGTGCCGTATATGGTGGCTTCCAGCGCGTTGGGTGGCGAAGGGCGGCCGGCGCCGAGCGAGCGGATTGCGATCGGCTCGATCGGCGTGGGGATGATGGGCCGGGGGCACGTGCGCATCTGCCTGGGATGCCCGGAGGCCCAGGTGGTGGCCGTCTGCGACGTCGACCGATGGCGGCGGGAAGACGCCAAGAAGACGGTCGAACAGACTTATGCGGCCAGCGAGCCTGACGGGAAGTTCCGCGGCTGTGAGGCCTACAACGATCTTCGCGACCTGCTGGGGCGCGACGATATCGACGCGGTGACCATCGCCACCGGCGACAACTGGCACGGCCTGGCCACGGTGATGGCGGCCAAGGCGGGCAAGGACTTTTATACGGAGAAGCCGATCTCCAAAACGATCCGCGAGGCCCGGGCGATGGCCGACGCGGCCCGGCGCTACGCTCGCGTGGGACAGATCGGTTTGCAACAGCGGTCGACGCCGGAGTTCATCAAGGCGGCCGGGCTCGTGCAAGCCGGCCGGATCGGCAAGGTGAAGATCGTCTACGTGGCCTTCCCCGGCACGTGTACCGACGTGAGCCTGCCCGCCCAACCGGTGCCGGAGGGACTCGACTGGGATCTCTGGCTCGGCCCGGCCCCGTGGCGGGAGTTCAACGGCCGGTTCCACATCTACGGAAAGCCGCCACACGTGGTGCCGTGGCATTTCTGCCGCGACTTCGGCGGTGGCAACCTGACCAGCAACGCGGTACACGCCGTCGACATCGTGCAGTGGGCCCTGGGGATGGACCAGAGCGGCCCGGTCGAGGTGATCCCGCCGGAAACGGGCGACGTGCCTTCGCTGACGTACAAGTATCCGGGCGACGTGCTGCTGCAAGTGGTGCCCTGGCATCTCGACCCCCAACAGCATCTCGTGCCGGAAGGCTGGAACGTCAGCACACGATTACAGAACTTCGGGGCGTTGTACGTCGGCGACGAAGGTTGGATCCACGTCGGCCGCGGCGGTTACCTGCAAAGCCATCCGGCGTCGATCGTCGAAGGCCCCGCGCCGGACGGTGGGCCGTGGCATCCGGTGGCCAATCATCATCAGAACTGGCTCAACTGCATCAAGTCGCGCGACGTGCCGGCCTGTGACGTGGCGGTCGGCTGCCGTTCGACGACCGTTTCGCACCTCGGCTGCATAGCCCATTGGACTCGTCGGGCGTTGAAGTGGGATCCGGCCAAGGAAGAGTTCATCGGCGACGAGGAAGCCAACCGATTGTGCTTCCGGGCAATGCGAACGCCGTGGAGGATTTGAGAAGAGTGGCAACAGAAGGGTGAGAAATATCTCGCGAGAATCTCGCGGGTGCCACTGCTTGCTTGTCCAGCAGTGCAGCGTCTCTGGACACTTCAAGGCACTGCTGGACAAGCCAGCAGTGGCACCCCCATTCTTGATCTGGACACAACACTCGACCCGAATGTGCGTCGCTCGAGCCGATATGATAGAATTGCGTGATCTCCCCACGCAAGATAACACGAACCAATGGAGACAACCCGATGACCCATAGACGTCTTTCCCGCCGCGGTTTCCTGCGTGGCGCCGGGGCCGCGTTGGCTGCCCCGTACGTAATCACTTCCGCCGCCTTGGGCGCCGAAGGACGGCCCGCGGCCAGCGAGCGGATCACCATGGGAACCATCGGATTGGGCGGACGCGGCAACAGCGATATGGGCTCGTTGATGGCGCTGCCCGACGTGCAGATGATCGCCGTTTGCGACGTGAAGGCCGACAAGCGCAAAGGGGGCAAGGGGACCATCGACCGGCGATACGGCAACCAGGACTGTGCGACCTATCGCGACCTGCGCGACCTGTTGGCCCGGGACGACATCGACGCCGTGTTGATCGCCACCGGCGACAACTGGCACACCACCGCGGCGATCCTGGCGGCCAAGGCCGGCAAGGACATGTATTGCGAGAAGCCGATGTCGGTGGCCGTGACCGAAGGCCGGGCGTTGTGCGACGCGATGGAGCGTTACGGGGTGGTGTTCCAGTGCGGCACACAGCGCCGCAGTGTGCCGCGGTTTGCCTACGCCGTCGAACTGGCCCAAAGCGGCAAGCTGGGCGAGATCAAGACGCTCTATGCCGAAAAGGCCCCGCCGGAGTGGTTCAAGTATCATCCCTACGCCACGTTGCCCGCCGAACCGGAACCGCCGAAGGAAGAACTCGACTGGGACATGTGGCTGGGTCCGGCGGCCTGGCGGCCATACAACAAAACGTATCTTACCCGGCCGTTCTGGATGGCGAACCTCGACTTCTCCGGCGGCATGATCACCGAATGGGGCAGCCACACGGTCGATCTCTGTCAATGGGCCAACAGCGCCGACGACACCAACCCGGTCGAGTTCGAGTTGGCCGAGGGCACCGTGGTGGCCCATTACGCCAACGGGGCGAAGCTGGTCTTCGAGGAAGGCAAGTGGCCGCTGCACGTGCGGTTCATGGGCACCAACGGGATGATCTACGTCGACGACGACGGCAACATGGAGGCCGAGCCGAAGTCGCTGTTGGCCGACCGTAAGTTCGGCAAGGGCTATCCGCAGTCGAACCACGTGCGGAACTTCATCGACTGCGTGAAGAGCCGCCGACGGCCGATCGCTCCGGCCGAAGGGGCCCACCGGGCCAACGCCACCTGCCAGGTGGCCAACATCTGCCAGGAACTTGGCCGCACGTTGAAGTACGACCCGCAGGCCGAACGGTTCATCGGCGATCCGATGGCCGACCGCAAGCTGGCCCGCACGATGCGCGAGCCGTGGGCACTGTAGTACAACGGAACAATCGAGTGATGTGCTTAACCCCAACAAAGCAATAGGAGAACCTCACAATGGCCCAACGGCACACGACGACCCGCCGCAGGTTCCTACAGCGTACTGCCGGCGCAGCGGGCGCCCTGATAGCTGCCCCGCACCTGATTCCCGGCCGCGCACTCGGCGCCGAGGACGCGCCGGCGGCCAGCGAACGCGTAACCATCGGGCTGATCGGTTGCGGCGGACGCGGCAGCGGCGTTTTCGGAGGGCTGATTGGTGCCGGCGGCCAGCCGGTGGCGGTGAGCGACGCCTGGAAGCCCCGCCGCGACAATTGGGCGCAGCGGGCCAAGTGCACCGCCTACGCCGATTTCCGCGAGATGCTCCAGCGGACCGATCTCGACGGCGTCTGCGTCGGCTCGACCGACTGCTGGCACGTACACCATACCGTGGCCGCCGCCCGGGCGGGCAAGCACGTCTACTGCGAAAAGCCGCTGGGCATCTGCATTCGCGAAGACCAGGTCTGCCGCGACGTGATCCGCCGCTACGACCGCACCTTCCAATACGGCACCCAACAGCGTTCCAGCGCCCATTGCCGCTACGGCTGCGAACTGGTCCGTAGCGGGTATATCGGGGAAGTGAAGGAGCTGTTGGTGGTTGCCCCGGACAGCGCCCCGGGCGGATCGCGAGCCGTGCAGCCGGTGCCCGAGGGGCTGGACTATGACATGTGGCTCGGCCCAGCGCCGTGGCGGCCGTATTGCGGCCAAGCCAGCGGTGGCGGGGCCTGGTGGCACGACTACGAATATGCGATCGGCTTCATCGCCGGCTGGGGTGCCCATCCGCTGGATATCCTCCAATGGGGCTACGACACCCACAAGACCGGCCTCTGGGAAGTGGAAGGCTCGGCCACGATTCCACCGACCGGCCGCAACAGCGTGGTGATGAAATGGGACGTCGACTTCCGCTTCGAGAACGGCGTGAAGATGAAGTTCATTCCCGGCGGAAACTACACCCAGTTTACCGGCACCGAAGGCTGGATCGGCATCTCCCGCGGCGGCATCAAGGCCGACCCGCCCTCGCTCTTGGAGATCAAGCTCCGCCCGGACGACGTCCACCTGCCGGTAAGCGGCAACCACGGCGGCAACTTCCTGCAGTCGATCCGCGAGGGCCACGATGCGGTGAGCAACATCGACGACGCCGTACGTAGCGACATCATCAGCCACATTTCCGACATCGCCATCCGCAGCCAGCGGACGATTACCTGGGACCCGGTGGCCGAGGAGATCGTGGGCGACGAGGAAGCTTCGCGGCGGCTGACCCGGGCGTATCGGGCGCCTTGGAGGCTTTGACGGGATTACAGGATTTACGGGATGACACGATAGAGAAGACTGCTGTTTGGAAGATGGCGGGAAAGAAGTGACTTGAAATGGGTTGTGTTCCTGGCGACAACGAGATTCGGATTCGGAGTCAAGTTCGGGGCATTCCCCTTACTCATCCTGTTTGTCCTGTTATGTTGTCAGTTAAGCCCCTTGGTCCTGTCAATCCCGTAATCCTGTCAGACAACTCCTGTTTATCGCGTCAATGACCTCCCAGCCATCGACCCTGACGAGGTCCGAGTGAAGAATCAAGAGATCACCGAGAAGATCATCGGATGTGCCTATCGGGTCTACAACACGATGGGATTCGGGTTTCTCGAATCCGTATACGAGAAGTGCATGTTGATCGAGCTTCGCAAGGCCGACTTGAAGGCCGAAGCCCAGAAGCCGATCGCGGTTTGTTACGAAAATGAGGCCGTGGGCGATTTCGTCGCCGATATCGTCGTCGACGACGCCGTGATCGTGGAGTTGAAATCCGTTCGCAACCTTGCGAAGATACACGAAGTCCAACTCGTCAATTACCTCGTGGCGACGGGGATCGACGTGGGGCTGTTGATCAACTTCGGTGAGCACAAGGTAGAAGTCAAACGCAAGGTGAGGAACTTGGAGAGAACACACGCCGACCACCCTGAATAGTCAGTCCCGTTCACCCTGCTATCCCGGCTTGAAACGGGTCGGGCTGGACGAGATCAACGGATCAATACGGACAGGATTACAGGATTGACTGGATTTGTTGCTGTCCGTGGACGGGAGAATGAGGACGTGAGAGGTTTCAGGCGGCTGCCAAGGAATGGAGAATTCCCTCAAACTTGCCAGGCGCGGAACGATAGCCGAGTATGAAACAAGAGAAACCACACAAAGACACCTCGTGCATGACCAAAGTGACTTCATCCCGTCCATCCTGCAATCCTGTCGAGAGAAGAAGAATACGTCCCGTTAATCCTGTAATCCCGTCAAGAAATCACGCTGCAATCCTGTCGAGATGACCCCTTCACCACCAATAGCACCTTACAACCGGAGACCCCAACAATGACCAACGTACCGCTGACCCGACGCGCCTTCCTGCAAGGCGCGGGCGTGGCTATTGCGGCGCCGTACGTGATCACCTCCAATGCGCTCGGCGGCGAGGGGCGGCCGGCGGCCAGCGAGCGGATTACCATCGGCGGCATCGGCATGGGCGGACGTGGCAGCGGCGATCTGGGTGCCTTCATGGGACACGAGGAAGTCCAAGTTCTGGCCGTTTGCGACGTCCGCAAGGGCCAGCGTGAGGGCATCAAGGCGAGGGTCGACGCCCGCTACGGCAACCAGGACTGTGCCGCCTACAACGACTTCCGCGACCTGATCGCACGCGGCGACATCGACGCGATCGTCAACGGCACACCCGACCACTGGCACGCCCTGACCAGCATCGCGGCCTGCCGCAGCGGCAAAGACGTCTTCTGCGAGAAGCCGCTTTCGCTGACGATCAAAGAAGGCCGGGCCATGGTCGAGGCGGCTCGGCGTTACGGCCGCGTCTTTTCCAGCGGCAGCCAGCGCGTACTGGGCGACTACGGCGGAGGCGCCCGGCAAGTGCAAAAAGGCGAACTGGGCCAGATCCACAAGTGCTACGTCAACGTGGGCGGACCGCCGATGCAGTGCAACCTGCCCGGCGAACCGGTGCCGGATGATATCGATTGGGACCTCTGGCTCGGCCCGGCCCCCTGGGCTCCGTATAATTCCTTCCGCTGCGGCCGGGCGTACGGGCTCAGCGGCAAGGGGTTCCGCAGTTGGTACGACTACTCCGGCGGCATGATGACCGACTGGGGCGGCCACAAATTCGGCGGGGCCATGTTCGCCCTGGGTCTCGACCACACCGGCCCGGTCGAGATCACCCCGCCCGACGACGAGCACGAACTGCTCACCTACCGTTTCGAGTGCGGCGTGTTGATGTACCACGGCGGCGGCGGTAACATCCGCTACGAAGCGGCCGAAGGCAACGTGCCGGGCTTGACCTGGAAGCCGTCGGAGGAAGCGCTCAACCGCGACTACCAAGGCACCGGCGGCCTGCCGGGCGATTTCCTCTACTGCGTAAAGACCCGCGAGAGGCCGTTCCGCGACGTGGAAACTGCCCATCGCGTGGCCACCGTTTGCCACCTGGGCAACATTGCTTACGAACTGAAGCGGCCGCTGCGGTGGGACCCGGTCAAAGAAGAGTTCCCCGGCGACGAGGAGGCCAACCGGATGACCTGGCGGCCGATGCGTGCGCCTTGGCGGCTGTGAACCTGGCGGCTATGTTTGACTTTCGAAACACGATTTTTCAAGATCCACACTACCGTACTACCGTGAGAAAAGGAGAACGAGATGTCTAACAGAACGAGCCTTTGCGTCGGTCTGATCGCGGCCTTGCTGCTTGGCGTGGCGCTTCCGGCCACCGCCGACGAAGCCGTCGACAAAGCCTTCGAGGCACTGAAGACGTACGACTGGGGCCAAGAGCGTGCCGTGTTGCAGGCGATCGACGACGCCGTGGTCGGCTCGCACGACGACGACGCGGCGCAAAAGGCGCTGGAGGAGCGGCTGGCGGCCGTACTGGCCACCGACGCTTCCGGCGCGGCCAAAGATTACGTCTGCCGGCAACTCAGCCTGATCGGCACGGCGGCTTCCGTGCCGGCGGTGGCAGAACTGCTGACCGACAAGAAGCTCTCGCACATGGGCCGTTACGCCCTGGAGCGGATGCCCTGCGACGAGGCGCTGGCTGCGTTGCGGGCCGCCTTGGGTAAGACCGAGGGCATGGCCAAAGTCGGTGTGATCAACTCGCTGGGCGTGCGCCGCGACGCGGCCGGCGTTTCCGCCCTGACCGGGTTGCTGAAGGACTCCGACAAGCAGGTCGCCGCTGCCGCGGCAGCGGCCCTGGGCAACATCGGCAACGCCGACGCCGCCAAGGCCCTGGCCGACTGCCTGACGACCGCGCCGGACGCCTGCCTCTGCTGTGCCGAGCGGCTGTTGGCCGGCGGCGACAAGGCCGGCGCCCTGGCGATCTACGTCGCCTTGAGCAAGGCCGACGTGCCGAAGCACGTCCAGGTGGCTGCCACCCGAGGCCGGATTGCCGCGATGCGGGCGAAGACGCCGTAGACGGGCTTGCGGTAGGGTGCGTGAAACGCACCATGGCATCGGCGGTTGCGGGTGCCTGCAATGTACCACGATGTCCGCGAGTCGATATCCGGTACGGCGTCGCTACGTCGTGCGCACGACAAGCGGCGCGTTGCACGCACCCTACATCCTGGTTCGCAGTCCTTACTCGGGAACTAGGTCGCTCCGTTTGACGTCCGATACTCAGGCCCTCGGCCGGCACCCGGCCGAGGGCCGTTTTGGGATTGGCAGCCCTGCAACTGCTTGGTAGGCTGGTGGTACGGCCCGGTGTCGGCCGACCGCCGCGCGGCTCCGCCCACCCCCACCCCGGCCGCTTGGGGCACCCCGCTTCCGTCAACCCGCAGACCCACCACATAGGAGGATGGCCCTTGAAAGGAACCCATCAAATCAAGGCAATGCTCTGCCTGTCGTGTTTCGCATTGGCCTTGCTGGCCGGCCCGCCGCAGATCATCGCCCAGGACGATAGCGACATCGAGTTCATCGCCACGCTGCTGGGCGATCCGGACCCCGAGATGCGGGCGGCCGGGCTCGACGAGGTCCGCGAGCGGATGCCCGGCGAGGCTGCCACCAAGGCGTTTGCCGCACTGTTGCCCAAGCTGCCCTTGGACGGACAGGTCGATCTGCTCGACGCGCTGAGCGATCGCGGCGACGCGGCCGCCCGGCCGGCCGTGTTGGAGATGGTCAAGAACGAGCAGGAGAAGGCCCGCACGGCGGCGATCAAGGCGCTGGGCGCCTTGGGCAACACGACCGACGTGGCGCTGCTGGCCGGCAAGGCGGCTACCGGGGACGAGAGCGAACAGACTGCCGCCGCCCAAAGCCTGGCCCGGCTGCGCGGCGAGGGTGTCAACGACGCCGTGGTCGGGGCCATGGACGGGGCCGAGCCGGGTGTTCAGGTGGTGTTGTTGGCGGCGTTGGCCGCACGAAACGCCACCGATGCGTTGCCGACGGTGCTTGCCAGCGCCGAAGATGAGGACGCGTCGGTTCGCGTGGCGGCGGTCAAGGCCTTGCGGTTCTTGGCCGACGAAAGCCACGCGGCGGACATCGTGAAGATTCTCAAGGCGGCCGGCGACGACACCGAGCGCACGGCCGCCAAGCTGGCCTTGCTGGTGCTTTGCAGCCGCGGTGGCGAGGGCTGCGCCGCGCCGATTATCGCCGGCATGGCCGACGCCGACGCCGCGTCGCAAATCGCCCTGTTGCACGCGCTGGCCCGCTGCAGCGGCGACGATGCTCTGGCCGAGGTCGTGGCCCGGCTCGGCGACGACGACGAAGCGGTCGCCGACGAGGCGATGCGGATGTTGTCGATCTGGCACGAAAAGGCGGCCGCGCCGCATCTGCTCGATATCGCCCAGACATCGGACAACGCCCGCCATCAAACGCTGGCGATCCGCGGCCTGGCTCGGATGGCGGCTGCGAAGGAGGGCTCCGAAGAAGAAGCGGCGCCGGCCGACGTTGCCTTGCTGAGCGAGACGATGCCCTTGGCCAGAAGGTCCCAAGAGAAGCGGCTGGTGCTCGGCGTACTCGGCAGTGCGGCCGATGCGGAGGCACTGGCGCTGGCCGCCGCCGCGTTAGACGATGACGACGTTGCCGCCGACGCCGCGCTGGCCGCCGTGCTCATCGCGGAGAAAATCGAAGAGGGCGACAAGGACGCGATCCGCAGCGCGATGGAAAAGGTGCAGCAGAGCACGGCTCCGCAAGACGTGCGGGATCGGGCCAAAAAGGTCGTCGGGGCGCTTTAGAACCACCAGTTTCAAGGAGACGAGACCATGAACCGAGTGTTTTCGGTATACCGCTTGGCGCTGCTGTTGGCGCTGGCGGCCATGTGGACCGTCGTCGGCTGCGGTCCGCCTAAGAAGACGACCACAAAGTCGCCGACCACCCAAACGACCACGGCTACCACGACTCCGGAGGTGACCCAGCCAACGAAGCCGGTCGATCCTCCAGTTGATCCTCCAGTTGATCCGCCGGTCGATCCTCCGGTTGATCCTCCTCCGGTTGATCCTCCTCCGGTTGATCCTCCGCGGGTTGATCCTCGGCCGGCCGATCCACCAGTTATCCCGGCGATTGATCGG
>CAYYNP010000358.1:0-9518 GCA_964472545.1 uncultured Planctomycetaceae bacterium | reverse complement strand
TCTTCCCGCCAGGCCACTCTTTCGTATAAGGCGATACGCGCGGTTGCCAAGGCTGCCGCGCGGGAAGGCGGTGGCCATGCGCATGATGTCGCGGCCGCCGTTGGCGACGCCGGCGGTGGCGATCGAAACGCCGAATTGATCGATAAGGGTGGAATTGGGGCTATTTGCCCTCTCTTGGCGCAATTTCTGAATCGGTGAGAATCGGACTTGCGACGCAAGATGCCGACGAGCAGACGTCGCAACCGGTTGCTGGAAAACGGGTTTCGCGGCGCGCCCGGTGTGGCCGGTCGACGTAAGTCGAGTTTTGCGACGTGCGCATAATCGCGACCGGCCGATATCGCCGCAAGTCGTTCCCATAAAAGCACTTAGGAAAAGCTGTGCCCCATTGTTGATCGGCAGTGCCTACGGGGGTGCGATCGCTGGCGCGACGCCCGACGTAAGCCGATGTCCTAGAACAACTTGTGATGGAGACAATCGACCGCAAAAATGGCCGCGCTGCAAAGCCGGAACAACAATTCCGCCTCACTCCGGCATCACTACCTCAACAATCCCCACGTCGACGTACTGCCCGCCCATCGTCTGCGTGCAGCGGACGGCCATCACGTTCTTGCCGGGCTTTAGCGCGGCGCGGCCTTCGGGCGTTAGCGGGAGTTCTTCGTAGCCGGTCGTGTAGCCGGTGGCCTTGGCGGCCAGGACGCCGTTGATGTAGATCTCGACGTCTTCGTCGTGGTGGACGAGGAGGTCCAAGTTGTCGGTCTTCACCTCGGGCAACTCGAACTCGCGGCGGAGCCAGATCTCTTTCGTGTCCCACGTGGTGCGGACGATCGCCCCGGGCGTGTCTTTGGTGCCGAAGCCGCCGGGGCCTTCCTTCCACGCCGAGGCGTCGAACTCGGCCGCGGCCCAATCGTCGGCCGGCTTGTCGAACGTGTAGCGCCAGGCGAGTCCCTTGGCCTGGGAAGCCGGCACGACGATCTTGCGCTTCGGCAGCAGCCCGCGGTTGGCGGCCGAAACCGGCTTGACCTCCGGCTTGATCATCGCCCGATCGTACGTCATCAGGCCGTTGCACTCGGTCTCGACGTCGGTGGTCTGCGTGTAGACGGCGGCCGACATGCCGTGGGTTTCCTCGAATCCCCAAACGCGACGCAACAGCGATTGATACCGTCTGGTCAGATCCCGGGCGTCGTCCGTGCCTCGATAGCCCCAGGTGCGGTCGGTCCAGGTGTGTCCGTCGACACCGAGTCCCAGCCCGCCGAACTCGCCCAGCACGCCGGCCCGTTTCTCTTCCGGCTCGGGGGCAGCGGGGCCGGGGTATTTGTGGACGTCGAGGATGTCGCCGCACTGCTTGTCGGTCCAGCCGCTGGCGTTGCTGACCAGCCGCGAGGGATCCATCCGCTTGACCTCTTCGCAATATCGCGGCGCGTCGTGCTGGCCCCAGCCTTCGTTGAACACCACCCACATGATGATCGAGGGGTGGTTGCGCAGCCCGGCGACCATCCGCCGCAGTTCGGTCTCGAACTGCCGCTTCGACTCCGGCGTCTTGTTGTTGCCGCTGGGCATGTCCTGCCAGACGAGCAGGCCGAGCTTGTCGCACCAGTAGTACCAACGATAGGGCTCGATCTTGACGTGCTTCCGCGCCATGTTGAAGCCGAGTTGTTTGGTCACCTCGATGTCGTATCGCAGTGCCTCGTCGGTCGGGGCCGTGTAGAGCCCGTCGGGCCAGAAGCCCTGATCGAGCGGGCCGATCTGGAAGAGGAACTCGCCGTTGAGCCGCATGCGGGTGAAGCCGTGTTCGTCCTTGGCCAGCTCGATCTTCCGCATGCCGAAGTAGCTTTCGACTTCGTCCAAGACCGTGTCGCCGTGTTTGAGCGTGACCGAGAGATCGTAGAGGAACGGCTCCGACGGCGACCAGAGCTTCAGCTTGTCGCGGGGGATGGCCAACTTGATTTCGGCGCCCACGCCGCCGCTGGTTCGGACGATCTGCTGCTCGCCGTCGCGGGCCGCGGCGACGATCGTGTGATCTGGGCCCGTACCTATCCCTTCGACCGTCAGCCGCAGGCAAGAGCCGTCGACGTCCGGCGTGAGCAGGATCCGGCCAATTCGCACGGCCGGCACCGGCTCCAGCCAGACGGTCTGCCAGATTCCGGTGGTGGGCGTGTACCAAATGCCGCGCGGATTGTCGACCTGCTTGCCCCGGGGCTGGTCTCCACGGCTGGCGGGGTCGAACACGCGAACGATCAATTCCTGCTCGCCCTCGGGCTTCAAGGCGTCGGTGACGTCGATCGAAAAGGCATCGTATCCTCCGCGGTGCATGCCGATCTCTTGGCCGTTGACCAGCACGGTCGTCTCCCAGTCGACCGCCTGGAAATGCAGCAGCACGCGTTGACCCTGCCACTTCTCGGGAACGCGGAACGTGCGGCGATAGGCTACCCGATCTGCCCGCTGCATCACGCCGGAAAGGGCCGACTCGACCGGAAACGGCACCAGGATCTGCTCGGGAAACTCATCGCCGGGGCCGGCCTCTTTCGCCGCGTCGCCGATGGCGAGCTGCCACAGACCGTTGAGGGTCTGCCAATCGGAACGGACCATCTGCGGCCGAGGGTATTCCGGATGGGCGTTCTGAGGCGAGACATCCTTGGCCCAGCGGGTCATCAGCGGCGCCTTGGCCGGCTTCCAGTCGTCGGCCGTGGCGAACGGCATGGTGGCCAGAAGCAACAATGCGGATACGAAGGCCGTGGTCGGCTTCATGGCAGACTCCTTCGAGAATTCGTTGAACAGGGGGAGATTTCCCCCGAGGAACGTCACTGCGAACTTGCCCAATCATAACGACCGTGACGGCTGCGTCAAGCAAAACGGCGACCGTTGAGAAGCAAGGCTACTCCTCGACGACCTCGAACTGCCGATCGCCCGAGCTATAGACGATTACCGCCTTCATCGGCTCTTTGTCGAACGTTCGGGCGGCATGTGGCACGCCGCGTGGAATTCGGATCACGTCGCCCGCCTTGAGCACGCAGACTTCCTTGTCGAGGCGGTGTTCGCAGGAGCCAGAGATCACGTAAAGGTGCTCCTCGCAGTTGCGATGCACGTGCACCGGGTTTCGTTGGCCGGCGTTGAGTTGCACCAGCCCGAAGGTCATTTCGGCCTTGGGGTCGATCTTGGAGTTCATCATCCAGCAGATCCAACCCCACGGATACTCGATTTTCTCCAGCTTGCCGAAGCTCTGCACGAGCGTTGCCATCGCCTTGGCGTCGATCTTCTCCGGTGTGGTGTCCGCCTTTTCGTCGGCCCAGGCGCTTCCACTTGCCGCCAGGCCGACGCAAACGACCATCGCCGCGGCCAGTCGGCAGAAAGTGCGTGGGCAAATCGGGGCAAGTCGGCTTTGTCGGGAGATTCTCATCGTATCGCTCCTGTAGGTACAAATCACAAAAGAACGGGAGATGGTACGGGCGCGGACCCGAACCCAGGAGTTATCCTATGGGTCGTTGCTCACAGAAGCAACAATGTCAACTCCGATTGTCGACATCCGATCACACCCCCACGCCCGAAGGGAAGCGTGGCCCACGTTGACATCCGGCTTCCCGGCCCGGTACGATAGATACCTCAGCAGGGCGATTAGCTCAGTTGGCTAGAGCGCCACGTTTACACCGTGGATGTCGGCGGTTCGAGTCCGTCATCGCCCACTTATTCGAGAAACCCGTCTGCGCAGACCGGCCCGGAGATCGAACCGGGGAGCTTGGCTTGGCTGCGGGATTGTCTAGTCCGAACGAGAAATCGGACAAGGCGGGATGCTCGCGTTTGGCCGGTTGCAATGTGGCCGATCGAAGGGCTGTTACAAGCAGCCGGATTCGGCCGATTCTCACTAGCGAGTGGCAACGATCTCGCCATGCCCGCACGAGCGACCGAACGTGCGGCAGTTGGCTTGTATCGGCGCCGTCATACTCTGATTCTCGGGTTGGAGACGAAGCAATGAAACGTGCGGGAATCCGCGGCGTCGTTGTGGCGTGTCTCTCGGCAATTGGCCGGTGGGTCTGGCGGCCGTCGAAGTTCGTTTGCCGCGATTGGGACCGGTGGTAACGCCCCGTCGACGTGTGCCCTGCCAACGCACGGCAACGAAAAAGCGCCCTCAAGAAACGACCGTCGCCGGCTCGGGGGGCAAGCCGGCGACGGCCTCGGGAGGGCGTAGACACGAGGGGAGGGAGGGGATGAGGAGACTATCTATGGGGAGAGGATGCCCAGGTTGGCTTCTTCCTCTTCCTGAATGATGATTCTTGGAGTGACCATCATCATCAGGCTTTGGGTTTCGCGCCCGATGCCGACGTTCTTGAACAGCCGGTTAATGTACGGGAGCTTGTTGAGGATCGGCACGCCGAACTCGTTGCGGCCTTCGCTCAGCCGCTTGATGCCGCCGAGCAGGACCGTGCCGCCGTCGGGCACGCTGACCGTGGTGGTCACCGTGACGAAGGAGAACGTCGGCAACTGGACCGTGGTGCCGTTGGACGTGGTCGTCGAGTTCGACGAACTGGTCACGTTGTCGCGGCGGTCGTTGTCCGGATCGAGGGCATCAGCAAAGATGCCCGAGTCGGCCGAGGCGTCGGTGGTGGTCGTCTGCGAGCCGGTGAACTGGAACGTCTGCACGTCGGTGATCTTGCTGAAGAAGGGCACCACCGTGAGGCGTACGAATCGCCGGTCGTTGGAAACCACCGCTTGGACCGTCATGAACGTGCCTTCGGAAAGGACCACGATCACCGGCTGTTGTGCGGCGGCGAAGTCGCCCACCACCGGGATCACGCTGATCACGAACGGGCTTTGCGACGTATCGGAAACGTAGGCCTGTTGGCCGTTGAAGAGCGTGACTTTCGGTGCCTGCAACACGTTGCTGCGGCGGTCGCCTTGGGCGGCGTTGATGAAGAAGAAGGCTTCGATGTCGCTGAGGATGGCGAAGCCGAGTTGTGCCCCCGCGGCGGCGTCGAAGCCGCCGAACTGCGGCACCGCCAACGAGAAGCTGTTCTGTGTGAAGGGGATATCCAAGTCGGCCGAGAAGACGCCCGGTCGGCCCATACCCACCACGGCGCTGCGGTCGTGGTCGACGTCGAGCGTGTTTCGGGCCGGTTCCTGGCCGGTGGCCGGATCGCCGGGGACGCCGGGGACCTCGCGGCCGAAGACCTGGAACGGCCGGTCGATGTCGTCGTCGATGTCGAAGTCGAAGTCGACGCCGATCCGCTCGAAGAAGTTGTCGTTAAGGGTAATGAAGCGGACCTCGATCGTTACTTGCAGGTCCTGCATCCGCCGCAACTGCTCCAAGAGGTCGACGATCTCTTCGTGGACGTCCTGGGTTTGGCTGACGACGATACTGAGGTTGGTGGGGAATTCCTTGACCGAGCCGGCACCGCCGACTTCGTCCCACGTGGTGGGAGCGACGGTCGAGGTGATCAGCTCGATTAGGCTATCGAAGTCGGCGTTGGCCGCACCACCGAGTCCGCCGGGGCCGAAGCCGATCGGCTGGCCGGCGACGCCGCTACGAGGGCTGGAACCGCCCATCTGTTGAGCGGCGATCGTGTTCGGCACGTTACCGCCGCCCATGTGGGCCGCTACGGCCGGGGTGATCGAGGCCTGGGCACCGCCGTTGGCCGCCATCACGGCCGTGGGTGCCGCCATGCCTCCGCCAAACCCGCCGCCGATGCCGCCCACGCCGTAACCGACGTTGGCCATCGACTGGTTGTAGGCCGACTGCAATCCCATGCTGCCGGGCACGAAGTTCGGGATTCCGATCACCAGATCGCCGACCGGGTACATCACCGTGTAGACGTTGGTGTCGCGCCCCTGCTCGCTGGTGATCATCAACACTTCGTCTTTGATCACGTAGCCCAGATGCAGCGGGCGGAGGATCAGATTCAAGGCACTCTTGAGCATGATTTCGTTGGGCACCGTGATCGTCACCGGCGAATCGCTGCTGACCATCTCCTGGTTCATGCCCTGCGGATCGAGGTGCATGTTGACCTCGGTCAGTTTGCTCAGGTATTCCAACACGTTGGCCAACGGCTCTTCGGTGAAGTCGAGCGAGACCGGCGTCGTGAGTTTCTGCTGGATTTCGAGTTCGCGTTCGTTCAGGCGACTGGCACGCTCGAGGAGTTGGCGCCGCCGCCCACTCAACTCTTCCCACGTGGCCGCATCGGGATACTGGATGGGATTGTCGGGGTCGATGCCGATGGCCGACTCGCCGACTCGATGCATGGTTGTCCAGAATGCGTTTTCCTTTGCTTCCTGCAAGGCCAGGTTAGCGTTGACGCGGCGGATCGCCTTAGCCATGAGTACCATTTGGTGGGCGATCGGATTCTCGGGGTCCAACGCCTCCGCCCGCTTGGCTACCAATTCGGCCTCGGCAAAGCGTTGCTCGTCGACCAGGCGGTTGAAGTCATCGACCAGCAGGGCGAACTTGCCTTGCGTCTCGATCTTCAGCCGCTGCTCCCGTTCCCAGGCCTCTTGCGTTGCCTGGTTCCGCTCGGCCAGTTCCAGCCGTGGGCGGTTCATCTCGATGAACTGCTTGGTCTCGGCCACCTCGCGGTCGATCCGCCGCAACAGATGGTCGCGAGTCGTCGAATCGACGCCGGCCGACTCGACCCGCTGGCGCGTTTCGCCCAACAGGGCCAAGGCGCCGTTGGGATCTTGCTCCCGCATGACCTTGGCTTTGCTGGCCTCCATGTTCACGTCGGCTCCAAGCTGCAGGGCAAACGCCTGTTGGCTGGCTGCCGGATCGGTCGCCGGATCGCCCGCCGGAAGTCCGGCCGGCGGTGCGGCATTGGGATTCGGCATCGGCGTGGTCAGGTTCTGCAAGAATCCCTGCACACTCTGGGCCGTGGCGGAATCGAGTTCGTGACGGCGTTGTGCGGCCTCGGAGAAGTACTGATAGGCCTGCTGCTTGTCGTGGGCTCGCAATGCTGCCACACCCTTCTGGTAGAGGGCGTACGCGGTATCGCCGGCCGGTGACGCTGCCGCGGCAGGGAGGTTTCTCGTGGGATCGGTCGCCGGGTTGTACACTGCCCGCGAGGCGACGTGGGAAGGCGAATCATAGCCGGTGGCCGGAACCACGGCGTTTGCCGGGACCACGCGCGAGGCGGCCTGCGCCCGTTGGCGGCGAATATCCAGCAACAACATTCCCGGCTGCTCGCCGCTGACGAAGGCCGTGTCGGGAAGGCCGAACTGCTGGGCACGGCGTGCGTTTTGCTCGGCAAAGTCGAATTGCCCGGCCTCGAGGGCCACGCGGGCTTTTCGCGTGTATTCGGCGGCTTGCTGCCGGGCGTCGGACGAATCCGGCATGGCCGAGGGCGGTCCGGTTCCGACGGACGAGGCAGCCAGGCCCCGCGCCGGTCCGCGAGATTGACGCCGCACGCTGCCGATTTCGCTCAGCAAGGCCGCAGGCGTCACTTCCAACGGGCCGAAAGCTATCTGTTGGCGGGACGCCTTGTCGGCCAGTTCCTCCGCCAGATCGAGATCGCCGGCCGCCAATAGGGCCTGCGATTGTTTCACCAACATCTTGGCGTACGCCCGACGATAGGCCTCGCCTTGCCGCGGCTGCGACGCAACGTGTTGATACTCGCGAATCGCGTTCTCCACGTCGGCCGGGGTGTCGCCGCGGGGATCGAACTGTGCCTGCATCCGCCGGGCTTGATGCACCAAACCGGTGGCCCGGGCGATGTCGCCGCCGGCCAGGGCGCGGCGGGCTTCCAGCAGGACTTCCGTGCCGCCGGCGTCGGTGGCCATGCTGCTACCGGCCGCCGAAGCGGGCGGAGTCAAGGGCACGTAGTTGCCGGAAGGCAACGGCCGAGCGGGTACCGGCGGAGCAGCCGCAAGTGCGTTGGGCAAGGGGCCCGTCGGTCCGGCCGGAGGCGACGTCGCCATCGCTCGGCCAAACGGTTCCGGTGTTGCAGTGCCCAGATTTCCCGGGGCGGAAACGAAGCTGGGGTTCGGCAGTGGCGTGATGTCGTTCGGTCCGAACGAACCGGCCACGGCGGCCGTGATTGCCGTGTTGCCGCCCTGGGCCTGAATGCGAGCCGCAAGTGTGGCTCGCGGGTCCCGGCCGGGGGCAAACGCCACTTCCAACTTGGCGGCCTGTCGGTACCAGTGTTCCGCGGCCACCATGTTGCCTTCGGCCAGACTGCGTTCACCTTTTTGTACCAGGCTTCTCACCAGGCTCGTCTCGTCGGTCAGATTGTTCGCCACGGCCGTGGTTGGCCGCCCGGAGAACGGATCCGACGGAGACTTCGTATTGTTTCTAGAAAGGAACGGCACCTGAATCCGGCTCGGCAGAAGCGAGCGGCGGCCGCCGTTGCGTTTCTGCGCAAGCGCCTTGCGAGCGCTGACCGGCGTGTCGGCAGCAAACATCCCGTAGCTCACGTTGAGCCGCTCTGCCTGGGCGATGAGCGATTCGGCGCCGTCGAAGTCGTTGTTGTTCATCAGTTGCCGGGCACGCTTCAACAGATCGGTGGCTTGGGCCTTCGGATCTATGGCCGAGCCGATCTGACCGACGCTCGCACTTCCGACACAGTGGGCCGCGGCCCCCCAAGTCGTAGCGAGCATCCGGCTCGCCGAAAGTGCCAGCGCGACGGCGATGAGGCAGGCAGCTATTCTGGTGGTGGTTTTCAACACGGTTCTCCTTTCGAGACTCGCACACTTCCGTGACGTGGAACCGTCCATGGGGTCCCAGGTTCTTTTCTTTCCCGTATCTGCGCACCGCGGGCCGGGAACGGTTCGGGCTCCGGTGGCGTCTCCGGAACTCGGCCCGCAACGGCGGACGTTCCGCCGGCGGCACGCCGAAGCGACATGCTTTTCGACTAGAAAAATAGAAACTCGGTAGAAGGGAGCGGTTAAATACCGGCAGGCGGAATCTGGGTCAAGGGCACTTCCGCGAGTTTTCCCTTTTTGGCGGGAAATATCTCACACCTGCCCCGCCCCTTTCGCTACAAGACACGGCGTTTTCTTGTCGCGAGGCATTCGCTCGACCCGCGTCAGACGATCCGCCGAGAATCTGCGTGAATTTTGCAGAGAGTGGGCCCTTTACGGCCCAGGCCGGTTTGAGTAGACTCGGGCCCTCGTGACCTACGATATGTTGAAGGTCGCCTTTGGCCGCCGGTTTCGCCCCAGCCTTTCGTTCCAGCCCCGGTCGACGGCCAGGATTCGGTGTGCTAGAATTCTGACGATGGCAAGAGGGGCGTCCGAGAGAGAGGAATCAACCAACCTAAGTCGTTGAAAAAGATAGACTTGGGGGCGTAGCTCAATTGGTTAGAGTACCGGACTGTCGATCCGGTGGTTGGGGGTTCGAGTCCCCTCGCCCTCGCTTTCGCCGGCAGCCGCCAAAGGCCGCCGGCGTTTCTTTTTTCTTGCCATAGTAAGGACTTGCGGCGAGTCCCCCGTGAGCATTCGCCCAACCCGTTCGTAGTGCCCCGATTCATCGGGGCCGTGCAGCGGAATCCCGCGAAAGACCGCATGAAGGGCCTGTCGATTTAATCGCCCTGGCCGGATCGTAG
>CAYYNP010000357.1:0-9588 GCA_964472545.1 uncultured Planctomycetaceae bacterium | reverse complement strand
GGGGACGGGTGGGTGGGGGCCTGGGTGTTGGGGGGCGAGGGGTTGGGGGGCGCTGGGTTGGGGGCCGCTGTGAATGGGGCCGTTGTGAATGGGGCCGTTGTGAATGGAGCCGGGCAACCTACGCCGGCCGAAGTGGAATTCCTCACCGACGAGGAACTGCAGCGTGGGATCCGCCTGGCGTGTCAGGCGGCCGTGGCAGGCCCCACAACGGTCGAAGTCCCCGCAGCCTCGCGGCTGGCCACCGGGCACAAGATCCTCGCAGAGTCGGAAGGGGCCACCCAGGCCACCGACGATCCACCGGTCCGAAAGCAGTACGTCGAGATGCCACGCCCGGATCGCGACCGCGACGATCCCGACCTGCTCCGCCTGGAGAAGGCGGTCGGGACGTTCGATCTCGACGTGTCGCTGCTGCGGGCGTTGCCCGGCCGGCTTCGCCAGACCGGCTTCTGCGGCACGGCCGTGCTAAACGAAGGCCGGTTGATCGACTTCGAGCCGAGCAATACCGAAGACGAGAACTACGCGGTGGCCTTCGACGTCGGCACGACGACGTTGGTGGGCACGCTCTTGGACGTGAATACCGGCGCGGAACTGGCCGTCGCGTCTCGGCTGAATCCGCAAACCCCCTTCGGCGACGACGTCCTCTCGCGGATTTTACACTCCCGCCAAGAGCCCGACGGCCTGCGGCAGTTGCAGCGGGTGATCGCCGAGGCCCTGAACGCGATGGTCGACGAGCTCTGCCAAACGGCCGAAGTCGCTCGCGAGCGGCTCTACCTGGCCGCGCTTTCCGGCAACACCACGATGCAACAGTTGCTCCTCGGCGTCGATCCCGGCCCGCTGGCGGAGGTGCCCTTCGTGCCCGCCACCGGACGTGGCCGATCGGTTCCGGCGGCGGAAGTCGGCCTGCGGCTGCATCCCCGGGCGACGGCGTACGTGCTGCCGGTGATCGGCGGGTTCGTCGGCGGCGACACGGTGTCGGGCATTTTGGCCACCGCGCTGACCGAAGCCGAGGGACCCACGCTGCTGGTCGACGTCGGCACCAACGGCGAGATCGTGCTGTTCGCCGACGGCAAGCTCACGGCCGCCTCGACGGCTGCCGGGCCGGCGTTCGAGGGCGCCCGCATCTCCCAAGGCATGCGCGGCAGCAACGGGGCCATTGAGAAAGTGGTGGTCGACGGCCGGCTGCGGATCAACGTGATCGGCGACGTGCCGCCGGTGGGGCTCTGCGGTTCCGGCCTGATCGATCTGGCCGCCGAGTTGCTCCGCCACGGTATCCTTCGGCCCGAAGGCCGGCTGCGAATGCAGGAGCACCTTCCCGGAGATCTGCCGGACAATCTGGCCGAACGCTTGATCGAGCATCAGGGCCAACCGGCTTTCCTGATCGCCCCGGCCGACGAAACGGCCCACGGCGAGCCGATCGTGCTCACGCAGCGCGATCTGCGAGAATTGCAGTTGGCTACCGGGGCGATCCGCTGCGGCATAGCGATCCTCATCCGCCGCGCGGGACTAGCGCCGGCCGACCTCGATCGCGTGTTGATTGCCGGCGGGTTCGGCAACTTCATCCGCCGCAGCAACGCCCAGCGGATTGGCCTGCTGCCCGGCGACGTGCCGCATCATCGCATCCGCTACCAGGGCAACACCTCGCTGGCCGGCGCCCGCTTGACCGCCCTATCGCGGCGCGCCCGGCAAGCCGCCGAAGAGACGGCCCGGCAGACCGAGCACGTCGACCTCTCGCGCGAGCCGGGATTTGCCGAGCTGTTTGCCGAGTCGATGATCTTCCCGGCCGAGGGTGATTGACCCGATGGAAGTCGTCTCGCTCCGAGAGACGTCACGGCAGGGGGTGGCTGGGGCAAAGCGCAGCGGTACCCCAGGCGTTATCAACAAGGCGTCATCCACTGGGGCACCGCTGCGCTTTGCCCCAGCCACCCCGCCCTGCCCTAATGTCCGCCGCAGCCCGGGCAGCCGCCGCCCTTGGGGGCGTTGGGGTTCTCGATGGCGAAGCCGGCGCCGTGCGGGCCGGTCTGGAAGTCGATCGTGGTGCCGTCGAGATGCACGGCCATCTTCTTCCGCGCCACGACACTCACGCCATAGTGCTCGTAACGCGCGTCGAGCGCCGGATCGAAGTCGGTCTGGAAGCCGAGCGTATACTGCAAGCCGGCACACCCGCCGCCGGCCACCGCCATCCGCAACACGCTGCCCTCTTCCACCTTCTGGTCTTCCATATACCGCTTCACCTCGGTGGCAGCGGCTTCGGTCACTGTAATAGACATGAGTCTGCGATTCTCCTGGAGTCAAGATCCCACCAATAAATCTTAGCGGATAGGGCAAGGGCAGGAAAGAGGGTGGGGTCGGATACCACCCTGGAGGGGTGCTTCTATTCCGCGGCGACACCCGACAAAGCCGCGACCGGTGGTCGCGCCGGGCGGTGTGCTCTTGCACAGCCGCAGCTTGGCAGAGAAGCAGTGGCCGGCTTGGTGTATACTCGATGGTGCGTGACCGCAGCATTAGCGATTTGAGCTTCGGGCTCTCGATTGGGGAGGAACGTCAATGTGTAGGATATGGCTCTCGGGCGTTTCGTGGATGGTGCTGCTTGGGGTGGTGGTCTCGTCGACGAGAGGCGATCCGCCTCCCGGCGGCAACATCGCCCCGCCGGACGTGATTCGAGCGGCAGATCCGCTCCGCCGCGCCGCCGACGCCGTGGGGCGATGGCTCTTGGGCGAGGGGTCGGAGGAGCGCCCCGCAGTCGACGTCACGCCCCGTCAGCCCGCCCGCCCGAAGATCACGATCTCGAAGGAAACGACGTGGATCGAAGGTCCGTTGCGGCCCGACGGATACGTCGATTACGCCGAGGCGTTGAATCGGCGATACGGCAAGGGAGTTACGCCGGAGAACAACGTGGCCATCCCGCTTTGGCGGGCGACCGGCCCTGGAGAACTGGATCAGGAAATCCGTGAGCCGTTCTTCCGCCGCCTGGGAATGGAACCGCTCGCGGACGACGGCAAGTATCTCGAACGTCTCGAGGACTATATCGAGCATCGTCCGGATACGCCCCTGGCGGGATTGGACGAGGCCGAACAAGAGCAGTGGTGGGAACGCCTCTGGGTGCTCGAGGAGCACGTGCGGCGGGCTCCTTGGTCGGGAAAAGACTATCCGTGGGCTGCCGCCTGGCTGGAGGCGAACCGGCGGCCGCTGGCGACTTTCGTCGCCGGGACTACCCGGCCACGGTACTTCTCTCCGTCGCTGGCCTCGCCGAGAGGATCGTTGGTCGACTTCAATGACGGTTCCTTCGCCGAGTTGGTCGGCACGCGGAGAGCCGTGCGTATGCTGGTATCTCGGGCGATGCTTCAATTGCATGAGGGTCAGATCGACGAGGCGTGGCAAGATCTGGCGGCGTGTTACCGGTTTGCCCGATTGAAGACGCAGGGGCCCTTCGTGCTGGACCAGATTCTCGCGACGGCATACAACGACATGGCCTTTGTAGGCAACGCCGCGCTGGCCGGCCACGAGGGTTTGTCGGCCAAACAGGCCCGGCGTTTTGCGGCCGACTTGCAGCAGCTTGCCCCGCCGCCGCAGATGGCCGACGTGTTGGACGCCGGCGAACGGTTCTTCGAGTTGGACGCGCTGCACACGATCGCGCGGCAAGACCCGAAATACCTGGACTTGTTCGGCGTGATGCGCGACGAATCTTGGTGCGACGCGCTGCGCAAGTTGACAACGGATCCTCGCATGGACTGGGATGAAGTGCTACGGCTGGCTAACGCTGGGCAAACCGAGTTGGTCGACGCACTTCGGACGATGACCTGCGCCCAACGTCGCGCGTTCCTGAAACGGGAGTTTCGCAAGGCGAATAGAAGAGGCCGCAAAGCGTCCAGCCCGGCGGCAGTCAAGAGGGTACTGGCCGAAGGCACGTCGCCGAAACGGCTCGCCGAACATCTCTTTCGGTTTCTCAGTAGTCCAGGCGTCCTCTCGTCCGATCGCCATTTCATCTACACCGCGATCGAGCGGATCGAGATGCAGACCGAGATCGGCCGGCTGGCGTTTTGCCTGGCGGCCTATCGTTGTGAGCACGATGCCTATCCCGAGACGTTGGAGCAGCTTTGCCCGCAGTACGCGACGGAGATCCCGGTGGACGTATTCAGCGGCGGCAAGCTCCACTACAAGCCGACCGAGCAGGGCTTCGTTCTCTACAGTGTCGGCCCGAATCTCCGCGACGACGGCGGCCGGGGGCAGTGGTCGCAACCGGAGCAGGGCGACGACGAGGAGATCGTGCGTGACGATATTGTCATCCGCGTGCCGGTCGAGTGACGGCGTCGCCCACGAACCGTTTAGCCGTCGCCGGCACGGCGACGTGAACGCGGCGTCGCGAACGCTGCGTCGCCGTACCGGCGACGGCTAAACGGCGATGGCCGGGCGGCGTCCTTGGGCCGTCGCGGGATTCGTGAGAATCCTGTTGCGTCCGTCCGGTCACGCCGGAACTCTCACGAGCCCCGCTACAACGGAAACGCCCAAACGCCTATACTTCTCTCGGTGCACTCACACTTCCCGCCCTCGGGCTCAACGGAACCGCCCCGCACAACGATCCACCGCCGCCCCGCATGGACCTCCCCACGCTCAGCCGATATCTCGACGATCCCGACGCCGCGGCCGGGTGGCTGAAGAGTTGGGGAGTGGCCGACGTGAAGCGGGCGCATGCCAACTTGGGCCGGATGCTGACCTGTGGGCTGACGCTCGATCTGTTGGCCGTGCTCTGCGATCAGCTTGCCGAACACCTGCCTGGGTGTGCGGATCCGGATATGGCGCTGAACAATTTCGAGAGTTTCATCGCGGCCGCCCGAAACCCGCTGGGCGTGGGCACTTTCTTCGAGCGCGGGCCCGGGGCGATGCCGATCCTGCTGCAAATCCTCGCCTCGAGCCAGCATTTGAGCGATCTGTTGATCGCCGACCAGGAGGCCTTCGACGTGCTGCGGCTGACCGAGGGTGCCCCAATCTCCCGCGAATTGCTGGTCGGCGACCTAACGGCCGAGATCGAAGCGCTCGACGACGAAGGGGCCGTGTTGCGGGCGCTGCGCCGGTTCAAGCGGCGCGAGACGTTGCGAGTTGCTTATGGCGATATTATCCGCGAGCAAAGCCTGGGGCTGGTCACGCTGCAAATCTCGCGCTTGGCCGAGGCAATCCTCGAAGGGGCCCTGGTCGCTGCCTGGCGGAAGGTCGAGGCGGCACGCGGCGTCCCCCGCACGGCCGACGGCCAGCCGGCCCGATTTGTCGTGCTGGGGATGGGTAAGCTCGGCGGCGCGGAACTGAACTACTCCAGCGATATCGACCTGATCTTCCTCTACGACCACGACGGCAAGACCGACGGACGCCGGGCGGTCAGCAACCTCGAGTTCTTCGACCGGCTCGCCCGGGAGTTCGTCCGGCTGACCACCGAAACGACCGAGTTGGGGAGCCCCTATCGGGTCGATCTGCGGCTGCGGCCGGAGGGCAAACGGGGGCCGATGGTCCGCAGCGTGGAAAGTGCGCTGAGCTATTACGACGTCCGCGGGCGAACCTGGGAGCGCCAGGCCTACATCAAGGCGCGGCCGGTCGCCGGCGATTTGGCTCTCGGCGAAGCGTTCCTCGAGCGGCTGGCCCCGTGGATCTACCGCCGCTATCTCAGCCGGGCGGATATCAGCGGGATTCGGGCCCTGAAGCGGCGGATCGAAAAGCGCACCCGCGACGCCGGGGCCGACGAGCACGACGTGAAGACCGGCCACGGCGGCATCCGCGACGTGGAATTCGTGATCCAGTTCCTGCAGATGCTCAACGGCGGCGATCTGCCCGCGCTGCGAACGGGCAATACCTTGGAAGCCATCGTGCAACTCGAGCGTGTGGGATGCCTGAGCGATCTGGAGTGTACGCTGCTGCGCGGCCACTACACGTTTCTGCGGAAGATCGAACACCGGCTGCAGATCATGTTCGATTTGCAGACCCACCTGATGCCGCAAGAGCCGGACGAGATGCGCAAGCTGGCGTTGCGCATGGGCTACGAAGAGACGCCCGAGCAGTCGGCCCTGGAGGCCTTCGAGGCCGATTACAACGGCAAGACGGAACTCAACCGGCGGATCCTCGATCATCTGTTGCACGACGCCTTCCCCGGCGGTGCCGACCCCGAGGCGGAGGCCGAGGCCGACCTGGTGCTCGATCCCGATCCGCCGGACGAGCGGATCGCCGAAGTGTTGGGCAAGTACCCGTTTCGCGACGTCCGGCAGGCTTATCGCAACTTGATGTCGCTTTCGGAGGAACGGATTCGCTTCCTCTCCACGCGGCGCTGCCGGCATTTCCTGGCGGCGATCGCTCCGCGGTTGCTCCGCGCGGTGGCCGAAACGGCCGACCCCGACTCCACGCTGGTGAACCTCGATAAGGTGAGCGACTCGCTCGGCGGCAAGGGCGTGCTTTGGGAGCTATTCAGTTTCAATCCACCCAGTCTGCGGCTGTGCGTCGAGATTTGTGCCCACAGTCCGTACCTGTCGAACCTCTTGATCGCCAACCCGGGCATGATCGACGGGTTGATGGACAGTCTGGTGTTGGACCGGCTGGCGTCGGCCCAGCGGCTCGAGCGGACGCTGGCCGAATTGTGCCACGCGGCCGAGGACCTCGAGCCGATCTTGCACAGTTTCAAGAACGACCAGCAGCTTCGCGTGGGCGTGCGCGATATCCTCGGCAAGGAAGACGTGATCGCCACCACCGGCGTACTCTCCGACGTGGCCGGCGCCTGCTTGCGGCAGATCATCTCGCGCGAATACCGGAAGCTCTGCGGCCGGTTTGGCGAACCGTTGGTCGGCCGGGGATACCGCAGCGGACGGCCGTGCGAGTTGATCGTGCTGGCGATGGGGAAGTTTGGCGGGCGGGAACTCAACTACCACAGCGATCTGGACGTCGTCTTCCTCTACGAGGCCGCCGGGCACACGGCCGCCGAGTCTTCCGGACGCACCACCAACCAGCACTTCTTCAGCGAACTGGGACAACGGATCATCAAGATCGCCAGCCGGCTGGGTGCCTACGGGCGGTTGTACGAGGTCGACGCCCGGCTGCGCCCCACCGGTCGCAGCGGCCCGTTGGCCACGTCGCTGGCCGAGTTCGCACGCTACTTCGCCGAAGGCGACGGCCAGCTCTGGGAACGCCAGGCGCTGTGCAAAGCCCGGGTGGTCTACGGGTCGGCTCGGGTGGCGCGGACCGCCAACGCGGCGGTCGGCAAGGCGGCGTTCGGCCATCGCTGGATCCGCGCCCACGCCGACGCCATCCGGCAGATGCGTCTGCGCCTGCAAGAGACGGCCGGCCCGGGGAACGTGAAACGAGGCCCCGGGGGAATCGTGGACATCGAGTTTCTGGTGCAAATGCTCCAATTGCGCCACGGCCGGCGCGATCGCAGTGTCCGACAATCACACACGATCTCGGCACTCACGGCGCTGCACGCGGCGGGTCATCTTTCGGCCGGCGATCACGAGTTCTTCCGTACCGGCTACCGTCTGCTGCGAACGGTCGAGAGCCGCCTGCGGCTGATGAACGCCAACGCCCGAGACAAACTCCCCGAAGACCCGGACGAACTGGTCAAGCTGGCCCACCTGCTTCGTTATCAGGACGGAGCCGCCCTGCTGGACGCGATCGAGCGCACCACGCATAAGATCCGCCGCCGCTTCGACGAGATTTTCGAAGACTCATAAAGTCGCGACCGGTGGTAGCGCCCACTTCATACGGGCGCGACCCCCGGTCGCGGCGTTACGAGACGGGAAGCACGAAAACCATGCCGTCGCCCATCCGCCCGGTGCGGGCGACGTCGACGATGGTGCGGACGACTTCGTCGACGCGGGCGTCGTCGATCCAGAGAGTGATCTCGACCTTCGGCAAATAGGCCATCGAGTATTCGCTGCCGGCGTACTCGTCGAGGTAGCTCTTCTGCCGGCCGTAGCCCTTCACCTCGCAGACGTGGCACGCCTCCAGCGGCGCATGGACCAGCGCGTCGAGCACCTGCTCGGCAAGAAACGGCTTGACGACGGCAACGACTTGTTTCAACGAGCCACTCCACTCTACCCCAACCATCCACAATGTCGAATCTCTCGACGAAACCAGCCGAGGGCGGAAGCCCCCGGAGCGTGCAGTCTACCGAACGGCCGACGATCGAGGAACCCCGGGTGGGTGCGCTTGGCAACCTCTTCGGGCAGTCCGAATCGTCCTTTCGCACGGCAGATTCCGCGTTCCACGCTGCCGCAGTGCCGAGCGGGAATCTGCTTGCGTCGCGGTTTCTGACCGAACCGCGTAACGGACGTCAACGTTCAGTTTCCTTCCCCTAAGGGCTTGTCCGGGAACAACTTCGTCCGCTTCATGGTAGCCATCACACTCCGTGTGATGATTCGCCCGAAAAACTGCGAAGTTGTTTCCGGACAGGCCCTAACTCGAAGCAGAGGTACAAACAACGGTCAACTCTGGTAGAATCACTCTTTCGGGTCAATGACATCGCCAAGCTCCTTTCTGAAAACAAGCTTCAAATCAGAAAGCTCAACGCAGCGGCCCGATTTCTACATAGGATCTTTGTGGAGATACGACATGCAACGCCGTGAGATCGTCGCCCGGGCAATCGAATTCCGCCGGCCGCCGAGGCTGCCCTTCTGGCAAGACATCGTCGACGACGCGCCGAGCGACGTCTGCGATTGCTGGGAGATGGACCGTGGGGCGAAGGGCTGGAACTTCGACAACGCCGTCGAGGACGACTGGGGATGCGGCTGGGCGGTGACCGAAACGCGCAACATGGGCCAGGTCGTCCACCATCCGCTGGCCGACTGGGCCGCGCTTAACGCCTACCGCCCGCCCAATCCGCGCGACCCGTTCTACTTCGAGCGGATCGACGAGACGTTGGCCGAAGCCGACGACCGCTACGTGGCGATCGCCTGCCACTTCAATCTGATCGAGCGGCTGCACATGCTGCACGGCTTCACCGACACCCTGGCCGACTTCCACCTCGAGCCGGAGAAGATCGAGCGGGTGTTGGATATGATCCTCGAATTCAAGCTCGATATGTTCGACGAACTGCACCGCCGCTTCGGCGACCGCGTCCACGGGCTGTTCTGCACCGACGACTGGGGCACGCAGCAGGGTACGTTCATCAGCGGACGGATGTTCGAGGACTTCTTCTTCGAGCGTTATCGACGGATGGTCGACGCCGTACACGGCCACGGCTGGCACTTCATGCTGCACAGTTGCGGCAAGGTCAACGACTTCGTGCCCTACTTCATCGACCTGGGCATCGACGTGCTGAACCTGCAGCAACCCCAGGCGTACGGCATCGAAGAACTCGGGCGGCAGTTCGCCGGCAAAGTCTGCTTCCTAACGACCGCCGATATTCAGGCCACCGTGCCCGGCGGTGATCTCGACGCGATTCGGGCCGAGGTGCAGCAACTCGTCGAAAACTGGTCGACGCCCGAGGGCGGCTTCATCGTCTTCAACTACGGCTTCGACGAGGCCATCGGCACCACGCGGGAGGCGACCGCGGCGATGTTCGAGGAGTTTGTGAGGTTGAAGGATCGGTGGAGTGAGGGAGTGACGGGGTGAGGGGGTGAC
>CAYYNP010000356.1:0-9621 GCA_964472545.1 uncultured Planctomycetaceae bacterium | reverse complement strand
ACGTCGCCGGACAACCAGCCGGTCGAGTATCGGCCGTTTTATTCGCTCAAACACGCCACCGACCGCCGCCGTCAGGAGACGTTCTACTACACCACGCGCCGCCCGGCCGAAAGCGAACTCGACCGGGGCACCGAAGTCTCTCTTACGCTGGTCGATTTGGACATGCAATCGTCGGTGGCGATCGGCAGCACGCTGGACATCGAGACCACGTGTCTCAACCGCGACCTGCCGCATCGGCTGCCGTTCGGCGAGGGGCAACCGGGCCTGCGGCTGAGCAAGGGCGGGCCGCTCGAGCGAATCGAGTGCGTCAGCGGCCGGCCCACGCCCACGTTCCGCCCGCCACGCCGCCGCGCGGCCATGTGGCGGTTGATCTCGCACCTTTCGTTGAACCACCTCTCGCTGGTCGACTACGACGAAGGGGCCGACGCGATCCGCGAGATCCTCAAGCTCTACGACTTCGCCGATTCGGCCGAAACCCGATCGATGATCGACGGCATCCAGAGCGTCCGCAGCCGCCGCGTCACCGGACGGGTGGGCAACGGACCGCCGGCCTTCTGCCGCGGCGTGGAGGTCGCCGTCCACTTCGACGAAGAACGGTTCACCGGCAGCGGCGTTTATCTGTTCGCCTCGGTCTTGGAGCGGTTTCTCGGGCTCTATTGTTCGATCAATTCCTTTTCCCAACTCGTCGCCACGACCAACAAACGCGAAGGAGTATTACGACGATGGTCCCCCCGGGCGGGCGAAACCGCGCTGCTCTGAGCGACCTGCTGTTGGACGAGGCCTATCGCTTCGACTTCTTTCAGGCCGTCCGGCTATTAGAGCGGATGGCACGAGAGTCGGACGACGACGCCTCGCCACGGCGGCCGGTGGGAGAGGATTATGCGCCCAACCAGGAAGTCGCCCGGTTCCGTGCGCTTCCGTCGCACGAGTTTCCGCCCGGCGCGATTGCGGAACTGAAGAGTAGTCGTCAAAGTAGTCATCTTGATAGTAGTCATCTTGCTCCGCAAGATGAACCCCCGTCCGACGAGGCGGGACCGACCAGGACGGCTTCGTCTCGCGGAGCGAGACGGCTACTATCCGATTCATCTCGCGACGCGAGACGGCTACTATCCGATTCATCTCGCGACGCGAGACGGCTACTATCTTCCGGCCCGCTGGCCATGACGACCACGTTCATGGGCCTTACCGGCCCCGGCGGGGCGTTGCCGCGACACTATACGTCGTTGCTGATCGAACGGATCCGCGAGAAAGACCACGCGCTGCGTGACTTTCTCGATCTGTTCCATCATCGCGTGATCTCGCTCTTCTATCGGGCGTGGCAGAAGTACCGCTTTCCAATCGCACGGGAACGCGCCGCTCACGCCGGACCTGACGCGGCAAGCGACGACGAAGACCTCTTCACACAATGCCTCTACGCCCTGATCGGGCTGGGCACGCCGGCCGTCCGGCGCCGGATGGAGTTCGACGACGACGCGTTTCTGTTCTACGCCGGCCAATTCGCCCGACATCCGCGTTCGGCCGTTTCGCTGAAGTGCATTCTGGAAGACTACTTCGAGATGCCGGTCGAGGTGATCCAGTTCCAGGGACAGTGGCTCTACCTCGACCCGGGCGACCAATCGTCGCTGCCGTGCCCGCAGTGGCCCGAGGGGCTCAACGCGCAGCTCGGCAACGGGGCAATCGCGGGCCGACGCGTATGGGACGTGCAGGGCAAGTTCCGCGTGCGGTTCGGGCCGCTGAGTTACGCCAAGTTCTCCCGCTTCGCCCCCACCGGCGACGTGCTGCGGCCGTTGTGTCAGATGATACGCAGTTACGTCGGTGGGCAATTCGATTTCGACGTCCAGCCCGTGTTGGCCGCGGCGGAAGTCCCCCGCTGCCGGCTCGGCGGCGACGGTTCCGAGGCCGACGCCGCGCGGCTCGGATGGAATACCTGGATACGCAGCCGACGCTTCGAGCGCGACGCCTGCGACGCCGTTTTCTCCCTGGTCCGGGCCGAGCCCCCAATCCACGATAATCCATAAGGACTCATGCACGTCAAGCAGACGTTGCAGCGCAAGACACTAAAAGGTTTGCCATGGACCACGAAAGCCTGAAGTCACTGGTCGCCAAGCTCAACCGCCACTGCCACGGCAGCCTGGAGGCCGCCGCGGGATTGTGCCTCTCGCGGACCAACTACGACGTCGAGATCGAGCACTGGCTGTTGAAGTTGATCGAGCCGTCGGATACCGACCTGGCGGCCCTGTTTCGATACTTCGGCGTCGACACCTCGCGGCTCACCGCGGACCTGACCCGCGTGGTCGATCGGCTGAAGACCGGCAACGCCCGGCCGCCGGCCCTCTCGCCACATCTGGTCACGCTGGTCCGCGAGACCTGGATGGCCGCGTCGATCGAGTTCGGCGCCCCGCTGGTCCGCTCGGGCTACCTGCTTTATGCCCTGCTGTCCAGCGACACGTTGGGCCCCGTGGCACGCGACGCCTCCGACGAGTTGGGCAAGATCTCCATCGAATCGCTGCGGCGCGACCTGCAAGACATAACCGCCGAGACGTCCGAAGCGGCGGGCGAATTGGCGGCCGCTCCCGCCCCACGCGACGGCGACGCCACGCGACCCACCGGACCGGGCGGACCGACGAAGACGCCGGCACTCGACCAGTTCACCGTCGACTTGACCCAGCGTGCCCGCAACGGCGACGTCGACCCGGTCCTCGGACGCGACGCCGAGATCCGCCAGATCATCGACATCCTCACCCGGCGGCGGCAGAACAACCCGATCATGACCGGCGAGGCCGGCGTGGGCAAGACGGCCGTGGTCGAGGGGTTCGCCCTGCGCGTGGCCGCCGGCGACGTGCCCCCGCCGCTGCGCAAGGTCTCGATCCGCACGCTCGACCTGGGGCTGTTGCAGGCCGGGGCCGGCATCAAGGGCGAGTTCGAGAATCGGCTGCGGTCGGTGATCGACGAGGTCAAGGCCTCGCCCACGCCGATCATCGTCTTTATCGACGAGGCCCACACGATGATCGGCGCCGGCGGCCAGGCCGGTCAGGGCGACGCCGCCAACCTGCTCAAGCCGGCCTTGGCCCGCGGCGAACTGCGGACCATCGCGGCGACCACCTGGGCGGAGTACAAGAAGTACTTCGAGAAAGACGCCGCACTGGCCCGACGCTTCCAGGTCGTCAAGGTCGAGGAGCCGACCGAAGAGGTCTGCGTGGAGATGATGCGTGGGCTGGCCGCCACGCTCGAAGAGCATCACGGCGTGCGGCTTCTCGACGAGGCCGTCCGCGCGACCGTGCAGCTTTCGCACCGCTATATCGCCGACCGCCAATTGCCCGACAAGGCGGTCAGCCTGCTCGATACGGCGGCCGCGCGGGTGGCCATCGGCCATACGGCCGTGCCGCCGGCGGTGGAGGATTGCTGCCGGCGGATCGACCAGTTGACCCTTTCGCTGGAGATCCTCGGCCGCGAGCAATCGGCCGGCACCGACCACCAGCAGCGGCTCGACGAATTGACCGAAGCCAAGACCGCCGCGGAAGCCGAACTCGCGGAACTCAACGAGCAGTGGAAGCAGGAGAAGGAACTCGTCGGCGAGATTCGGCGTATTCGGCGGACGCTCGAGGGCGAGGTGCAGCCAACGGTCGAGGAGACACCGGCGGAAGCGACACCTACAGACGAAAAACCGCCGGAAGAGACCTCGGGCGAGACGCCGACCGATGAGAAGACACCGCCCGAGCCGCTTTCCGACGAACAGCGTGCGCAGCTCCGCGACGAACTAAAGGACCTCAACGCCCGACTGGCCGAACTCCAAGGCGAGACGCCGCTGATGCAGCCCTGCGTCGACGCCCAGGCGATTGCCGAGGTGGTCGCCGGCTGGACGGGCATCCCCGTCGGCCGCATGGTGACCGACGAGATCAACACAGTGCTCGCTTTGAAGGAGAAGATGCAACAGCGGATCATCGGCCAGTCGCACGCCCTGGACGCGATCGCCCAACGCGTCCGCACCGCCCGGGCCGACCTGACCGATCCGCGGCGGCCGATCGGCGTCTTTCTGTTGGTCGGCCCCAGCGGCGTGGGCAAGACCGAAACGGCGATCACCCTGGCCGAACTGCTCTACGGCGGCGATCAGAACATGACCGTGATCAACATGTCGGAGTTCAAGGAGGAGCACAAGATTTCGCTCCTGATGGGCAGCCCGCCGGGGTACGTTGGCTACGGCGAAGGCGGCGTGTTGACCGAGGCGGTCCGCCGGCGGCCGTATAGCGTGGTGCTGTTGGACGAGATGGAAAAGGCCCATCCCGGCATCCAGGACGTCTTCTATCAGGTCTTCGACAAGGGCACGCTCCGCGACGGCGAGGGCCGCGACGTCGACTTCAAGAACACCGTGATCCTGATGACGTCGAACGCCGGCACCGATCTGATCATGAAGCTCTGCGCCGACCCGGAGACCGCGCCCGAGCCCGAGGGACTGGCCGAGGCGTTGCATCCCGAACTGCTAAACACCTTCAAGCCGGCCTTCCTGGGCCGCGTCACGATGGTGCCCTATTTCCCGCTTTCGGACGACGTGATGCGGAAGATTGTCCGTCTACAACTCGACCGCATCGGCGCCCGCATCCGCCAGAACCACGACGCCGAGTTCGCCTACGACGACGAGTTGGTTGCCGGCATCTCCGAGCGCTGCACCGAAGTCGAAAGTGGCGCCCGCAACGTCGACCATATCCTCACGCGAACCCTGCTGCCCGAACTCTCCGCCGAGTTCCTCGCCCGCATGGCGGCGGACGAGGCGATTGAGAGGGTACACGTGTCGTTGGACGGGGAGGGGGGGTTTGGGTATGAGCTTTCGTAAGGAGCGGCAACGTGCGATTGGGAGACGCAATTAAGATCGGTCTTGCTCCAATTTGGTTTCCGCTTTGGATGCTGTTGGGGCTGCTATTGTGGCCAACACTGACCGTCGTGCATTATGGCCGCCTCCTTTGGTACTTGTGTCGCAGCCGAAGAGCAGCATGGAATCGGTGCGCTCGCCTTTGGGCAGCCACGCGGAACGCCTACGGCGGCATGGTCGGCCACGATCTGAGGACGCCGTTCGCCCATTCGCTCGCAGAGCACTTCCCCCGATTTCATCGGCGTTCTCGCGCTTTCCTTCTCGAGCGCCTACGTGACCCGAATCCCTATCTGGTGGCTTACGCATTCAAGTGCCTCGTTCGATGCGGCCCCATCGACGTTGACGATATTCCCAAGGATGTTCTGGCCAGAAGTGAGGAGATCAAGGCTCAACGGATCGGATGCATCGTCGAGACGTTACCACTCGGGAGGTACATCCGCGAGTACTTCCCGACCACGCAATGCCACGAGCAAACAGACACAACGTAACGGATGCGTACCAACGGACCTCCCTGGCAGGAACGTAACGTCAGACGGCGTGATGGGCAGATCGAGGAAGCGCTGGATGATCCGCATCCGTACGTTTCGGGACACGCCCACTTGGCAGCAAGAACCGTGGAACTTCAGCTCGAGTGGTTGATCTACTCGTTCGACAACGGCAAGCCGCCGATGGACGTGACGACCTACTCGAACGGCCGGGTCAAGTGCCCCAACTGCAGCCTGCGCTTCGCCACGTACGACCCATGGGCCTTCCGTGAAGGCCGATGCTTCCACTGCCGGCAGCGGCTGCGGGTGCACACGGAGTCGCCGGGGTGAATCGGCGCCGCGAACACGACGGTGAATACCCTGAGCCCATCCCGTCGGGCGCGCGCAGACTGGACATCAAGGGGACGCCGCGTTAGGGTAGCGTATGCCTTCAGTCTGGTTCGCATCAACCATCCTTCGAGAGAGGAGCCTATCATGAAACGCTTCTCACTTTTCGTAGGCTTCGTCCTGGCCCTCGCATTCGTCGTGCAAGCCGCACAACCCCCCGCCCCAAACAACCCGCAGCCCGGCGGGCCGCGACGGCCGCCCTCGCAAATGGGCGGCGGCGGGATCCCGGGCATTCCGGGGCTGGAAGCGCTGGGGTCGCCGCACGTGCAGCGGGAACTGGAACTGGTCGACGATCAGAAACGTCAAATCCGCGAGATCGCCCAGGCGTTTGTCCGCGAGTTCCATCCGCAGATGGCCGAGGTCCAGCAGTTGCCGATGGAGGAACGCCGGGAAAAGATGCCCGAGCTACAGCAGAAGATTCGCCAACGCTCCGAAGAAGTCCGTCGGCAAGTCGAGAAAATCCTCCTACCCCACCAGCTCGAGACCCTGAACGATTTCAACTCGCGGATGCGGCGGCAGGGCGTGTTGAGGAATCCCCGAATGCTCGAGCAGTTGGGGCTTTCTGAAAAGCAGAAGAAGGAGCTCCACCAGGCCCGCGAGGAGATCCAGAAACGCATGTCGGCGCTGGAAGACGAGATGTTCGACAAGATCCTCGAGGTGCTCGACGCCGAACAGGCCGACAAGCTCAAGCAGATGCTCGGCGGTCGGCTGCCGACCAAGAGCGACAAGAAATAGGGTACATGGCGCACGCAGAAAGCGCTGCGGCTTAGGCAACCCGGCGGCAGAAGGCCCAGGCACGCAGAATGCCCGGACATGCTGATGGCCCCGGGGCATACGTTTTCGGCACGTGGGCCACGCAAGGCGTCTGCCGTGGGACAAGGGTCTGTTTGCATCGTCGTCGATTTGGGCCATGATGGGGCTTTACCCGTAGGACCGCTACCGCGATTTGAGGAGACCACTGTGAAACTGTTCTTTGCCGTGTTGACCGTTGCCGTGGCTCTGGCGCTGAACTCCAGCTCCTTCGCGGCCGATCCGCCCGCCGGCGGCTCGTTCGAGGCCCGCGAACACAAGGACGCCGACGGCGCAAAGCTTCTCTATCAACTGCTCGAACCGGCCGACTACGGCGCAGAGAAGAAACACCCGCTGCTGCTCTTCTTGCACGGCGCCGGTGAGCGCGGCACCGACAATCGGGCACAGCTCAAATGGGGCCGGAAGATGATGCAGACCGCGGCGGACGAGTTCGACTGCTTCGTGGTGGTGCCGCAGTGTCCGCCGGGGCAGAAATGGGTCGACGTCACTTGGTCGAAATCGGCGCACAAAATGCCCGCGGAGCCTTCGACCTCAATGCGGCTGACGCTTCAGGTGATCGAGACGCTGCAGAAGCGCTTCTCTATCGACGCCGACCGCATCTACGTCATGGGCCTCTCGATGGGCGGCTACGGCACGTGGGACGCCGTGCAGCGCTGGCCAAAGATGTTTGCCGCGGCGGTGCCGATCTGCGGCGGCGGCGACGAAACCTCCGCCGATCGCGTCGTGACGCCCGTCTGGGCCTTCCACGGCGGCAGCGATTCGGTCGTGCCGGTCCAGCGCTCACAGAAGATGATCGAAGCCCTGAAGGCGGCCGGCCGGAAGCCGAAGTACACCGAGTATCCCGGCGTGGGACACAACAGTTGGAGCGCGGCGTTCGCCGACCCGGAATTGTTCAAGTGGCTGTTCGCCCAAAAGCGGGCCGACGAGTGAACCCAACGTGAAGGAGACTGCGTAGCTGGTTTCACGGGTGACCCGGCCACTCTTGCGCAGAGGGCTTTGCCATTGGGCAAGAGACTCTCGCAAGAGTGTCCGGGTGGCGCAGCCACAAGAGGTTTCTGTACCGCGGTCGGAACCTCTTGTTGCTGCGCAACCCCGACGCTTTTCCGACTATGCGCGAGAAGTGGCGGAGTTGACTGCGGAAAAGCGACGGGGCCACCCGAGAGGGCCTTCTGAATCGTCGCGATTTCCGCTACCTTGTTGGAAACACGTGGCCGTATGGAGACCCATGCCGTGACCGACTCCGACACTCCCGACGACCTCCCGTTGCCGCGGATGCCCGGGCGGGAGCCCGACGCCCACAAGGGTGATTTTGGCTTGGCGTTGATCGTGGGCGGCTCGCGCGGAATGGCCGGCGCGGCGGCTTTGGCGGGCATGGCGGCCTTGCGGGGCGGGGCCGGGTTGGTCCGCGTCGCCGTGCCGGAACCGGTCTTGGATACCGTTGCCGGTTTCGAGCCCTCCTACATGACCGTTCCTCTGCCGGCCGATTCCACCGGCAAGCTGGCCGCTTCCGCTCGGGAGCCGATCGTGCAGCTCTCGGGCGCGGCCACGGCCGTGGCGTGCGGCCCGGGGCTGGGGCGCTCCTGGGAGTTGGACCAGTTGGTCTGGCACCTCTACCAGGATATCGCCAAACCGATGGTGGTCGACGCCGACGCCCTGAACGCCCTGTCGACCGAACCCGAAGGACTGGCCCGATCCGGCGGCCCGCGCGTGCTGACGCCCCATCCCGGCGAGTTCGCCCGGCTGGTGGGGCAGCGCCTGGCCGCCGAAGACCTCGAAGCAGCAGCCCAGGTATTGGCCGATCGGTGCCGGGCGGTCGTGGTGCTCAAGGGCCACCGCACCCTGATTACCGACGGCAAACGCTGTACGCGCAACACCACCGGCAATCCCGGCATGGCCACCGGCGGCTCGGGCGACGTACTCACCGGGCTGATCGCGGCCCTCTTGTGTCACGGCCTCGAACCGTTCGAGGCGGCCCAACTGGGCGTCCATTTGCACGGGCTGGCCGGCGATTTCGCGTCGGCCGAATTGGGCAAAACGTCGATGATCGCCGGCGACCTCGTCGAGTTCCTGCCGCACGCGTTCGAGGAACTCAGGGCGGACGAAGCAATCGGTGGGCCGGCGGGAGAAGAGCCGAGGGACTAGTGCCGTGTCAACATTTGATTCTTGGGTTCAGGCTATGAAACTGGGTGCCACTGCTGGCTTGTCCAGCAGTGCCTCGAAGCGTCTCGCCGGATTGCACTGCTGGACAAGCCAGCAGTGGCACCCCAATTCCTAAGGTTGACGAAGCACTAGTCGACGAGGACGCTATGGACGTTCAAACCGCTCGCATCTTGGTCTACGCAATCGCTGCCGTCGGTGCCGTGGTTTGGCTGGCTGCGCTGCGTTTCCTGGCTTCGACAAGACGATTGCGCTCGACTGCGGCGTCACGGCGGATCGAGCTTGCCGAAGCCACGCCGGAGAACGTCATCAGTGGCGGTGCGGAGGTCGACGGGACCGCAGTCGAGCTGTCGTCGAAGGCGGCTGCCGTGCTGGCCCGATCGGGCAGCGGCGTGCTGGGGCCGCTGAAGATCCTCGAGCGGACCGACGAAAAGGTCGCCTTTGAAGGCACCGGCCCCGACCCGACCGGCCGCTCTGCCGGCCGCCGCGTTCGCCGAGGCCAATTGCGGCTGTACCCCGCCGGGCCGTCCCGCACGCGCGTCGACTACGAAGTCGAGATCTCCGGCGCTCGTGGCTTATGGATCGCCGCGGTCGCCTGCCAATTGGCGGGGCTGATCGCGCTGGTCGCCGGGGTCTGGGCCATCAACACGTTCGTGGCCTCGCATCCGAACCCGAACGTCCGCGGGCAGGCATTTCAGATGTTCCAGGTCGTTCATCTGCTCTGGCCGCCGTTCCTCTTCGCCGGGCTCTACCGAAGGGGACACAAGGTCGTCCGCGCCGAGATCGAGACGCTGGTGCACAACCTGCCGTATCATGGCGATGCATGAGGCGGTATTCTGGCAGACTCTTGACTTCCGGGTGGCTGGGGCATAGCGCAGCGGTGCCCCAGTGCGTCAATTATCTGGGGCACTATCTGGG
>CAYYNP010000355.1:0-9676 GCA_964472545.1 uncultured Planctomycetaceae bacterium | reverse complement strand
CATCTCGCTGCGGCGAGATGTCATGACGTCTCGCGGAGCGAGACGACTACTATTACCGTAGAGAATCGCGCGTGAAACGTACGCTCTTGTATTCGGCGTTGCTGTCGATCGTCGCGCTGGGGGCATTGGCGTTCCGGTTGCCGAAGCTGGCCGAGCGGCCGATGCACGCTGACGAGGCCGTGCAAACGGCCCGTTTTCGTGAGTTGTGGCAGGACGGCGGCTACCGCTATCGGCCGGAGGAGTTCCACGGGCCGACGCTCTCGTACGCTACGCTACCGGCGGCCTGGATCGCGGCGCCGGCCGATTATGCCCACACCACCGTGGTCATGTATCGGATCGTGCCCGTGCTCTTCGGTGTGGGGCTCGTACTGTTGCTGTGCTTCTTCGGCGACGGCCTAGGGTGGCCTGCGGTGATCTGTGCGGGCGTCCTGACTGCGATCTCGCCGGCGACGGTCTTCTTCAGCCGCTACTACATCCACGAGACGCTGCTGGTCTTCTTCACCACGGCCACGATCACCGCCGGCTGGCGTTACGCCCGCAACGGAAGGCTCGGTTGGTGTTTGGCCGCCGGTGCGGGGCTCGGCCTGATGCAAGCCACCAAAGAGACCGCCGCAATCGTCTACCTGGCGATGGCCGGGGCATTGGGGCTTACGTGGCTCGCCGCCCGACTCGGCAGGAAGCAACCAAAACCGCCTCGAACGGCGATTCCCATTTGGCATCTGGCGTTGGCCGGCGCTACGGCGTTGTCGGTGGCGGTGGTGTTCTATTCTTCTTTCTTCACCAACGCCGCCGGCCCCCTCGACGCCGTGCGCACGTATCTTCCGTGGCTACAGCGCGCCGGTGGCGAATCCCCTCACGTCCATCCTTGGTTTTACTATCTGCGTATTCTGACCTTTTGGCGGGTCGACAACGGCCCGCTCTGGTCGGAAGGCCTCGTGCTGCTCTTGGCGATCGTCGGACTGGCGGCCGGATTCACGTCGAGGACTCTACCGTCGGCAGCCAGCCCGGCGCTGATCCGTTGGCTGGGTGGATACGCACTCTTGCTAACGGTCCTCTACAGCGCCATTCCCTACAAGACCCCGTGGTGTCTGTTGGGTTTTCTGCACGCTATGATCCTCCTGGCCGGCGTCGGCGCAATCACCCTCGTCCGCGTGACTCCGACGGTCTGGTTGAAGATACCGGTAACTCTCGCTCTGCTGGCTGGCGTCGGCCATCTCGGCTGGCAGTCCCACCGTGCCGCGTACGTGCTGGAAGCCAGCCCACAGAACCCCTACGTCTACGCCCACACGCTGCCGGACGTTCTTCATCTTGTCGACGTGATCGAGCAACTCGCCGATGCCTCGCCCGACGGCCGCGAGGTGCCGGTTCAGGTCGTCTGGAGCGACGCCTACTACTGGCCGTTGCCGTGGCATCTTCGCGGCCTCGAGAACGTCGGCTATTGGCAGCGCGTCCCGTCCGACCTCACCGCGCCGATCGTGATCGCGTCGCCGAAGCACGACGAGGCACTGACGGAGAGGTTACAGTCGACGCACCTGATGACCGACAACTATGGTCTTCGCCCCAACGTCTTCGTCCAACTCTGGGTACGCGAGGATTTCTGGCTGGCCTACTTGCGAAGCATTGGGCGCATCTAGGCGGGAGAGGGTAGCCATTTCGGTCCGCGAGATGTGGCCGTCTCGCGGACCGAGACGCCTACTGACGACGACCGATTACATCGGCCAGGAATGGGAAACACGTACGGTTGGATCGAGTCCGTGTTCTTTCGGACCGGACCGCGACGCCGCAAGTGATTGGCAACTCACGTTGCACGTACCCTACGGTGACGTCGCCGCCCGCCAGAGCTTGACGGTTCCGTCTTCGCCGCCGGAGGCGATCCACGGGGGCACGCCCTCGCCGGGGGCGAAGGCGAGCGTGGTGACGGCGTTGGTATGGCCGTGGAGCGTGAGGAGTTCTTGGCCGGAGGCGGCGGCGTAGAGTTTGATCGCGCCGTCGACGCCGGCGGAGAGGATGCGGCGGCCGTCGCCGCTGACGGCTACACTGGTGACGACCTCCGGATGGCCGGGCAAGTCGATTACGCGGCCGTCGGGGGCCGGCTGCCAGAGCTTGACCTGCTTGTCGAGGCTGCCGGAGACGACCCACGCACCGTCGGGGCTGACGGCCAGACCGGTGATGCGCTCGGTGTGGCCGTCGAACGTATAGCGAAGTTCTCCGGTGGCGGCGTCGAACACACGGGCCACTGCGTCCGTGCCGCCGGTAACGATCCAGCGGCCGTCGGGGCTGTAGGCCACACAGGTGACCGGACCGCCGTGTTGGTCGATCGAAAGCACCTCTTCGCCGGTGGCCACGTCGAAGATCTTCGCCGTCGTGTCTTCGCTGCCGGTGAGAAGCCGGGCTCCGTCGTGGCTGAAGGCGGCACAAAGGACCTGTTTGGCGTGGCCGAGCAGTTCCCGCGGGGCCTCGATGCCGTCGACGTCGACGATCTGCACGATCGCCCGGTCGCTGGCCACCGCGATCCGCCGCCCATCGCCGTGGAAGGCCACGGCGTTGACCGGCGATCCGCCCGCCTCGATGAGCACTTGCTGGTTGCCGGTGGCGACGTCCCAGGCGAGCACCGAGCCATCGTAGCTGCCGGAGACGACGCGCTTGCCGTTGGGCCCGGTCGCGACCGTGGAAACGGCGTCGGTGTGCCCCCGCAGTGTGACCTCACCGTTGGTGTCCATGGCCGCGTCCCAAACCTTCACCAAGCCGCTGGCGGCCGCCGAAACGACCTGCCGGCCGTCGGAGGTGAACTGCACGGCCTTGACGAAGTCGCGATGCCCCCGGAAGGTGCGCGTTTCGAAAGTTGTGGCGTCGAAGAGTATCACCGCCGTGTCTTCGCCGGCTGTGGCGAACCATCGGCCGTCGGGGCTGAAGGCCACGTCGTTGACCACGTTGGTATGGGCCGGCAACGTGCGGATCTCGGTGGCGTCGGCGGCGTCGAAGACCCGGATGGTGCCGTCCCAGTAGCCGGCCACGATCAGCTTGTCGTCGGGACTGAACGTCACACAGACGGCGTCCTTGCCGCGCGAAGGCAGCACGCGCGGCGGGTCCTGGGTGGTGATATCCCAGATCTTCACGGTACCGTCGCGATGGGCCGAAGCGACGTGCTTGCCGTCGTGGCTGAAGACTGCGCCCCAAACCGCCTTCGACGTGCCGAACGCGGGCCGCGAGCGTTCGTAGAGCGTCAGCAGTTCCTTGCCCGCGGCGTCCCAGACCTTCAACGTGCCGCTGCGCAGGCCGGAGACGATCCGTGTGCCGTCGTGGTGATACGCCAGCGCCGTGATCGGATGCTGCCCGATCACGTCGAGCGGTTGGGGCCCGAACGACGCCAGTTGTTCGCCGGACGCGGCGTCCGAGAGCCGCAACGTACCGTCGAAATATCCCGAGACGATTCGCTTGCCGTCGGGACTGGCCGCGGCTCGGGCGACCGGCTTGTCGTCGGCCGGCAGCGAGCGGACCAGTTGCCCAAGCTCTACGTCCCAAATCTCCACGGGGCCTTGCTCGGCAACGAGTACAACCTTGCCGGCACCCGCTGCGATGCTCACGCTGCGCACCGCTTCGCCCTGCGCCGCGTCGCTGCGTCCGCCGAACTGCCGCAGCCCGAGGTGGCAGATACGTTTCAGGTAGCCCCATTCCCAATGCCGCAACTCGGGCGGACATCGATCGAGCCGCCGCTCGGCACTGACGAGGTGGTTTGCCCGCCAGTTCTGTTGCGACAGCATGATCCAACTGAAATAGAGGCTCTGCTCGGCCTTCTCCCGTTCCTGCTGGGTCTTGATACGCAGTTCGGCCTCGCTGGCTGCCAGCCGTTGGGCTTCGTCTCGGGCCGCTTGGGCTTCGCGTCGCAGCCCTGCCTCGCGTATCGCGGCGGCTTCGGCCTCTTGGCGAAGTGTCTCGGCGTGTTGCCGGGCAGCGGCCTCTTGCACGTAGGCCTGATCGGCGAAGAAATAGGCCACGCTGGCCGCCACTGCCACGGCGACCAGTAGGACCACGGCCGTGGCCGAGAGGGCCGCCACGGCCGGATTGCGGCGGCACCAGCGCGAAAACCGTTCGACCGGCCCCAGCCGCCGCGCACGGATCGGCTGCCCGTCGAGCCAGCGCCGCAGATCGTCGCCCATCTCTCGGCAGTCGACAAAACGCCCGCGGGGCTGCTTGGCCATCGCCTTTAAGCAGATCGTCTCCAGATCGCGGGGTATCCGGCCGTTGATACTCCGCGGCGACGCCGGTTCTTCGTTGATCACTTGGGCAATCACGGTGGCCACGGGGCCGTCGAAAGGCAGCCGGCCGCTGAGCAGTTCGTAGAGCACCACGCCGAGGCTGTATTGGTCGGTGGCCGGGCCGATCTGGTCCTGCTTGCCGGCGGCCTGCTCGGGCGACATGTAGGCCGGCGTGCCCATTACGGTGCCGTCGTGCGTGAGCCGATGGTCGGACTGCTGGAGCCGGGCCAGGCCGAAGTCCATCAAGAGCGGACTGCCCTGCGTGTCGAGCATCACGTTTTCCGGCTTCACGTCGCGATGGACGATGCCCGCCGTATGGGCGTAGGCCAGGGCGTCGGCGATTTGCAGCACGGCCGGGGCCGCCTGGCGGCAGGCGCGGCGGGCGCCGGCGACCGCCGTCTGCAACGTGCGGCCTTCGATGTATGCCGAGGCGATGTAGTACTGATCGCCGTCGGCCCCGGCCTCATAGAGCGGCACGATGTTCGGATGATGCAGCCGGGCGGCCGCCTTGGCCTCACGCAACAGCCGGTCCTTGCCTTCGTCGGCCTGCACGACCCGCGTGTGCGGCACCTTCAGAGCCACTTCTCGTTCCAGCAGCGGGTCGAACGCCCGATAGACCGTGCCGAAGCTGCCGGAGCCGAGCCGCGAGCGGATCTCGAAGCGTCCGATCGCTTCGGCATCGGTCTTCGTCGCCGGCGGCGGTGTGCCCGTTGCGGCGCCGAAGGTGAGCGTGGGCTGCAGCGTGCCGCGGGGCGCGTTATCGAGAGTGACCACGGCCTGGCACTGGCCACAGCGAACCGTGCCGTCGACGTCCGGCTGCGAGGCGTCGCAGACGCTGCCGCAATTTGGGCAAGGGACGCTATTGGCCATGGCTGGGCAGTCTTTCTCGCGGCTTCACGGGCCTTCTCGCGGCTTCGCGGGCCGATTTGCCGCCGGATCGAGGCTGTGTCGAAGGGGACGTGGGAATGATCGCATATTGCGGCGATGTTGAGAACGGTAGTGGTGGGTTGCAGTACGCTGTAGGCAGGGGGCAGTAGGCAGTGGGCAGTGGGCAGTAGGCAGTGGGCAGTAGGCAGTGGGCAGTAGGCAGTTGGTTGACGGCGAATTTCTTGATCTTGGCGGAAACGTGAGTCGCGAGACGTTTGGGGAAAGAAGAAGACCACCATAGAGTACACGGAGGATGACAGAACGTGATTGGGAAACGACTGGTGTGGGGGCAGGCTGCTCGGGACGAGTGGCGATTCTCGTTGACTCCTCCATGCTCTCCGTGCCCTCTGTGGTGGTTCTCCCACTGCTCCAGGACCGTTGCTGTCGAACGCCTTCCACGCGATAGAAAGTGAGACCGCCGAACTACTGCCTGCTGCCTACTGTCTACCGCCTACCGCCCACTGCCCGCTGCCCACTCTCCACAGCCTCCAACTCCACCAACGCGCAGTGGCCGTCGTCGCCGGCCCGATCGAAGAAGCCCCAAATCCGTTTGCCGTCGCTGAAGATGGGGCCCAGGTGCGTGGCGAGGTCGGGTGGCGTCTCGACCGGGGATGTGGCCAGGACCTTGCCGTCGACCGGATCGACGTGCATGACGACTGTGGCGATTCCCGAGAGACCTTGCGGCATACGGCGGGCGACGTAGACGATGCCGGTCGCCTCGCCGCAGAGCAGCCCGCCGAGTTGGCCACTTTCCTCACGATGCCAAAGGGCCTCGCCGGAGTCGATATCGCATGCGGCCAGTCCGTCGGTGGTTTCGAGGATCAGCGCGGTGCCCACGCGTCCGGCGATGGCGACAAACTCCGGAAGCGCCTTTCGCCAGAGCAGCCGGCCGGACGCCAGGTCGAGACACTCCACGCCCCATACGCCCGGCTGCGTGGCGAAGACGCGGCCGTCGACGATCAGCGGAGGCCGGTGGCGAGGCGAGTGACGAGTGGCGAGTGGCGAGTGGGGAGAAGGGAGAGGGGGGCGGGGAGAGGGGAGTGGGGAGTTTGGGGGCAAGTGTGGGAAGGTCGGTGGAAAGGGGAAGTGTATTTGGCGGCGGATCCAGTCGACCCGGCCCGACAGATCACAGCAGATGACACATCCTGCCGTGGTAGCCACGACGCGGCTTTCGGAAGCCGCCGCGCGGCAGAGAAAGCCGCCGTCGTGGGCTTCGGTGAAATCGGCCAACGGTTCCGTACGTTCGACGCGTCCGGAGAACGGATCGGCCCGAGCAAGAACGAGGGTGTCGGTCTTGGCGTTGCCCCGCTGGATCGCCAACAGGTAGAGATGCCCGTTGATCAACAGCGGGTCGGCGACGACGTGATCCTCCATCGCAATGCGGCAGAGTATCCGCCCCGTGCTGCGCTGGTAAGCGGCGACGGTTCGGCCGTCGAAGCGCACGAACATTCGCGACGCCGCGAGAGCCGGCCATAGGGGCATCGCCGGTTGAAGCGACGCTGCGGGCTCCTCGACGGCGGCCGGCCGAAGATAGGGCGGTAACCGGTCATCCGCCGGCGCCGTCAAAGGCCATCCTTGGCGCGCCGACTTCCATTTCAGCAATGCCGTGCGTTGATCGAACACGACAATCTGGCTGGGGCTACTGACGACCAACTGTCCGTCGGCCGCCAGCGCCGCAATTCGGCCGGCAGCGGCTTCTGCGCGATCGTCGAAAGCGCGGCTCAGTTCGGGAACGTTGCCGGTTTCGACGTGGCCCCAAGTTTGCAGCCGGTAGCGAGCTGGCGCAGGCGAATCCCGAAGGTCAGCGGCAGTCGGATTCGCTGTGCCATCCGTCGATTCGGCGCGCCGTCTAACCAACAGGCCGCGAATCATTGCCTCGAAGTCGGCGGCGGAGAACGGCGTGTCGCCGATGGTGACGGCGCCGTCGATCGGCTGCCCCGAGTCGTGCCCGAGCAAGGCGCCGGCCAGGCGGAGCTTCGCCCGTAGGATGCCGCTCCGTTCGGCGGGCGCGTCCTGCAGGGCCCGCCTGTAGTGGCCGATGGCCGGAGAAAACGCTCCGCCGGAGAGGTCGCGGTCGGCCAGCCATTCGTGTGCTCGGCCGGCGGCTTCGGTACCGGGGAATCGGGACGCCAGCGCGTGTGTCTGTTCGACGTCGCCGCGAGCCAGGGCATTGCCGAGTCGAAGTTGTGCCACGTCGCCGCAGTGCTCTTGCATCGCCACACGCAACGCGGGTTGCCGCTGCACGGCCAATTCCAGCGCCGCCGGCAGCGACGTCAACAATCGCCGGTCGGCCGCGTCGGGCAGCAGACCGTCGGATGCCGCCTTGGGGGCCTCGGCGACAATGCGACACGCCTCGGCGTACTCTCCGGCGTCGACCGCCGCCCGAAAGTCGGCAACCACGTTGAAGTCTTCCTTGCTAAGCTGCGGGATCAGCCGATCGCGCCAGGCAGCCACGGGAGCGTCTTGCGGATGCGTCTGGCCGGTGTGCCGGTCGACCTGCCAGCGGGCCCAGTCGAGCAGATGTTGCGTGCGCGTGTTCCACGGCCGTGGCTGGCCGAGTTGGCGATCGGGGCGAGCCCAGTAGGCCAGCGAATCGAGCAGCCCGCCGGCCGTCTCCCAGCGGCCTTCCACGGCCAACGACAGCACGGCGTGGTGCAGCAGCGCGTCGGGGAAGGCGTTCTGGCGCCGCGCGTTCCAGATCGGCGTCTGCATGATCGCCGTGCGGATCTCGCGGAGCGTGTCGCTGTGGCCGCGGCGGAGCCAACGAATCCCCAGCCGAGCGTAGTACGCATCGAACGGCTCAACCGCCCGGGCGTCGAGGTTGTGGATCGCCAGCGCTGCCTGTTCGAGCAGCTTCAATTGCGAAGACAGATCGCACCCGGAGTCGGCAACGCCCCCCTCGGCCAACGCGTCGGCGAGCAATCGATGCAGCAGCGCGCCGCCGAGCGAGAAGTAGGGATTCTCCGCCAGGGTGTGCAGGATGCACGCCCGTTGCCAAATCGCTGCCGGAACATCGGTCGGTCTAGAGGCTCTCACCCAGGCGTCCCAGTCTTCGATCGTCTCGATCGGCTTCGACAACGTGACGCGGCGGCGAACCGCCTCGGGGGCCAGCGAAGACAAGCGGTCGAGCCGGCGAAGTGCGAACGAACGCAATCGGATAGACCGCGCTTGTTGCCCGGCAAGGCAATAGAGCCCCACCTGGCCCACCGGCCCTTGCACGGCCAGCGGCGACCAGACGGCCTGGCTAAAGTGGACGCCGTCGCCGCTGGTGGCGCACTTCATCACGCCGCCGGCCAACGTCAGCTTCAGCCATTGATGCTCGCCCGCGTAGGGGACGATCTCCCGCTGGAGGTTGAATTTCAACTCAGTGGCCGCCAGATCGGGGCTTAAGTAGGCGAAGGTCGTCTTCCCGGTGGTCGTATCTCGATAGAAGGCCAGTCGGGCCAACTGGCGCCCGTCGCGCGTGCCGAGATAGACACCCGTGCCGACGTCGGGCTCTTCCAACTCGAAGATGTACTCGTGGAGGTCCGGGCCGGGCACGTCGAAACCGGCCTGCGCGGCCGGCGTGTTTTCGCCGGCGGCGAGTTCCGCCGCGCCGTCGGGCAACCGCTCTAGTGTGACGTTTTGCGGCAGCCGCGTCCGCCACTCGGCCGAGGCTGGTTTGGAGACGGCCATCACGGGTGGATCGGACGTAGGTTCGACGTCTGGCGCGGCCGAGCGATAGAACTCGATGCCACGCACCAAGGCTCCGCCCTCGAAATAGACTTCCTCCGGCGGCTGCGGCAACGGCACGCTCAGCAACACCACGTCGCCGCGCGAGAGTACCAGCCGGCCGTTGTGGAAGCGGACCTCGAACGTCCCCACGCCGGTTCGGCGGTAGCGTCCGGCGTCGACGGCCCACACGGCCAGCGTGTCCGGCAGGGGGGAATCGCCGCGCCGGCCGACCCCATAGGCGCCCCACGACTTCATCGCCGGCCGACAGTACTGCAACATCACGCCGCGGCTGCCGGTCCAGAAATAGAGCCGCACGCGTTCGACGTCCAACAGCGAGAGCCGCATCGTCGTGCCGTTCTGCCAGCGCGGCGCGAGTTGCAGGATGCCCGAAACGTGACAGATGCGGCGCTCGGCGGCGCGCATGACCTTCGTGGCGTCGGCCATCTCTCCGCGCAACGGACGGACCGTCTGGAAGATGGGCCGCAACTCGTCGAGGCCGGGGTATTCTTCGCGGTCGTCGAAATCGCCGAAGCAGACCTCCCGAAAGGGCGGCAAGCCGTGCGGCTCGGCTTCTGCCGCTTCGAGAGGCGTCGACGCCACGCACGTCAAGATGGCAACGACAAACGGGATCGCACGCGGTAGGAATCGGCGAATCGAGATCCTCGTGGCCATCTCCCCAATCTACTCGGGCCGTCGCCGCCGGGCAAGAATTGCCGACGCTGGCGCAGGAAAACTGCAAAGTGTGCGGGAGCCCGAAAAAGGGGACTGGCTCCGTCGAC
>CAYYNP010000354.1:0-9759 GCA_964472545.1 uncultured Planctomycetaceae bacterium | reverse complement strand
TCGTCGAGGCGGTTGAGGAACTCCGGCCGGAAGACCTTTTCGATCTGCTCCTTCACGCGATCCTTCATGCTCTCGTAGGAGGCGTCGTCGTCGGGCTTCTGGAACCCGAAGGCCGATTCGTTCTTGATCGCATCGGCGCCGGCGTTGGTGGTCATGATCACGATCGTGTTGCGGAAGTCGACGTTGCGGCCGAAGCTGTCGGTCAGCCGGCCTTCTTCCATCACCTGCAAGAGCATGTTGAAAACGTCGGGATGGGCCTTTTCGATCTCGTCCAAGAGCACCACCGCATACGGACGGCGGCGGATCTTCTCGGTCAGTTGGCCGCCTTCCTCAAAGCCGACGTAGCCCGGAGGGGCGCCGATCAGCCGGCTCACGTTGTGCTTCTCCATGTATTCGCTCATGTCGACCTGGATCAGGGCGTCCTCGTCGCCGAACATGAACTCGGCCAGCACCTTCGCCAGCAGCGTCTTGCCCACGCCGGTGGGGCCGGCAAAGACGAAACAGCCGGTGGGCCGCTTGGGGTCTTTCAGCCCGCTACGGCTGCGGCGGACCGCCTTGGAGATCGATTTGATCGCCTCGTCCTGGCTGATCACGCGCTTGTGCAGGTCGGTCTCCATCTGCATCAGCCGCATCGAGTCTTCGGTGCTCAAGCGGGTGACCGGCACGCCGGTGATCTTCGAGACGACTTCGGCGATCACGTCTTCGTCGACCATGCCGTCGGTCTCGCGCGACTTCTCTCGCCATTCCTTGGTAATCGTCTGCTTCTTCTTCTTCAGCTTGTCGGCCTGATCGCGCAGTGAGGCAGCCTTCTCGAAGTCTTGATTGGCAACCGCCTCTTCCTTGTCTTTGTTGAGTTGCTCGACCTCTTCGTCGATCTCTTTCAGGTCCGGCGGCCGGGTCATCGACTTCAGGTGTACGCGGGCACCCGCCTCGTCGATCACGTCGATCGCCTTGTCCGGCAGACAACGGCCGGTGATGTAGCGGCCGGAGAGCTCGACCGCCGCCTCGACCGCGTCGTCGGTGATCTGCACGTGGTGGTGCTGCTCGTAACGGTCGCGAAGGCCTTTGAGGATCTCGATGGTGTGCGTCTTGGTCGAGGGCTCGACCATTACGAGTTGGAAGCGGCGGTCCAACGCGGTGTCTTTCTCGATGTACTTGCGATACTCGTCGAGCGTGGTGGCCCCGATGCACTGGATTTCGCCGCGGCTTAAGGCCGGCTTGAGCACGTTCGAGGCGTCGATGGCGCCCTCGGCGCCGCCGGCCCCGACGAGCGTGTGCAACTCGTCGATGAAGAGGATCGTGTTCTTCGCACGGCGGACCTCGTTCATCACCGCCTTGATCCGCTCCTCGAACTGCCCGCGATACTTCGTGCCGGCGACCATCATCGCCAGATCGAGCACCACGATGCGGCGTTCCAGCAGCAACTCGGGCACGTTGCCTTCGACGACCTGTTGGGCGAAGCCCTCGACGATGGCCGTCTTGCCCACGCCGGCTTCGCCGAGCAGCACGGGGTTGTTCTTGGTGCGCCGGCTGAGGACCTGCATCGTGCGCTCGATTTCGTCGAGCCGCCCGATCACCGGGTCGAGCTTGCCCTGCTTGGCCAGTTCGGTCAGGTCGCGGCCGAAGCTGTCCAGCGCGGGGGTCTTCGACTTGCCGCTGCGTTGGGTTTCTCCGCCACCGCCACCGCCGCCGCCCATGCCGCCGCGTTCTTGGCTTTCGGGCCCTTCCATGCCGTGGCCCAAGAGGTTGAGGACCTCCTCGCGAACCTCTTCGAGCTTCAGCCCGAGGTTCATCAATACCTGAGCCGCCACGCCTTCCTGCTCGCGCAGCAGACCCAACAGGATATGTTCGGTGCCGACGTAGTTGTGGTTGAGGTTGCGGGCTTCCTCCATCGAATACTCGATGACCTTCTTGGCGCGCGGCGTTTGCGGCAGCTTGCCCATGGTGACCATGTCGGGGCCGCTTTGGACCAGCTTCTCCACCTCCAGGCGGATTTTGCGCAGGTCGACGTCGAGGTTCTTCAACACGTTGGCCGCCACCCCGCTACCTTCCTTGATCAACCCGAGCAGAATATGCTCCGTCCCGATATACTCGTGGTTGAACCGCTGGGCCTCCTGATTGGCAAGCTGCATGACCTTGCGGGCGCGGTCGGTGAATCGTTCGTACATTGAAAACTCTCCGTGGGACGGTTATGTCCGGCGTTTCTTGATTAGCGTTTGTTCCGTTGGGAAGTGCGTCTTCGCGGCGGTGCGACTTCGCCGCGGTGCGTCTTCGCGGCGGTGCGTCATGCAGCGTGCATCGTCTCGGCCGGTGGATCCGGCGGCTCTCGAGTCGATGCTTCCTGGTTTGTCTGGGATTGCCTGTCCGATGGGGCTTCCGCACCGGGTTCGGCTCCCTCGATTGGCGGTTCGCCCTCAACCTGACTGTCTGTGGTTTCGGCCTGGGCCAACAATTCGCGTTCGCGATGGATCTCGACGGCCCATTTCTCGGCGTCCTCGAATTGCTCTAACTGTGCCAACTGTCTGGCCGCTTCTTCCAACCGGCCGGTGTGCCGCAGCAGCGTGGCCAGCATCAGTCGCGAGTCGGCGTCGCGGGGGTTCGCTCGCAACAGCCGGCCGAACGTGCGTTCGGCCCGAAACCAATCTCCCTCCAAATAGTAGCGTAGTGCTTCGTCGAAAGCGTTGCCGGCCGATTCGCCGTGACTACGTCTACAACGGCGGCGGTGCCAAGCCACACTCCACAGTGCCGAGCCCGCCCACGCCGCCGCCAACGCCAACCACAACGCCCTACGTACGTCTGCGGCAAGCAGTTCAGTCCAAACGAGACTGCTCAACAGGGCCAGATCCAGCACGACAGCGGCCGCGAACGCCACCGCCAGAGCGGGCCAACTCGCACACATCCAGAGCTGGGGCAGTCCCGGCCACAAACACGTCGCCCAGGGCATCCTGCGCATTGCAAATCCCTCCATCATGGCCGCCTCGTGCGGCCCCAAAGTCCAATCGGCCAAGGAATTGTAACTCTAAAAACGGCCTGAATCAAGGCAACCAAAGGGTCCGGGCATGCCGCGTTCGCTCGGCCGCTCGGCCGGCCTCGAATTCCAACACGGTCGATCGAAACGACTTAGCTCGCAACCCACCCATCTTGCCGGGGAGCATCGATCAAACGGCCGCATTGCGGCATCACATTGCGGACACGTGGAACATGTGGCACACTCCATACTGAGCGTCCCTCGAGTCGAGACTCTCTGGAGTACGGCGACTCGCCGCAGCTTTCCCCGCACATCCGCCGGTCCAAAATGCACTCTCCGTTCACTCCCGCCGCCCAACGCGCCCTCGACGCCGCGGCAAATCGGGCCCGGGAGGGGGTCCGCGTGGTCGAAGACTACGTGCGATTCGTGCTGGACGATCGCCACTTGACCGGCCTCTGCAAGCAGTTGCGGCACGATATGGCCGCGGCGCTGGGGCAAGTGCCCATCGAGCATCGACTGGCCGCCCGCGAGACCCAGGCCGACATAGGCACAGGCCTCACCGTGGCGTCGGAACGCCAACGCGAGGACGCCGCCGAGGTGGTGACGGCCAACCTGATCCGGCTCCAAGAGGGGCTGCGAAGCCTGGAGGAGTTCGGCAAGCTGCTCGACCCGGCCATGGCCGAGCGCCTAAAGCAGCTTCGCTATCAAAGCTACACGCTGCAGCGGGCCGTGGAGATCACCCGGCGGAGCGTCGAACGGCTCGAGCATGCCCGGCTGTACGTGCTGATCGACGGCCGGCCGACTACCGAGGAGTTCGAGCGTTTGGCCCGATCGTTGATCGAGGCCGGTGTACACGTGCTGCAACTCCGCGACAAGACGCTCGACGACCGCCCTCTGCTCGCTCGGGCGCGGTTGTTGCGGGAGTTGACCCGCGGCGGCGAAACACTGTTTATCGTCAACGACCGCCCCGATCTGGCCGCATTGAGCCGTGCCGACGGCGTACACGTAGGGCAAGACGAGTTGACGGTGAAGGACGCTCGGGCGATCGTCGGCCCGAAGGCCCTGATCGGCGTCTCGACCCACTCGATCGAGCAGGCACGGCAGGCCGTCCTCGACGGGGCCAACTACATTGGCGTGGGCCCCACGTTTCCGTCGCAGACCAAGCAGTTCGACACGTTCGCGGGTCTCGGCCTGTTGCGCGGGGTGGCTGCGGAGATCCGCCTGCCTGCCTTCGCCATTGGTGGTATTTCGGAAGAGACGGTCGGCGAGGTCCGATCGACCGGATTCCGGCGGATCGCGGTCGGCAGCGCCGTACTCAACAGTCCCGACCCGGCCGCGGCAGTGCGGAACCTGCTGGCAGCGTTGACGTTAGCAGAGCCGACTTGATCCGCGCGTTCTCCAGAGGGTACGATATAGATAATAGGAGGACATTCCCAGTGAGCACAGTAAAGATTGTCTATTGGCAAGATGAGGGTTCCTGGATCGGCTATCTACAGGACTACCCAGACTACTTGACCCAGGGGGGCACTCTCGATGACCTTAAGGAGCACCTCAAGGATCTCTACGACGATATCACCGGAGGCCACATTCCCGGGGTCCGCCGAGTCGACGAATTGGTGGTGTCGTGAAACGGGTAGATCTGATCAAGCGAGTCGAAGCACTGGGCTGCCAGCTAATCCGACACGGTGGCAAGCACGACTGGTATCGTAATCCGGCTACGGGGATCTCGCAGCCCATCCCCAGGCACCGAGAGGTTAACGAGTACCTGGCCAAACACACTCTCAAGATGCTTGGTAATTGAGCCGGCGGGCGCTGCGCAAGAAGTGCATACAGCCGCGTTCTTCAAATCGACTCGTGTGGAAGGCAGAGCGGCGGGAGCGAAATCCGCTCACTTCCCCCGCGTATCGCGCTGGTGCTTCAGTTGGCCCATCATGAAGGCGACGGCCTGGAAGTGCTCGCGAATGGCCCCGGCGTGATCGCCGGCGTCGCGGGCGGCAGCGGCCCGGGTGGCGATGGCGTTGAACTCGTCCCAATCGACCTTCCACTGCTCCAGCGTGGCCGCTTCGCGCAATTCGCCCACGATCCGATCAAATTGCGCGGCCACGCGTTCGTTCGGCGCCGCGCGGCAAGCGCGATGTGGGCCCTTGCCCAGCCGCTGCCCCTCGAGACGCGACTTGTTTTGGTTGCCCCCGTGGCGGTAGACCAGTGCGGATATCCCGGTGGCCAAAGCCCCGATAAGACAAACCGCCGCGGCGACCCACTGATCCATCACAGCGGCGCCGGCGGCGATGGCCGCCCAAACGGCCAGGACAACCCAAACCATCGGGTGGACTGAGCGGTGGGTCGAACGCTCGTCCGCTTTCGCCGCGTCGGCCGAGGCGTCGGCCGTTTCGACCGATTGCGGGCCGGCTACCCGCACGACGATCACGGTGATGTTGTCCGGCCCGCCGCGGAGATTGGCCAAGTCGACCAGCGCCCGAACGGCCTGCTGGGGCGGCATCGAGGCCAGGATGGCGCCCATCTCTTTGTCTTCGACCGGTCCGGAGAGCCCGTCGCTGCAGAGCAGGAACGTATCGCCGGGGGCGATCGGAAACGGCCCTTCCAGGTCGACGGCCACCGTCGGATTGGGGCCCAGCGATCGCGTGATGATGTTCTTGGGGACGTGTTCGAGAATCTCCTCCTCGGAGAGGCTCCCGGCCGCCCGCATCTCCCAGACCAGGCTGTGGTCGAAGGTCAACTGCTCGAGCCGATCACCCCGCAGCCGATACGCCCGGCTGTCGCCCACATGGGCCAGCACGGCACCCTCTTCCAGCACGGCCAGCGCCGTACAGGTGGTGCCCATGCCGCGGAACTCTTCGTCGGCCGTACCGCGGCTGTGGATCTTGGCGTTGGCGTCGCGGGTGGCGGTCAGTAAGGCCTCAGAGGGCGGCAGGTCGGTTCGCTTCGAGTAGGTCAGGCTGAGCGTGTCGGCCGCCAGCTTGCTGGCCAACTCCCCGGCCGCGTGGGCACCCATGCCGTCGGCCACAACGAACAGATGCCCCCGCTTGGCGAAGGTCTTCTGCCCGTCGGCCAACACCACGGCCATCGCGTCCTGATTGTTCGCGCGGCAAAGGCCCACGTCGCTTACCGCGGCGTGTTCTAGGCAATGGTCCCAAATGCCCGGGGGCTGATCCATCTGACTCTGAGAAAAGCAGCTCTATCGGGTTAGCTTCACCCACCCACATGCGTGGTGCCTGCCATTGCCGACGCGTAATGAACAGCACATTGTAGCTTGATCCCGCATCTCGGGCCAGTTGGGCTTGACCTCGGCAATTGGGCCGCGGCAAATGGGCCGCGGCAATTCCTGGCAATTGGGCTCAGCAATTCGGCCTAGGACTTTTCACGGCCGGCCACTATACTCCCACGCCGCTTTCGGCTGCCGGCGACCGCAGCCAACGCAGCGGTGGATTCCATGGGAGCGGCTTTCGATGCCTGCACGCTTCGCCGATACGACACCCACAGTCCCCCGATGCCTCATCGGCGCGGTGGCCGCGGTGTTGGTGTGTCTGCTGCTGGCCGGCTGCGTGCGGCGGCGGATGACGATCGTGACCAACCCGCCCGGCGCGCTGGTCTACGTCGACGACTACAAAGTCGGCACCACGCCCGTCTCGGCCGATTTCCTCTACTACGGCAAACGGAAGGTCCGTCTGGTCAAGGACGGCTACGAGACACTCACCGTGATGCAGCCGATGGCGACCCCTTGGTACCAGTTCGTGCCGCTGGATTTCGTCAGCGAGAACCTGGTGCCCTGGGAGATCCGCGACCAACGGACGCTGAGCTATCAGATGACGCCCCAGACGATCGTGCCGACCAACCAACTCATCGGCCGGGCGAACGAGCTGCGCTTCGCGTCACATGTCCAGCCACAACCCGAGGCTCCACCGAGCACTCCACCGATCGGTCCCACGCCGGCACCGGCCCAGCCAGTGCTGCCGGTGCATCCGGCCCCCATCCAGCCCATCCCGATTCAGCCGACGCCACTGGCGCCTGGCTCCGGGCAATCTCCCACGCTCGCCCCGCCGCTGGACGGTTCGAGCGCGCCGCCGGGACAAACCACCCCGGGCTATCCTCCCAACGGTTTCGGCGGCCAGCCGTTCTATCCGCTTCCGCCGGGCGGAGGGCGATAGGCGGCTTCGCCGGTGGCTCGACCGCCATTCTCAGTCGGATGATCAGGCGGCGTGGTATTTTGACACATCCGACACGACCGATGAGTTCTGGAAGGGTCCGTGCATACGGATCAGTATCTGGCCCTTACGAGGCCTGTCAGCGAGCACAACGCAGTTCAATCCCCTCTACAAATCGGTCGCTGAAGTCGGTCTTGGCATAGTTCCAGATCTTCAGGTTGTCCAGAGCAACGCTTCCCTGGGAAAGGTGGTGGTTGACGAGCAATCGTAGCGTGCCTCCGGTGAGATTGTTTACCCAGGGCCTTTGGCCCGTTCGCCATATCTGCGAATTGAGTTTCCCGTCGAGAAACAGGGCAATCGTCCTGGTTCCATCGTCGACGCCAGGAATGCCGTCCTTGTCCCACACGAGGGCATAGTGGTGCCACCGTTCGACCTGCCCCTTGCCCAACACCTGCTCGTAAGTCCAGGTGCCGAAGACGCCGGTTCCCGCCGACGCGTGTCCTCCCGCCCGGCCGCACAAACCGCCCTTGCCGCCGTTACTCGATCCGTCATTGCCGTTGAGGTGAAGGATGTAGCTACAGTTGTCGTCGTGTATCTCCAACAGTGCCGGATTCTCGCCCCACTTCAGCGCCTTCGGGACACCCTCGAGCTTCCCCCAGACTTCCATGCAGCCAGCATCCGTCGAGATGACTTCTTTGGGAAAGGTTACCAGTGCCGGTTGCTGATAGTGCATCTCCTCAGCGGCGGCCGAGAGCGCCTCTCCGAATCGCCCTTCGACGAATCGGCCGCCCTCTCCCGAGTACGTGCCGCCGGGGCCAACCTCGCTTTCGTGGACCTCTTTCTTGGAACCTAGCCTGTTCCATAAGACCAGCTTCTCGGCAGCAGTGTTGAACTCTCCTGGGTGGCAGTAGGCCTCTAGTTCGACGACGTGCATGCCGTTGGGACTCTTCAAACGAGAGGAGTAGACTCCCCGCAGGCGAATGTAGCGGACCGGCCGCGGCGAGAACGCAAGCTTCTGCCAACTCCGCCATTCGCCCTGGCTGCGGTCAGCGGCCGTGCGGTACGTGCGGCCGTCGACCGACGTCTCCGCTACATAACGATAGAACCGCCGATCGCGGTCCCACAGCAGCACGCGGATCTCGCTGAGAAGGTACGTTTGCGGCAACTCGACCACCCAAGAAGGTCGCGATCCGAACACGTGAGCGGAACCGCGACTGGCACCGTGGGCGGCACCTGGAATGCCGCCGTAGTCGGTTACATTGCCGTCGATCAACACCGGGCCGCTATTTCCGTCGAAAACGCCCCGAACCTTGGCTCCGCGCCCGGACAAGGCCACATTTCCTTCTGAAATGACTGCCAACTCCACGGCGCACGTAGCGACTTCCGCTAGCGGTATGTTGATCTCCCCGACTGATGTCTGGAGCGTGAGCGGGTTTGGGCGGAGTGTCCCGTCTAGACGGCTCCCGTCACGCAAGTCGACAGCCGCCGTACCGGCCGAGTCCTTTATCTCCAGGGACTTGATGCCGGCGAGTGGTACCTCTGTCGTGCCGATGGCTGATTCCACCAGCAGCACTTCAACGTCTGGCCGGCCAACGAGCCGGGAGCCATCGCGCAGATCCACGCTCATGGCCCCCAACACCGTCAGCAGGGCGGGCGGCTTCTCGGCAGCAGAGTTGCGATCTTCCGGGCGGCAGTAGGGCTCCCGCTCGCCAATCGCGCGATCGATTTGCCCCACAATCACGTTGTCCAATCCCACGCCCGCGGATTCGACGTTGGGATTGGCATTCAAGAACGTCAGAGTCGTCTTAACGCTATTGGCCTTGAAGACAACGCGTTTGGTGGTCCAACGCATGTTCTTGATTGGCTTGCCCGGCGCATCAAACGTGAAATTGTGGGGGCGGTCGTCTACCAGGACACGCAACGTTTGGACCCTAGGGCCGAGTTCCGGATTCCCGGTAAGGTCGAATCGCACTTCGTAGGATTCGCCGAGGACCGTGCGAATCGTCTGCCGGATGCCGCCGTCCAAGTCGAGACAGTGATCGCCGTGCGAGGCTTTCCAGCGCGTCGGCCCGATCCAGTCCACGGTGTTCCGGCGGAGAGCCGAGTCGCCGTGTGGGTCAATAACCTCCCATCCAACAATATCCTTACATCCCGGCTTCAGTGTATTGATATTCTCGGGCGGGGAGCCGGGTTCGCGAATCTCGAAGCTGCCGTTGACCAGCCGGACCCGGTCATCCTGCTCGCGGGCATGCACGTCGCCGACGGTCAGTAGCGTCAAAGCCAAACCACCGGCAAATACCAGAACGTCTCTGACGGTTCCGTAGTTCATGGCGTCTTCTCCTCATTCGGGATTCCTGTGGACACACGCACAAGCTAGCCCTCGAATTGTAGACGCCGATCCGACCTAAGGAGTTTCACATGAGTCCGCAAGTACGTCGGATATCGTCGGGTAGATCGGCCCGTTACACTTGGAAACCGTGCCTCATTCTACAGACCGCGCGGGCCCCGCCGCGTAACGAGCCTGTAACAAGGTCAACGGGGAGTAGCCGGAATGGGCAGAGCAGCGGTGGTCGGGTGTTTTGTTTCAACGGGTTTGGCACAAAACCGTGGTCCAGCTAAGCAACAGTC
>CAYYNP010000353.1:0-9799 GCA_964472545.1 uncultured Planctomycetaceae bacterium | reverse complement strand
GCTGCGCTCAGCCGCCAGCCACCCCGAATGGGGAAGTTATTCATCGGCCGCCCCTAAGTGTTCGTTGCCTTCCCAGAGGCGACCTCCAACTTGCCACGCCGGACTTACGGGAACCCTATCCATGGCCCTTTCGCGCATTTGGATTACCGCCGCCGTTCTCGCCGGAATGGTACTCTCCGCTGTACGGCTCGACGCATCGGATTTCACCGACGAGATACGACGCGTTATGACCTCGACCGGGCCCGTCGCGCCGGAGGAAGACGCGCCGGGCGCGGTCGACGGCAAGATCACCAATTACTACAGCTTTCATACGGGGCAGGATAATCCACCGTGGTGGCAGGTGGATCTTGGCCGGGAGCAGCCGATCGCGCTGGTCCGAATCTACTCCCCCCACTTCAGCGAGCGGCTGACTAAATTCCGCCTGCTGGTATCCGGCGACGGGAATTCCTGGAAGCCCGTTTACACGCACGGAACCACGTCGAACGAAACCAAGCGTTTCGACGTCGAGTTGAAGGACGTCGAAGCACGCTACGTCCGGATCGCGGCTTCAACGCACACGTGGATGCATCTCGACGAGGTGATGGTCTTCGGGCCCGGCGACCGGCGGACAAACCTTGCCCTGCGGCGGCCGTGCAGCCAGTCGAGCACGAGTTCGTGGTCCAGCCGCTCCGTCGCACCGTCGGTACAAAGTGACTGGCGATTTGCCTTCGACGTGGCCAAGCGCGCGATCGCCCCGTTGCTTGGCAGGATGGGCAATTCCGGCGAGTTGGCAGCACTTCGCGACCGGCTTGTCGCCGATGAGGTTTCGTTAGACGACCCTCGATGGGAAGCCCTCTATCGCGAGGCACTTGCGGGTAGCGCCGAATGGGCAGACGTCTTGCAGCAGTTTGAACTGATCGACGTCGACGCTTTGGCCCGAGCGCTCGACGACCTGGCCTCGGGCCACCCGCAGCGGTATCCGGACGCCGAGGCTCTCCGTGCTCGACTCGCCGAATATCAGACGTCGTTCGAGTCGTTGAGGGAGGCTGTTGCGGCCAACCGCAACGGGGCCTTCGACGAGGCGGCGGAACTCGTCCGATTCCAGCGTGACCTGCTGCTGCGCAACCCGCTGCTCGACTTCCGGCGGATGGTCCTTCTCCGCAGGAGACTCGGCGGCAACGCCCGGCGGGCGATGGGGGCAGCGCTGGGCGTGGGTACGTTGAACTCGCACACCAACGACTCGCTGCAGCGGACCGGCTGGGACAACACGATCGCTATGTTGACGCAGCTTCGCACAGAGCCCGTCGTCACCGATTTGCACGACGCACAAGGCCGCATCATCACCGACCTGGAAGTCGATTTCGACGCCTCTCGCGTGATGTTCTCGTCGATCGGCCAGAAGCAGCCGAACTGGCGCGTCTTCGAGATGCCTCTTCACGAAGACCCTTCCTCGGAGCCGAGCGTTCGGCAGCTCACGCCCGACGACGGAGACGACGTCGGCCACTTCGATTCGTGCTACCTTGCCGACCCGGATGCGATCATCTTTTGCAGCACGGCCACGTATCAAGGCCTGCCCTGCGAGTACGGCGGCAAGCGGATGACGTGCCTCTTCAAGCTCGACCGGCGGACCGGCGACGTTCGGCAATTGACCTTCGAGCAAGACTCGGACTGGTCGCCGACCTCGCTGCACGACGGGCGCGTGATGTACCTGCGCTGGGAATACAGCGACCTGCCGCACAGCAACAGCCGCATCCTGTTTCAAATGCGTCCCGACGGCACCGCGCAGATGGAGTACTATGGATCGGGTTCGTATTTCATGCCGTCGTATTTCTACGCCCGGGCGATCCCGCGCCACGATTCGCAAGTCATCGGCATCGCCACCGGCCATCACGGAACGCCCCGCAGCGGTCGGCTGATTCTGGTCGATCCCAAGCTCGGACGGCGCGAGGCACAGGGTGTCGTCCAAGAGATCCCCGGCTGGGGGAAGAAGGTCGAGCCGGAAGTCCGCGACCGGCTGGCCGACTTCTACTGGCCCCATTTCCTGCATCCCTACCCGCTGAGCGAAAAGTACTTCATCGCGGCGATGAAGCCACACGCGGGCGCGTTGTGGGGCGTCTATCTGGTCGACGTCTACGACAACCTCACGCTGCTGTATCAAGAGGAAGGCAGCGCGATGCTCGATCCCATCCCGCTCATCTCGCGGCCGAGACCACCGATCCTCCCCGACAACACCGTGCCCGGCGCGAAGCACGCCACGGTCTTCCTTTCCGACGTCTATGTGGGCGACGGTCTGAAGGACGTGCCGCGTGGCACCATAAAGCGGCTTCGCGTGGGCACGTACTACTTCAGCAGCACGGGCACCGGCGGACTGCTCGGCTCGATCGGCGCGGACGGCCCCTGGGACGTCAAGCGGGTGCTGGGCACGGTGACCGTGGAAGACGACGGTTCGGCCGCTTTCACGATCCCCGCCAACACGCCGATCTTCCTACAGCCGCTCGACGAGGAGGGCAAAGCGCTGCAACTGATGCGGAGTTGGATGGTGGGGATGCCCGGCGAAACGGTGGCTTGTGCGGGTTGTCACGAGGATCGCAACTCGGTGGTGGTGAACACGCAGGTCAAGGCAGCGTTGCGTCCGCCGACGCGGATCGAACCCGACGCCGACGCGATCCGCGGCTTCTCGTTTTCCCATCAGATCCAGCCCATCTTGGATCGCTATTGCGTCGGCTGCCACAACGGCTCCTCTCCCCCAGAATTGCCCGAAATTGCCGGCATCTCCTATCCGGACGACCTTTCGCGGGACCAAGACAACGGCGAGGGGTTGGTCGACCTTCGCGGCACGCAGACCATCACGGATTGGCAGAGCGGCCATGGCGGAAACTGCGGCGGCGGCGGTCGCGGCGGGAACTTTCCGGTGTCCTACGTGGCGCTGGAGCGATACGTCCGCCGCAACGGCATTGAGGGCCCGCTACACATGCTCTCGCCCGGCGAGTTCCACGCCGACACCACGGAACTGGTCCAGATGCTCCGCTACGGCAGGCACTATAACGTACGGCTGGACGCCCAATCCTGGCAGCGGCTGATCACCTGGATCGATCTGAACGCCCCTTGCCACGGGACCTGGGCGGCGATCGGCGATCAACCGGCCCAGCGCGTGGCGCAAGTCAACGACCGACGCATCGAACTCGCCACGCTGTATGCCAACATCAGTACCGATTACGAGCAGCATGAGCCGCTGCCCGAACCCGGGCAGTTTGAGCCGCCGTCCTCGCCTTTGCCGGAAGCGGCACGAGACGGCGCCTCAGCCGTCGATTGGCCGTTCTCTGCCGCCGATGCCGCGGCAAAGCTCGTCGCCGATTCGACGTGGACCCTCGACCTTGGCGCCGGGGTGGCAATGGAGTTCGTTCGCGTTCCGGCCGGCGAGTACGTCGATGCTGCCGGTCTGAAGGGAGTCGTCGGCCGGCCGTTTTGGATGGCCCGCTTCGAGACGACCAACGAGCAGTTGCGCCGTTTCGACCCCACCTTCAACGCCCGCCGCGAGGACCGTTACGGCTATCAATTCGGGCGTCTCTGTTACGGCATGAACGGCGACGAGATGGCGGCCGTTCGGGTCGACTGGAACAAGGCGGTTGCCTTCTGCCGCTGGCTTTCCCAACGCACGGGGCGAGCGTTTGCGCTACCGACGACGCGTCAATGGGAGTGGGCCTGCCGGGCCGGCAGCGAGGGGGATTTCTGGTTCGGCAATCTTGGGGTCGATTTCACGCCCTACGCCAACCTCGGCGACGTCCGGCTGAGCGAGTTTGCCTCGAACACGAATACGGGCGGATACACGACGACCTCGCTGATCGCCAACGCGGGCAAGTACGACGACCGTATCCCGCGCGACCGACGCTTCGACGACGGCGTGTTCCTTACCCATCGGTTTGCCCGCGACGAGAAGGGCGTCATGCTGGCCACGCCCATGTACCAGGCCGACCGCCCCGATGGTTGCGACGGCATGCCGCAAGCGACGAAGTTCCGCCCCAACCCATGGGGTCTCTTCGACATGCACGGCAACGTATGGGAATGGACGTCGACGGAAACCGACGCCGGCCGAAAGGTGGCTTGTGGAGGGTCGTTCTACGATCGCCCCAAGCGTTGTACGGCCGGTAGCACCGTGGATTACCGGCCGTATCACAAGGTGTTCAACGTCGGATTTCGCGTCATTTGTCAATAGCGGAAGACTCTCTCGTCCTCGAAACTCAACGGGGCTCAGACGCGTCAGGAATCGTGTTCATTCGCCTTTTGTCAAACCTCGACGATGCCCTCGACACGCGTTACGCGGCGGCAGTACTGTTGGCTCCTTCTGATTCGCTACGACTTGAGCCAGCGAGCGATGAAGCCAGGGCGGCGTCGATCAACGGGACGCCGTAGAGATCGACGCCGACGGCCAGATACTGCTATACCTACCGCGGCGACGATCAACACGGCAAACGCGGACGTCTCGGGCACCACGCTGATCGTACCTTCGATCCTCTTGCCACCAAGATCGCTCACGTACTCCAGCGTCACGCGCCCAATATCCGTGCCGGGCGCCGTGAGCTGGCCTAGCGGTACGTCGCTGTAGGTCATCCTGCCGTAGAAGCCTCCCTCGCCGACCGTGTTGACGTGGCCGAAACCAGGTTCCCGACACTGCCCGCGGGCAAACGATCGTGATCCCCGACGCCTTCCGCTGTGATGAACCGACCGTCACTAGTCAGTGCCCAACTCATCACGTCCCGGACCGAGACCTTCCACTCGTTGGTTGCGTAGTTGTATTCGGCCGACGCGGAGCCGCTGGTGGCCGGGCCGGGGTCACCGGTGAAATTGGCGATCAGAGCGGTGATGTCCTGACCGTCGACGTTCCCGTCGCCACGGCCGAACGGCCCGCCAGCCGTGTCCCTGCGGAGCCAATTTCGGTCGGCCGGATCGCCGGGCCGACTGAAGTTGGCGATCAGATTCGTGATGTCTTGGCCGTCGACGCGACCGTCGCCGTTGGCGTCGTCGCCTTCGGCGACCAGTAGACTTGCGCGGACCGACGTCGTCTTCTCCGGTTGCCCGCGCGAAGCCACATAGTCGACGCTCCGCAGGAATACTCCCAGCCCGAGGTGGCTCTCGTCGGCTTCGACGGGCGGGCTCTCGGCAAAGCGCCCTGGGATTCCCGCCGGTGCGTCGACGATGGTTCGGGTTCGTGTGCCCTCGCGGCCAACGGGGCCGGCCCATTGGAGCTCCAGCGTGGTGTTGTTCTCGCCGAGCGATACGGACCCGTCGGCGACGAGCGGAGTCTTCGCACCGTCTGCCAGTTCGACGACGACTCGTGCTCCGGTCGTCAGGTCGGTGTTTCCGCGGACTTCGAGATGAGCATCGGCGCCGATCGACAACGTTCCGTGGCCTACGGTGAAGCTGTCTCCGACCGTCAACGCGCCGTGCGCAGCCAAGTTCAGTCGACCGTCGTCGCGAATCTCCAGCGAGCGGCTCGTGCCGTTGCCCGTGAGGAACAGTTCGTTCGAAGCGACCGTCACGTGGAGGTGCTCCGAAGGCGTCACGGCCTCCGCGTCCCAAGTCTGCGGTGCATCCCACGGGCCGTCACCAAGACTCACCACTTGCTCTATCATCGACACCAACGTCACCTCACCCGTCGTGTAGAGACCTGTCGTGTCCCAGACGAGCTCCGCCTTCGACGCGATCTGGCCAAACGTTCCGCCGAGGTTGGCTCCCGTCCAGTCAAACACGTGGAAGGTCGTGCCAACCAGGTTCCACGGTTCGGCGCCGCGATGGAAGGAAAGCTCCAATCGGCCTCCGAGCGAGACGTCGATTCCCGGCTGAAAGGAGATGTGGGAGCCGAAGTCGGCGTCTTTGAAAACGACTCGTAGCGAAGAGTTCGGGGCGAGCGTCATCACCGAGTCGACCCCAATCGGAATCGTGGCGGAGGCGGGTTGCGTACGGGGCAGCCGCCACGGGCTTCTGTAGTGCCGGTAGTCACGTACCACAAGTTGCTGTCCGTCTCGTAGAACGAGGCCGTCGATCCGACCGTCCGGCAAGATGGCCCCTTGAGCGTCTGCCGAATCCAACCGCTCCTCGTCGATAATTGCCCCGCGCAAGTCCGAACGGCTCAAGTCGACACCGGTCATCGCGGCAATGCCGAAGCTGGCGTCCGAAAGGTCCTTCCCGGCGAGATCCCAGCCGCTGAGGTCACGGATATCCGGTCGGACGCCATTGAGGCCACCGCTTACGTAGCCGGCCGTAGAGTAGAGTTGCTCGGCTGTGAAGCCGTCGCCCGTGGTCGAGTAGAAATCGCAGTCACCGATGACCGCGTCCGTGAAATCCACACCGGCCAGTATGGCATTGTAGAAACTGATACCGCTCAGATTGGCGCCGGCGAAACTCGCATCCGTCAGTTCGGCCTGATAGAAGCTCGCGTCGGATAGGTCTTTTCCAGAGAAGTCCCAGCCTGGCAGTTGGTTGTGGCTGAGATCCAACTCGCGCAGGTCGCCACTTTGATAACTGGCCGTCGCGTAGAGCTGCTCGGCCACGAAGCCGTGATCCGACGTTCTGGAGAAATCGGCGTTGTGGATGACGGCCCCGGCGAAGACGGCGTCGGTAAGCGTGGCCTGCCGGAGACGGGCGTTGGTGAGATCGGCTCCGGTGAGGTTCGCGCCACTGAGCACAGTTTGTTCGAGATCAGCGCTCTTGAGATTGGCGTTGGTGAAGTCTGCGGCACTGAGCACAGTTTGTTCGAGATCAGCGTTCTCGAGGCTGGCGTTGGTGAAGTCCGCGGCCGTCAGGTCGGCATCCGGGAGATTGGCTCCTACAAAGTCCACGTCGGTCAACGTGGTAGAGAGAAAACTGGCGCCCGTGAGGTCGGCGACGGTAAAATCCACTTCGCTCAGTGTGGCCTCGCTGAAATCCCCATCCTTGAGCAGTGCGTTGAGAAAGCCAACGCGGGCGAGTGTGGCCGCAGAGAATGTGCCCTGGGAGACGTTCTTGTCGGCGAGATCCCAGTCGGTCAGTTCGCATCCGGCGAGGCTAATGCGGCTGAGGTTCCCCTGATTGTAGCTAGCCGTTGCGTAGAGTTGCTCCGCGACGAATCCCCGTCCGGTCGAGCCGTCCAATTGGATGCCGTCGACGACGGCGCCGTTGAAGTCCGCACCGGCCAGCGTGGCGTCGTCGAAGTTTGTATGGGCGAGATTCGCCCCCACGAAACTCGCGTCAAGGTGGCTGCCTCGAACGTCGCGTGGGCCAGATTCCGGCCGTTGAAGTTCCAGCCGCTGAGATCGTTCCCCCCAGTCGGATACGGCCCAGGTCACCGTTTTGGTAGCTGGCCGTCGAATAGAACTGCTCGGCCACGAAGCCGCCGTCGGTGGTCGAGTGGAAATCCGCCCCATTGACGATTGCCAGGCTGAATTCCGCGTTGGTCAACGTGGCTGCGTAGAAATAGACGTTTGTGAGATCGGCCCCGGCGAAGTCGGCGTAGCTGAGGTCCATCGACCCGAAACTCGCGTGCGGGCGGAGATCGCGACTCGTGATCAACTCGCCGTTGTCCCAACGGTAGACGGCGGCCAAGCCGGGAGAAACGGCCCAGGCCAAGAGCACACCCAGGACCGACGACAATCGCACGTCCCGTAGAGATCGCATCTCGTCTCCTCCAACGCCGCCCGCCCTCTCACCGAATTACCCCGCCTTGGAGGTCGCGTGAAGGACTGCCGCTCTTGAGTCAGGATCGGGGCAGGTAGACGATATCCAGTGTACCAGCCCGAGATGGGGTGTCCAGCATATTCTCGCGCGGGGATTGCGCGCTCGGCTAAACACCCCCGCTGTTGGTGGGTTCCTTGGTTCGTGTCTCAACATTTTCGCACTAGCCGCCCTTGGCCCGGTCCGATATAATCAATAGATCACTATGTTTCCAGACTTAGTCACCTTATTTGGGCCCCTATTTCGTGCCTACTGACGAGGAACTCGCGGCGCTACAAGAGAGCAGCCGGCGGCTGGAAGACGCCACGCCGGAGGAGATCATTGCGTGGGCGGTGGAGAACTATCACCCTAAACTGACCATGGGAACGGCTTTCGGGCCGGAGGGCTGTCTGATCCTCTCGATGTTGGCGAAGATCGAGCCGAAGGTGTACGTCTTCAATCTGGAAACTGGGTATCAATTCCCCGAGACGCTCGAAATGCGAGATCGCATTGCCGAGGCCTACGGCATCGAGGTCGACTTCCAGCGGCCGGAGTTGACCGTTGAGCAATTCGAGGCGAAGCACGGCGGGCCCATTTATCAGAGCCACCCGATTCACTGTTGCGGTGAGCGAAAGATCAAGGTACTACATCGGGTGGCCGCGCAGTACGATGCCTGGATGAGCGGCATCCGCCGCGACCAAAGTGCCCATCGGGCCAACGCCCCGATTATCGGTTGGGATGCGAAATTCAATCTGGTGAAGATCAGCCCCTTGGCCAACTGGACCAAAGCGGACGTTTGGAGGCGTATCGTCAACGAGAAGATTCCCTACAATCCCTTGCACGACCAGGGCTACCCGAGCATCGGATGCTGGCCCTGCACCCGCGCGGTCGGCGACGTCGAAGACGAGCGTGCCGGCCGCTGGAGCGGTACCGCGAGAACGGAATGCGGACTGCACACGACCGACTGAACGAGCCCCGTTTTATCAGGAGAACGCGATGGCTACCGATACACCGACCCAAGTCTACGACGATATTACGCAGCGCATCGGCAACACGCCGCTGGTCCGGCTGCGGCAAGTAACCGAAGGCTGTGCGGCCACCGTCTTCGGCAAGTTGGAGAACTTCAATCCGCTCTGGAGCGTCAAGGATCGCATCGCCCGGTCGATGATCGACGCGGCCGAACGCGACGGACGGATCGGCCCGGATACGGTCGTGCTCGAGCCGACCAGCGGCAACACGGGTATCGGGCTGGCCTTTGTTTGTGCGTCGCGCGGCTACAAGCTGATGGTGACCATGCCCGAGAGCATGACCATCGAGCGGCGGCGAATGCTGCGGGCACTGGGGGCCGAACTGGTGCTGACGCCGGCCGCCGAGGGCATGCCCGGCGCCGTGCGCAAGGCCGAGGAATTGGCCGCGGCCGACTCGAAGTTCTTCATCCCCCAGCAGTTCAAGAACCCGGCCAATCCGCAGATCCATCGGGAGACGACGGCCGAGGAGATTTGGCGCGACACGGGCGGCGAGATCGACGTGCTGGTTTGCGGCGTGGGCACCGGCGGCACGATCACCGGCACGGGCGACGTGCTCAAGTCGCGCAAGCCGGGCCTGCGCGTGATCGCCGTCGAACCGGCCAACAGCCCGGTCATCACGCAGTATCGGGCCGGCGAGGAACTCAAGCCCGGCAAACACACCATCCAAGGCATCGGCGCCGGCTTCATTCCCGACGTGCTCAACGTCGACGTGATCGACGAAGTCGTGCAGGTGCACGACGAAGACGCCGTAGCCACCGCCCGGCAGTTGGCCCAGCGTGAGGGCCTGATGTGCGGCATCAGCAGCGGTGCCGCCGCGTGGTCCGCCCTGCAAGTCGCCGGTCGGGAGGGACTCCGCGGCAAACAGATCGTGGTGATCTTGCCGGACCTGGGCGAGCGTTACTTGTCGACGAAGCTCTTTCCGGAGTAGGCCGCTTGGCTACCCTCCGGAGTCGTGCAGATTCCGGCCGTCAAGCGTGCCACTGTTTCGCAGAAGCAGTGCCGTCTGCATACCGCATGGAGAACACTGCTTCTGCGAAGCAGTGGCACACGCATTCTGTTTTGTTTCAACGGGTTTGGCACAAAACCGTGGTCCAGCTAAGCAACAG
>CAYYNP010000352.1:0-9808 GCA_964472545.1 uncultured Planctomycetaceae bacterium | reverse complement strand
CGGCGTTCTGATTCGGTCGGATTCACTCATCGACTAAACTTCCGATTCATCTTCGCGCAGGAAGAGCGAAACCCGCTGGAAACCTTCCGTCTGCTTCAATGCCCACTGGAGTTCGTCGTAGCGTGCCGGATCGCGCAACAACAGCCGGTACGAAAGGTCGAGCCCTTCGTCGGTCAGCTTGCGCTCGCTGGTCAGGCGCGAGCGGGAGGCGTGCCGGGCGAGGATATGTTTCAACGTGGCCACGCCCCCGACCAGGTCGCCGGTAAGCTGCAGCGAGAGCACGGCGTCGTATCGGTGACGGCTGCCGAACGACGTGATCCGCAAGTAGGCCAACACCGTAGCGATGCCCAGCGCGGCGATCAGAGCGGTCGAATAGCGCAGCGTGCCGATGCCCAGCCCTTCCATGATCGACCAGAGAATAAACGTCGTATCGCGGGTGTCCTTCAGCACGTTGCGAAAGCGGACCACGGCGAACACCGCCAGCAGGCCGAAGGCGAAGGCGATGCTGCCGGCCATCATCAGCATCATCATCGAGATAATGACGGGGATTACCACCAATGAGGCAACAAAAGTCTGCGAATACGAGAGGCCTTTGTGCGTCAGCATGTAGACCATGCCGATGAACTGGCCGACGACGAAGGCGAACAGCAGCGTAAACAGCGCAGACATCGGGCCGGCCGACGTCGCCCCCGCGTCGCTGTTAAAGAGCATGTTCGTGAAACCGTCGATCATCGTGCCATTCCCAATTGCAGGCCAAAGGAGAATTCAGGCATCCTGCGCATTTGGTTGATACACAACACGTACTTGGGCACGGAAGTCCGCTGCAGGTCGAAGGCCTGCACCATATCTCGCATCCAGTCGGGAAAACGGTCGGTGAACTTCAATTCCAAAATCGCACCGCCCACGCTGGGCCGGGCACCGTCTTGCGGCAAGCTCAAGGGGTCGCCCTGTTGGTAATTCGTGCCGAAAAGCCCGCGGTCGAAGGTGACCCGGATTTGGTCGCTGTTGGCCGAAACGTAGGCCTCGCGGCGGTAGGAAACGTAGATGCACCCACGTGCGGAAATGGCGTCGTAGAGGTTGCAGAAATTCAGCAGCGCCGTGCCGGCCTTGTCGTCCTCGTTGCCGTCCATCAGCCAGGAAGGGTCGAGCGGTCTTCCGCAAAGCAGTTCCCACGCTCCCTCCCGGGTCACTTTGGCTCGCTCTTTGCAGATCACGTCGGTTACGCGGCGCTTGATTTCCAGGAAGGCGGGATGGGCCGGGTCGTCGTCGTAGAAACGAATCCGGAGCTTGAAGCGGTTCTTCATACCCTGGACGGTCTGCCCATAGAGTTCCAAAGCGGCGTTGTCGATATAGAGGCTGGAGATTCCGTAGGCGTTTCCGTTACTCGGGTCGGCATACTCATCGGGCACGAGATGACTGCGGAGGAAGTCGCGAATTCCCGCCGCGCGCCGCTCGCTGATGATGTATTTCAGTTCAAACCGGCTGGCCTGAAGCTTATGTCGAATCGGCATGTCCTAACGCCTCGCTACACGCCCACCATCGCCGGACCATGCCGGCAAACCTGCAGCGCTCGCACATCCGGGGTTGCGCGACCCCGGCGCGCGGCATGGTCCCGCCGCAGTGAGCATCCTAATTGACTCTGTTCCGCCGCGATTCGGCGCCGTGTCAACCGGTCGGTCGAAGTCGGCGCCTTGTCCCCGCAGCTCGTGCAAAAGTGGATACGGACAGAAACGACGTCTGCCAACAACGCACTCTTAGCGGCCAAATCTCCGGCCATCCGCCCACCGATGTTGCCACACCGGCCTGGCCGAGGAGCCAACCGCTAACCATTCCCTAATTATCCTTGATAACCTGAAGCGGAGAATAATTCAACCCCCCCGACATAATCGTCTCGTCCCTTCAGGCCTGGCCGCATCCTTGCCAGTTCGACCTAAGTCACTTGTCTTCAGTCGGTTACACCACATACCCCCTGAGCAAGGTGGGGATCGATGCCAAGGCGGATACCGAGCCGCTCCGGACGAAAACGATGGCGATTCGCAGTGAATGTGGGGGGGGTGTGATTTGACACGGAATCCAATCAATCAGGCCGCAGTTGCACCGTATTCTCTGCATGCTACGCATTCAAGCAAGATCGACGTAAATCTTGCATTCCCCTCGACTTTCGATGGCTCCTAGAGTCGTAAGTCGGCCATTGTTCCCTATTCTGCCGAAACACAATTCTCATTGTCGGCTCCGAAAACTGCTCTTGGTGACCGCCATTGCCAGATGCCGCCGCGCCATCAGGCCATGGCATCCGCACCCGCAAGGGGCCTTCCCTATATACCCGCTTGGCCCAATTGGGTTTCTTTGCGCCCGCCAACTGTTTTTGTGGGACAATCTCAGGTGGGAAGCGTCTTCTTCATAGCAGCCCACAAGAGACGAGACTTAATGGACCGAATTGGCCCGGAGCTTCTGACGCGGCTTCTCGACGAACACGGCGCTGCGCTGGTGCTTTACGCCCGCCAGTGGTCCCAAACGCCCGAGGACGTCGTGCAGGAAGCGTTGCTTTCGCTGGTACGCCAGCCGGAGACCCCCGAGAACGTCGTCGGCTGGCTGTATCGAGTGGTCCGCAACGGTGCGATCAGCGCGGCGCGGAGGCGATCGCGGCGATCGCGCCGGGAGACCAGAGCGGCCGAGAACGCCGCGTCGTGGTTCATGCCGGCGGAGGATCAGCGGCTCGATGCGGCCGCGGCCAGTGCCGCGTTAGCGGAACTTCCGCTACGGCAACGCGAGACGATCGTGGCGCGGCTGTGGGGCGGGCTATCGTTCGAGCAGATCGCCGAGTTGCTCAACACGTCGGCCAGTTCGGCCCACCGTTGGTATCAGGCCGGCTTGGCCGCATTGCGAGAAAGGTTGGAGGACAGATGTCCGAATCGCCAGAACACGATCAAGGGCTGAAATCGATCGAGGCTCGACTGGCGGCGTTGGTGCCGCGGGCCGGTCAAGTCGACGATCGTGCCGAGCGGGACCGGCTGATGTTCGAGGCCGGCCGGGCCTCGGTTGCCCCTGCCGGGACGACGGGAAGGTTGGGCCGCTGGGCTTGGCCGGCTTCGGCGGCGACCATGACGGCAGCAGCCGCCAGCCTGTTGGTGCTATTGCTGACGCGGCCCGGTCCACAGATCGCCGAACGAATTGTCGTCCAGCATGTGGAGGTGTCGCGAGACGACTCGCCGGACAGTCGGCAGCCGAACGACGGCGTGGCCAAGCCGAACGATCCCGGCGGACGGGCGACGGACCTTCCGGCAGAGACAACTCACACGGCGCCCCGTCCTGGCTTACTCGCGTCGATCGGACTGGGGCGGCTGCAACTGAATTCGATTACCGGCTCGCTCGGCATCGCGTCTCACCGGCGAATGCTCAACGACGCCCTGACGGCAACGATCGCTTCGCCGTCGCCGCCAACGCGTAGCGTGGGGAGCAACACGGGGCAGATCGACGCCCCGATTTCCCACCGGCAACTGCTGCACGAGATGCTCGACGGCCCAAAGGCCGACGAGTCGTCGCCGCGGCCGCCGGCTATCTTCACCCTCTTCCGTCGTGGAGCCGACTCATGAGACGATTCTTCCCGTACGCGTTCTGCCTACTGGCTATCCTGCTGCAAGTGGTCCCCGCTGCTGCCGCCGATGCCGAAGACGACTCGCCGGAGACAATTGAATTGACGCTCAGCCCGGCCGCCGAACCGACCGAAGCCCTGCGTTATCGGTTGTTGCCGCCCGTGCTCGACCTTCGCCCGGGCAACGCGGCCTTGTTCTACAACAGGATCGGCCTGGTGCCGGACCCGGAGGGGTGGGAGGAAGCCGAAGAGAAGATTGCCGATTGGCTGGACGTGCCGCTGGCCGAACTCCCGCTGGAGGAAGTCGAGAACGTGCTGCAAACGCAGGGAGACGTCTTCGAATACCTCCGTCTGGCGACCCTGCGCACCGATTGCGATTGGCAACTTCCGCTCGGCGAGACCGATCCCATCTCGCTGCTGTTGCCGGAGGTGCAGAAAGCGCGGTCCTTTGCTCGCCTGATCGCGCTAAAGACCCGGCTGCAGATCGCCCAAGGGAAGTTCGACGACGCCATCCGCACGCTGCAACAAGGCCACGCCTTGGGACGCCATATCGGCACGGGCCGCACGCTGGTCAGCGGGCTGGTGGGCATCGCGATCAGCGGCGTGATGGCCAAACAGGTCGAGGAGTTGATCCAGCAGCCCGGCGCGCCAAACCTCTATTGGGCTCTGGCCGCGCTGCCCGATCCGCTGGTCGACATCCGTCCGGCCGTGGAGATGGAAACGAACCTGATGATGTTGATGTTTCCCCAACTCGAAGAGGTGGAGAAGATGCCCCGCTCGGTAGAACACTGGCGGGTGTTTCTCGACGAGTTGACCGCTCACCTTACGGAGTGGTCGGGCGAGCAGGTGCCGGCGTGGCAAGGCCGGATGCTGGCCACCGGCATGGCGATTCGCGGATACCCGATGGCCCGGCGTTACCTGATCGAATCGGGCCGCTCGGCCGAAGAGGTCGAGGCGATGCCGGTGGCCCAGGTGGTGATGATCTACTCGCTGCTGGTCTATCGCGAAGCCCGCGACCGCACGTTCAAGTGGTTCCACGCGCCCTACTGGCAGGCTCGCGAGGGGCTGCTGGCGGCCGACGAGCACATACGCACCGAGGTCTTGCAGCGGGAAGTGGTGCCGATCGCCTCGATGTTGCTGCCTGCCATTGGGTCGGTACGCTTCGCCGTTGCCCGGGGCGATCGCACGGTGGCCGTGTTGCAGGTGATCGAAGCCTTGAGGATCTACGCCGCGGCCCACGACGGCAAGTTGCCGGAGGAACTCAGTGACATTCAAACCGTGCCCGTGCCGATCGATCCGGTCCACGGCAAACCGTTTTCCTATTCGCTTAAGGGTGATACGGCCGTGCTGGAGTCGCTCGCCCCACCGGAAAAGCGCCAGCGCGATCACGGCCTTCGCTACGTGATCCGCATCCGCAAGTAGGAACCGCCCATCCCCCCGAAATCCGGAGAATCGTAATGCGTCCTTTCGCCCACCGTACGCTCCTTTCGGCCCTGCTGTCCGTGGTTTCGGTCGCCGGCGTCGCCCGAACCGCCGAGCCGTTCGACCCGGACGGCAGGGCGCGTTTGATCGCCCCGCTGTTGGACGAACTCGCCTTGGCGGTGGTCCACGTCGACCTCACGCGGGTATCGGTGAAGTCGCTTATGGAGAAGGTCGCCGAGTTGATTCCCGAGGTCGAGCCGGAGGCCGTTGCGGAGGCCGCAGGAGCCGACCTCGTACTCGACGCCTTTCGCCGCGCCGGCGGGCGCGAGGTGTATTTCATTGTGACGGTCGCCGGGCCGCTTGACGACGACAACCTGGTGTTTGCCGCAGTGCCCCTTTCCGACGGGGCGGATCTGGAAACGCTGACCGCTACGCTCCGGCAGTTCGACCGGCGGACGTTCGCCGAGTCGAAGCGGTTCGGCAACATGCTGTGCGTCGGCAGCCGTCAAACGATCGAGAGGCTGCAGGCGCTTGAGCCCGACCCGCGTCCGGAATTGGCCGCGGCGTTTCGTGCGGCCGGCGACACAACGGCGCAGGCGCTGCTGCTGCCCCCGGGGCACACGCGCCGCGTGGTCGAAGAAATGATGCCCGAGTTGCCCGAGGAATTTGGCGGCGGCCCTAGCAGCGTGGTCACGCGAGGGCTGCTCTGGGCAGCCGTGGGGATCGACGGAGCCCCGCAGACGTCGCTACGAATCGTGATCCAGTCGGAGGACGGCTCCGCGGCAACGGCCCTCTGCGAGCGTTGGCAACGGCTCCTGCGGATGGTCGGCGGAATGAAGGACGTACAGCAGTTCTTCCCGCAGTTCGGCGAACTGGCCAAGGCACTCACGCCAAAGGTCCAGGGCAATCATCTCGTGCTCGAACTCAACGAGAGAAACGGCGGCGTGCCGGCGGTGATCTCGACCGTGAAGGTGCCGATTGTGAGGGCCCGGGCCGCAGCGCGGCGTTCGATGACGCTGAACAACCTCAAGCAGATCGGCGTGGCAATGCACGCCTACCATGAGCAACACGAAGGTCTCCCGTGCCCGGCCAACTACGACGCCGACGGCAAACCGCTGCTGAGCTGGCGGGTACACCTCCTGCCACACCTGGGGCAGAAGACGCTGTACGGGCAATTCCATCTCGACGAGCCCTGGGACAGTCCCCACAACCGCACGCTGATCGAGCGGATGCCGTACGTCTACCGATCGCCGGAGTCGATGTCGCCGAAGAAGGGGATCACATCGTTCCTCCTACCCGTGGGAGAAGCCACCGTCTTCCCCGGCCAACGGGGGGTAGCGTTTTCCGAGATTAGCGACGGTCCGCACCGGACGATCCTGGTGTTGTTGGCCGACGACGAACACGCCACCGTGTGGACCAAGCCGGCAGACCTGCCGTTCGATCCGAAGCAGCCGCTGGCCGGGCTGTCGGGGCCCTTCGAGCGCGAAGTGCTGGCCGCCTTCTGCGACGGATCGGTTCGGCCGCTACGGCGGCCGCTCGATGCGGATCGGATGCGTGCGTTGTTCACCCGTAACGGCGGGGACGACGCAGAAGAACGGTAGATCGCCTTCCCATTCGCCAAAGGTGGCTCGCGGGGGGCGTTGCACGGGCCGCCGGGAGGTCGGCCGCCGCCTGGCTGCCACTGCTGACGGCTACTGCCCTAAGACCCGCCCCATTTCCAGAAGGTCCCCCCTTGACGCCACCGTCGAGTCCAGGCTATACAAGGCCCTTCGGCCTTCGCTCCCGGGCGAGCCGAACACGTGGCCCCGTCGTCTAGCCTGGTCAGGACACAGGCCTTTCAAGCCTGCAGCACGGGTTCAAATCCCGTCGGGGTCACCTTTTTTCCATCTTCGATGCGGACCCGCCGGACAGGCCGTTGGCCTGTCCGTTCTGCTAATGGCTTCCTACGACGCCCTGCTGCTGGTCTCCTACGGTGGTCCGGAGGGTCCGGACGACGTGATGCCGTTTCTCGAGAACGTCGTCCGTGGCAAGAACGTGCCCCCGCAGCGGCTGGCCGCGGTTGCCCGGCACTACGAGTTATTCGACGGCGTCAGCCCGCTGAATGCCGAGAATCGGGCCCTGCTGGCGGCGGTGGTCAACCACTTGCGAGGGCAAGACCGTAGCCTGGCCGTCTACTGGGGCAATCTCCACTGGCATCCGCTGCTAACCGACGCTGTGCAGCAGATGGCCGAAGACGGCGTGGGGCGGGCCTTGGCGTTTGCCACCTCGGCCTTTGGGTCTTATTCCTCCTGCCGGAAGTATCGCGACGAAATCGAGGCGGCGCGGCAGGAAGTGGGCGATGCGGCCCCGCCGATCGATAAGCTCCGCCTCTTCTACAACCACCCCGGCTTCATCGAACCGATGGCCGAGCGGGTGGCGGCGGCGTTCGAGGAGTTGCCCGAGGAGCGTCGTGAGGCGGCGCAGCTTGTCTTCACGGCCCACAGCCTGCCGGTGGCAATGGCCGAGAGTTGCCCCTATCGGGAGCAGCTTCACGAGGCTTGCTCGCTGATCTCCGACCGGGCATTGCAATCCGCCGTTCCGGCGTCCGACTGGACGCTGGTCTATCAAAGCCGCAGCGGCCCGCCTTCGCAACCGTGGTTGGAGCCCGACGTTGGGGACTATCTTCGCGAGTTGCCCCGGCAATCAGACATCCGCGACGTAGTCGTCGTGCCCGTCGGCTTCCTGGCCGAGAACATGGAACTTGTCTACGACCTCGACGTGGTCGCCCGGGGCGTTTGCGAGGAAATCGGGCTGAACATGGTCCGTTCGGCCGTGGTGGGCTGCCACCCGCGGTTCGTGCAGATGATCGTCGAACTGGTGGCCGAACGGACAGATCCGAATCCCCAGCGTTTGACTCTCGGCGCTCACGGCCCGTCACCGGACGACTGCCCGACGGGATGTTGTCCCCGATAAAGCCGCGACCGGTGGTCGCGCCCGAAGATGCAGGATCATCGGCTGCCAACATGTCTGCCGTCGCCGGCGGGTCTACTCTAGCAAGTCGATTCTCTCGTCGGTTTCTTCGATTTCGACGACGAGCGTTGCATACGCCCATTGGCCAGCCGTTCTCGTGGCGATGACGTAGATCGTGCCGTCGCCGCCAGGGCCGGAGATCGGAATGGCCATATCGGCTTGGCCCGACGCACCGCTGATCTTGATGTTCCCGGTGACGAACGTCCCTTCCTCCAGCGGCGCTCCCAAGGCACTCTCGACGGCTGAATGTGCCTTGGCCTGCGCAACGGCATGCTCGTACGGCTCGGACGACTTCAGCAAGCCGAAGACGGCCGTTACGAGGATCGTCACGAATCCGGCGCAAAGAACGACGCCGCCCAGACAGCCGGTGGGAACGAGCCATTTCCAGTGGCGTCCCCACCAGCCTCGCTGCGGTGCCGCCTCCATCACGGGTCTCCTTTACGGCGTGTCTTCGTGCCCGGCGCCCTGCGGCCTACTCGATCGTAAACTCCGGCAGCCGCACGATCTCGCCGCCCTTGGTGGCCGACTCATGGGCCAGGATCCCCACGCAGGTCCAGTTCGCGCTGGTCACGGCGTTGGGTTTCGGATCGCGGTCTTCGATCAACGCGCTGACGAACTCGTTGACCAGGTGCGGGTGCGAGCCGCCGTGGCCGCCGCCTTGCACGAACGAGAGGTGGTCGGCGTCCTGGATCGTGCCCGTAAACGGGCGGATCGGCTCCGGCAGCAGATGGGCGTAGTCGGGCACGCTGACCTTGCCGGGGATCTCCGGTTCGGGTTTCTTCGCCGTGTGCAGCACGTGCTCCTCGCCCTCGACCAGCGTCCATTCGAAGCTCTTCTTCGAGCCGTAGACATCGAAACTCTCGCGATACTGCCGGGCCGTATCGAAGAGAAAACGCCAGATGTGGGCGGCGACGTCGGAGTCCTTGATCTTGATGTGGCACGACTCGACCGCAAAGCTGTTGCCCGACTTCTCGGCCAGCCGCTCGTTGATCGTTCCGGAGCCGACGCAGGTGACGTACTCGGCCAGCCCGTCGACGAGTCCCAGCACGGGGCTCACCACGTGGGTGGCGTAGTGCATGGGGATCATCCGCTCCCAGTATTCCGGCCAGCCTTCCATGTCCTGCGGGTGCGAGGCGGCCATATACTGCACTTTGCCCAGTTCGCCCTTGTCGTACATCTCCTTGATGAACAGGAACTCGCGGCTGTAGACGACCGTTTCGGCCATCATGTACTTCAGGCCGGTTTCCTTGACCAACTCGCAGATCTGCCGGCATTCGTCGACCGTGGTGGCCATAGGTACGGTACACATCACGTGTTTGCCGGCCCTCAATGCCTGCAGCGACATCCAGGCGTGGTCGGGGATCGGCGAGTTGATGTGCACGAAGTCGACCGCCGGATCGGCCAGCACGTCGTCGTAGGCGGCGTAGCGGGTGTCGATCCCGAACTGGTCGCCAACCTTGTTCATTTCCGCCTCGTTGCGGCGGCAAATGGCGTACATGTTGGCGTTGGGGTGCTTCTGGTAGATCGGGATAAACTCCGCCCCGAAACCCAGCCCGATCATCGCTACGTTGACTTTCTTGTCCGACACGGCAACACCTCCATTTACACTCGGTCAGAAACCAGGGCCATTTGACGTCGCAGACACGTGCTGCGGCTGGAATTCTAGCGGCGGGATCAGCAGGGCGTCAAGCATGGGGCTTCGCACCTCAGGAGAAACGCAAAGTGTGCGGCAGCCCGAAAAAGGGGACTGGCTCCGTCGACGATCGATGTGGCTGTAGGGATTCG
>CAYYNP010000351.1:0-9826 GCA_964472545.1 uncultured Planctomycetaceae bacterium | reverse complement strand
CGACGGAGCCAGTCCCCTTTTTCGGGCTCCCGCACACTTTGCAGTTCTCCTGCGGAGCTTTCGCCCCAGTTGCCTCTTCGAGAAGAAGTGGAGACAATGCGAAACGGGACCGCAGAGCACGACCTCTCCGCGAGACGCCCGTGTGCCCCCAGAAAGTAGACACGTTCCTCCAAAGCCCAGACGCACGCCATGACCGATTCGTCCGATCGCTTGAAGATCCTCTTTCTGTGTACCGGAAACTCCTGCCGCAGCCAGATGGCGGAGGGCTGGGCACGCCATCTCAAGGGCGACGTGGTCGAGCCGTTCTCGGCGGGTGTAGAAACCCACGGCATGAACCCCCGCGCCGTGAAAGTGATGCAGGAGGCCGGCGTCGACATCAGCGGCCATCGCTCGAAGCACATCGACGAGCTTCGCGACGTGGCGTTGGACGTCGTGGTGACCGTCTGCGATCATGCCCATCAGAGTTGCCCCGTGCTGCCGGGGGCAACGCGCGTGGTCCACGTGGGGTTCGACGATCCACCCCGGTTGGCCAAGTCGGCCACCACCGAAGAGGAGGCGTTGGCCCACTACCGCCGGGTTCGCGATGAGATCCGCGCGTTCGTCGAACGGCTGCCGGAGGGGTTGGACGGGTAGGAAGCGCTGCTGCGCGTGGCGAGACGGGTCGGGCGCAGACCTCAAGCGCCAAAGAAAGACGCAGGGGAGGGGCAGATCCGCAAGCGCTAAAGACCTGCCAGCATGCGAGTACGGCGGGCACGGCGTTCGGCACGCAGGCGGGCGCGCCGTTTGACTTCGCTCGGCTTCTCGTAGTACTCTCGACGACGCATCTCTTTCTTGATGCCACTTCGCTCGACCAGTTTGCGAAAGCGACGCACTGCCTCCTGGATGGATTCTCGTTCCCGCAACGTCAACTTGACCACTCAATCCTCCTTCTAGCTAGAATCGCACGACGGTTTTTGCCCCGCTGGCTCTTAGCCCACCTTGCACCCTACCAAAGGGAAGCCTCTACTGTATACCAGCTACTTGGCGTTTGTCTACCCATATCGGCTGGTGAAGGGGGTTTTTTTCGCCTATTGTTCAGTTTCCGGTCTCGGCAGCCGAAAGTTACGCATTCCGCAGAGATTCGCACCTGCGTCGTCCGCCGGGTTGCCGCAAATAGAGCGACCGTAAAACCTTGCCTAGACTACGCTTACCGAGACCTCGTTTTGCCAACTCGGCTGAATCTTCGCTCGGCCGACAACCGATGCCCTAACAGATCGCCCCCATCCGCACCGCCAGAGAAACCCCGCCAAATGGAAGAATCGGCTCCCCGTCTCGATACGCTCTTGGACCTGGAAAACCGCCACGAAGACCTTCTGCGGCAGTTGGACGAGTTGGACAAACGGGTCCTGGGAGTGCTCAAAGAGTGTCAGCCGGCGCGGCCGGAAGCGGCGGTCGCGGAGTAGGACGGGTACGCAAATAGGGAGGGTGGCCCGGTCACTCTTGCGAAGAAGGCGCCGTCACTGAACAGAATGCTGTCGCAAGAGTGCCCGGGTGGCGGAGCCACAAGAGGTGACGTCATCCCGAGCAACACCTCTCGTTGCTGCGCAACCCCGACGCTTTTCCGGCCATGCGAAAGAAGTGGCAACGCCCGTTGCGGAGAGGCGGTGGGGCCACCCGAAACTGTTAGACCTGTTCCGCTCTTCTTCGGACGTCACTTTCGCCGATCGAGTCGGCCCGACTTCTTGATCGCCCGCCATAGACGCAGCCCCAAGGCGATGCTGACCACGGATCCGGCCAGGCCCAGGGCGGAGATGCCGTCGAGCAGCGGCGGCAGGTGGATCAACGGTTTCACGCCGCGGGCGAGCAGCAACGCCGACCCGAGAAACAGCGCGCTGGCCAACATGCCCAGCACCAGCCGGTTGACCGACGGCTCCAGACCGCGATGGTCGAGGTGGACGTCGAACTTCCCGCTTTGGACTTGTTCGAGGATGTCGACGACGCCTCCCGGCAACGCCTCGACCATCCGCTCCACTTCGCCATAGAGCCGCCGCAGTTTCCGCAGCCGCCGCCGGGGCGAGAAACGCCGCATCACCATCTTCCGACGATACGGTGCCATCACCTCGACCAGGCTGAAGTGCGGGCTGAGCAGCCGGGCCGTGCCCTCCAGCGTGACCAGCACCTTGATCAGCATGGCGATCCGCGCCGGCAGCATCACGTGATAGCGGCGCATGATCTCGGTCATTTCGTTCAGCGCGCCGCTGAGGTCGAACTTCTCCAGCGACTGGGCTCCATAGTGGGCCACGAAATCGGTCAGGTCGAGACACAACGCGGCCCGATCCAGGTCCGGCGGCACGGCCCCCAAACGCATGATGATCGCCGTGAGATGCTCCGCGTCGCCGCCGGTGACCGCCACCAGCATGTCGGCGATCTCCTCCTGTAAGTGCTCGTCGATGCGGCCGACCATGCCGAAATCGAGCAGCCCGATCACGTTGCCGTCCTTCAGCAGCACGTTGCCCGGGTGGGGATCGGCGTGGTAGAAGCCGTGCGAGAAGATCATCTTCAAATAGAGATTGGCCCCACGTCGCGCGATCCGCTCAGGGTCAAAACCCTCGGCTGCCAGCCGCTCGGTTTCGCAGAGCTTGATCCCCTCGATCTCCTCCATCGTCAACACGCGCTGGGTACACAGTTCGGGAAACGTGCGGGGGATGACCACTGTGGCGTCGCGGCGGAAGTTCCGCGCGAACTGCTGCATGTTCCGTTCTTCGCGGCCGAAATCGAGTTCCCGCTGCATCGTGCGGCGAAACTCCGCCACGATCGCCTCGGGCCGGAAGTTCTCCACCTCCGGCATCCGTTCGGCCAGATGGGCCAGCCCGGCCAGGATGTCCATGTCGACGCGGACCTTCTTCTGGATCGCGGCGTGTTGAACCTTCACCACCACGACTTCGCCCGAGGGAAGCCGGGCCCGATGCACCTGTCCGATCGAGGCCGAGGCGATCGGCTCCTCGTCGAACTCGGCAAACGCTTCCTCGACCGGACACCCCAACTCCGCCTCGATCGTCGCCCGCACGACCTTCGGCTTATCGGCCGGCACGTCGGTCTGCAAGTGCCGCAATTCCTCGGCCAACTCCACGCCCACCAGGTCCGGCCGCGTGCTGAGCACCTGCCCCAGCTTGACGAACGTCGGCCCCAACTCGGCCAGCGCCAGCCTGATCCGGGTCTTCCAGGGATGCCTGGCGATCGGCATCCCGCCACGGGCCTTCAGCAGGTCCTTGGCAAAATCCGGCCCCAATCGCCCAATCCAGTTGGCCAGTTCGTACTTGCTCAACACCGAGAGAATCTCCCGCCAGCGATTCAAATGCCGATAGATCTGGGGGATCGAGGTGATGCGCATGACGATTCCGGCCCGGGGTGGGGCGAGCGGCGACTGGTGACCGCTCATATCGAGTGTACCTGCGCCATCGCCGCTCGACCAGTGATCAATTCTGGCTTTGCCGGTTGTCAATGCGCCGGTGAACGAGTACAATCGACCCGTGTGTTGCGGCGTCGGGCACGTTCGCCTATCGCAGGGTGAGTCTTGCGAGCGGCGCGGATTTCCGTCGGCTCCCTCGAACGAAACGCGGCTCCCAGAACGTGGGCGAATTGGCATGAGGATCCTCGTCGCCGAAGATCAGGACCATTATTCGCGGCCACTGGTGCAGTGTCTCGAAGATTCGGGGCACCGCGCCGTTGTGGCGGCCACCGCCAAAGAGCTTCACTCGCAAATAGTGGGCGAAGATCGTATCGATTTCCTGATACTGGACTTAGTCCTCGGGGCTGGTCGCACGATTCACCACGGCCTGCAGAGCATATCGTTCGTTCGTCGTGCTAGACCATTTCTGCCGATACTGGTATTCTCCGACCACGCTACTCGGCAACTGCTTGATCACGCTCTAGAGTTAGGTGCGAACGCGGTTGTGCGTAAGCCACCAGAGCTCACGAGGCAGTACTATGAGGAGATCTTGCGGCCGGAGATCGAGAAGATACAGCGCGCTCATGCTGCCTTTGACAAGGAAGCGTGCCTCAAACGGCTTAGGAGCCTCAGCGAGGACGATCTGATTAACACGGTGCTTGTGCCGCTACTTAGAGGGTTGGGGTTCCACGACGTGCCCGCGGTCGTACACCATGGTCCAGGGGAGTTCGGGGCGGACATAGGGCCGTTCTTCGAAATGGGGGCGCTCGGTGTGCGCTTCTACTACGGAGCTCAAGTCAAGCGAGTTAACGTGTCCGCAAGGGCATCCAGCCCTGGCAATGTGAACGCTTGGCTGAACCAGGCAAGCAGCGCCTTGACAAAGCGTTTTCGTGACGCGGATAACCGCCTGAGACGCCTAGACAAAGTATACATGATAACCTCCGGCAAGATAACAGCTGACGCTCGAAGCCTCCTGGACGACTATCTCCAACGAGACCCCAGAATCGTGGTATTGGATGGTGTGCAAATAGTCGAGCGTCTGTACACAGCCAAACTGATCCACCTACTAGACACACAGCATCAGAGCAACATCATTCACCTGGTCCCTATCATGGTTGCGGGAGGCATGCACACTTCATGGTCGGAGGTGCTCACCGCCGCGCTATCGCACAAACGCAGTCCTACGGCACGTGACGCCCGCCTGATCCACGACAAGATCGTCGACCGCGAGAGAATATACTCAAATGCCTTCGGCCACGGCTACGCATTTCCGCACGTGTACCATGCTGAAATGCAGGGCCATGTGGTCATGTTGCTTGCATCTGAGCGCAGCTATCCGTGGCTGGTGGATCCGTGGCAAGACGTGAACTTCCTTGCATTGGGTGTCTTCGCCGATGAGAGAGAGAAGTCCGGGACGATTCGCAGGGTCATATTTGGTACAATGGGCCGGGAGTTCGAGGACGGGCCACACGTTGGAGCGGCGGCGCGCAAGAAGCTGTCGAAAGTACGTAATTCGCTGAAGGATAAGCTCTCCTTGAAGTCTTTTGAACTGGACGTACGGCGACTCACGACGCTTCGTATCTGATCGGTCTTGTGCAACTGTAGCCGAATAGAATACCTGAGAGGTGAAATCAATGGAGACACGGCGGGCCAGAGTTAGAGTGAGAGAGGCCGTACACTATCGGCCGGCGGTCACCGTGGAGAGGATCGCAAACGTCTTTGAGGAATGCAGAATCGTCGTAATCACGGATCGGGGCGAGGAGGATGCAAAGAGTATCGCCGGCCTCGTAAGTGCAGGGCTGGTGAACGGCCAAGACATCGAAGTACAGGCGGACGGCAGAGACGAGGGAATTGCCGTCGAAGTAGTGAGGGAAACGCTTGAGAACCTGTTCTTGATCCCGCTGGATGGGGATAACGAAGATTTTGAAAACGGCCGCAAGAAACTATTCGATCGTGTGCGAGTTGCATGCTCCATCTCCGGAAAACCCACCCAGCACGACCTCCTGGACAGACTGAGGATCAAGTGCGGCGTTGATCGGGCGACTGGCGTCTTCCAAGTCCAAGCCACAATCAATGAGCGAGGCGGAATGCACGTGCTGCCAAGTTCCCTCTTGCCCACGTTGAAATCCGACTTCTCCGGGACCACCGTGGAACTACTATACGTGGGCAAGGACGGAGAACTCGCAAGTGCGGATCTGTATGATCAGTATGAATTGATGGCGACGGGACTCCCAGACCAAGCTACCGTCTCAGTGAAGGCTCGCGGTACAAAGGCGGAGACGGCGGCCAAGTCCGTAAGGAACATCCTCGAGAACATGGCGACAATAATCCAGAGGCTGGGAGCGGATGGTGGAGGAGTAGCCGTCTCCCGAAGCATCCTCACGGAGTATTTCGCGTCATAGTGCTCGGCAGGCGACCAATGCATGCCGGCCACTTCAGGCTGCTCAAATGGCCCGGGCCGGACCACGCGGATCGCCTATCTCGACAAGAGCAAACGGAAATCCAGGCCAAGCGGTTCCCGTACCATCCCTGGTAGACACGTTGCGTATTCGATCTCCGACGGCCCGGCTTGCCGTCGGCTCTCCGCTTCCCGCGGGGGCATGTTTCTGGTAACCTCAATACGAGTGATCGACCGTTCGCACAAAGGGGAGAGCATATGCCGGAGTCTTTCGATCCGTACCACCGATGGCTGGGAATTCCGCGGGAGGAACAGCCGCCGTCGTGCTATCGGCTGTTGGGAATCAAGCAATTTGAGAACGATCCGGACGTGATCGAGTCGGCCGCCGATCGGCAGATGTCGCATCTGCGGACGTTTCAGACCGGGCAGCATGCGGCGCTCTCGCAGAAGTTGCTCAACGAAGTGGCCGACGCCAAGGTGCGGCTGCTGAACCCGCAGAAGAGGGCGGCCTACGATCGGCAGTTGCGGACGGAACTGGAATACGAGCGTCAGTTGCGGGAAGACCTCGCGGAGGAAGCGGTGGCCGAGGCGGCACCGGCACGTCCCGCTCCGGCACGTCCCGCTCCGGCGGCGCCACGGCCTGCGCCGGCCGAAGCGATGCCCGTGCAGCCGGCGGTCGCCGGGCCGACGCGGACCGTGCGAACCACGCGGAGCAGACGCCGCAAGAGCCTGCCGGTGGTGCTGGGCAGCATTGCGGCTGGTGTGATGTTGCTGTTGATTCTCACCGTGGCGCTGATCTCGGCGCTGTCGGACAATGAAAAAACGGCCGAGACCGGCGACGGGAGCGGCAAGACCACTCAGTCGTCGCGGGAGGACGTAACGCCGGCGCCCACCGACGCACCGCCGGTCGAGTTGCCGGTCGAATTGCCGGTGGGGCCCGATCCGGCCGACGCCACGAAGACGACGCCTGCCCCTCCGGCCGATCCGCCCAAGCCGCCGGAGGTCGATCCACCCGTCGAGCCGCCACCCGTCGAGCCGCCGCCCGTCGAGCCGCCGCCCGACGTGGTGCAACCCGCGCCACCGGTCGCTCCTCCGTCAGTGGATCCGCCGGCGCCGCAGAGATTACCGGTCCCGCCGGCGGAAGCGCAAGCGGACGTCGTTACGCAACTCGAAGGCGTCTATCAGCTCGGCAAGGCCAGATCGCCGGCCGAGAAGCTCGTGCTGGCCGGCGAGATGATCGCCCTGGGCAAGCAATCTCCCGACAACCCCGCCGAGCGATTCGTGCTCTGGCTCGAGGCGACCAAGCTGGCCACCGCCGCGGGCAACGCCGCCTTGGTGGTCGAAGCGATCGACGCCGTGGCGGCCGACTTCGAGGTGGATGCCCTGGCGGCCAAACAGAAGATGCTGCCCACGGTGGCCGCTGCCGCCGTCGACGCGGAGCGACTCGGCAAGTTGGCCAACGTCTCGTTGGCGGTGGCCGAGGAGAGCCTGAAGGCCGGGCAATACGACGCGGCCTGCCAATTGGTCGAGGCCGCCTACCGCGCCTGCCAGACTCCGGCCGGTCGCGACTATCGCAAGCGGCTCTTCGACCGACGTGCGGAATTGCAGCAACTTGAACAGATGCGGCAGGAGTTCCAGCAGGCACTGGCCACGTTGAAGATGTCGCCGGACGATGCGGCCGCCAATCTGACCGTCGGCCGTTGGTACGGTTTTCAGGAGGGCGACTGGAAAAAGGCCCTGCCGCATATGGCCAAGGGCAGCGACGCGGTGCTCCGGTTGGCTGCGTCGCTCACCCTGGCCACGCCAACCGACGTCGACGCCCAAGTCGCGGCCGGCGACGCGTGGTGGGCCGCCGCCGAAGAGGCCGACGGGAAGACCAAGGCCGCGCTGCTGCACGAAGCCGGCTGCTGGTACGGGCGAGCCCGGCCGAACGTCAAGTCCGTGCTGGTCAAAGGCAAACTCGCCAAGCGGCTGGCGGAGATTGCGAAAGTCGAGCCCCCGGCGACCACAATTGCCATGAGCCTGCAGCGTTTCCTGACCGCCGAACCGGCGACGCGGCCCGCGGAGCTGAAGCGTTTCGACGTGGCCGCGGCCCAACATCAATTCAAGCTTCTGGGACATTCGCAGAACGTCTGTGCCGTCGCGTTCCGCCCGGACGGCCTCAAACTGCTCTCCGGCAGCGAGGATACCGTGGCGAAATTCTGGGACCTGGCCACAAAACAGTCCAAGATCAAGATCTCGGTCGACCGTCCCGTGACGTGCGTGGCCTTCAGCCCGGACGGCACGTGGTTGGCTCTCTCGGGCCAAGCAGAGCACATCGCGCTCTGCAAGGCGAGAGGCGACCCGGTGGGGACTCTCAAAGGGCACACGTCCCACGTGCAGAGCGTGGCGTTTCATCCCAACGGCACGCTGTTGGCCTCCGGCAGCAGTGACGGCACGGTGAAGATCTGGGACGTCGCCACGCTCTCGCTGCAAGCCACGTGGAACGGAGACCAAGGCGAGGTTTTTTCGGTCGCCTTCAGTCCCGACGGTTCGATGCTGGCCTCCGGGGGCGGCGACAGGGCCGTCCGAATCTGGGACGTCGCCAGCGGCCAGATTCTGCGCACATTGGACCCGCACGCGGCCGCCATCCGCGCCGTCGCGTTCAGTCCCGACGGATCGATCGTGGCTTCCGCCAGCGCAGATCGGACAGTGAGGCTCTACGACGTTGCCACCGGTCAGCATTCTCACACCCTCACCGGACACCCGCAGCAGGTCAACGGCCTTGCCTTCCATCCCGACGGATCATTGCTCGCCACCGCCGGCGACGACCCGAGCGTGAGGATGTGGAGCGTGCCTGACGGGCAGTTCCAAGGCACGGTTGAGGCCGTCGGCAAGGGATTCGTCAAAGCGGTTGCGTTCAGCCCGGACGGGGCCCTGCTGGCCTTGGGAACCAGTAGCCACGCGGTGGAAGTTTGGGGCGCCGACGGGTCGCTCGCACAGCCGCAGCCTCCAACGACGTCGCGGCCGCCGGCTGCGGTCACTCCGCCGTCGACTGCAAAGCCTCTGGCCACGCTGCGGGAGCACCGAGCCAGGATCTGGTGCCTCTCCTTTCATCCAAGGGGCACGATCCTGGCCTCGTCGGGCGGGGACAAGCGAGTCGTGTTCTGGGACGTCGCCAAGAGGCAGATGCGGGGGGCGTTGCCGCCGTTTCGGGTTGGCGGCGTCCGAGTGGCATACGACCCGAAGGGCCGGTGGCTGGCAGCCTCCAGTGCGATCGGACAGGTCCGCCTCTATGACGCGGCCGACGCACAATTCCGGCGGATGCTCAACGGAGATGAGATACGCACAATTTGCCTCGCTTTCAACCCGGATGGATCATTGCTGGCCACAGCCGGCAACGACAAGAAACTCATCCTCTGGAACGTTGCCAGCGGACGAGCGGAACGCGTGATCGAGCATCCGGGCCGAAATCCGGTCTTCCATCCTGACGGGAAGCTGGTAGCTACAGCTTCGGGCACAAGCTACCAATTCTGGGAGGTCGCGACGGGCGAGTTGGTGCGAACGATCAAGACGCCGATTTTTGGCGGCCACTACTGCATCGCCTTCAGCCCCGACGGGTCGCTGCTTGCCGGCGGGGGGCTGACCAAAGTGCACTTCTACGACACCAAGACGTGGAAACTCATTCGCTCGATCGAGGCCCACAAGCGCGACTGCGACAGCGTGGCCTTCAGCCCGGACGGCGCCACGTTGGCCTCGGGCAGCACGGCAGTAGACGGCACGATCAAGCTCTGGGACGCGGACACCGGCGCGCTGCGAGCGACCCTCAGCGAACAGGCCGGCAGCGTGACAGTATTGGCCTTTAGCCCCGACGGCAAGTTGTTGGCCTCCGGCCACGAAGACGGCAGGATCAACCTCTGGAGCGTCGATCCAAGCAAAACGGCAACCTCCCCGGCGAGTCGGGGCGGGGGATGACGGGGTGAGGGGATGACGGGGTGAGGGGATGACGGGGTGAGGGGATG
>CAYYNP010000350.1:0-9831 GCA_964472545.1 uncultured Planctomycetaceae bacterium | reverse complement strand
CAGGGCGTGCCCGTCCGAGTCGACCGCACCGAATACCACATGCACCACAAATTCGCCATCTTCGACGGCAAAACCACCCTAACGGGCAGCTACAACTGGACCCGAAGTGCGGCCCGGTACAATTCGGAGAACTTCATTGTCACCGACGACCCGCGTTTGACAAAGGCGTTTTCGGAGGCGTTCGAGCGGTTGTGGCAGGATTTTGCGTAGCCCCCTTCGGCGTGTGTTCGCTCAGTTTACCCGTCGCCGACACGGCGACGAAAGCCCGTTTACCCGCCGCCGGCACGGCGCACTCGAGTTAGGAATCAGTGAAGCAACCACACCGCCGTACCGGCGGCGGCTAGACGGCTTGCCGTTCTCGTGCTCCGTTCCCGTCGCAACCCTTGCACTCTGCGGCTTCGCCGATCATCATAGGGGCTGAAATCGTCTGGCGACAGGCTCCGCGAGGGACCAACGGAACAGCCCTTGGCGTGAAGCCGCCCGGTGGAGGGGGGTGCTTACACCCAGCCTCCTGCCGTGGATTCGCCGTGCCCTAGAAGACCCGTGGTGTAGGTGAAGTCGATGCCCATTCAGGCTGCATGTCCCGGATGCAAGAGTTCGTTCAAGGCGCCCGATAAGTTGGCCGGCAAGAAGGTGAAGTGCCCGAAGTGCGGCGGAGCGATCAAGGTCCCCGGCGGCAAGGCTCCGGCGCAAGAAGAGCCGGAGGCTTTTGTCGAGATTACGTGTCAGTGTAAGAAGAAGTTTCGCGTGAAGGCCAGCCTCTCCGGCAGCCGGGCGAATTGCCCCACCTGCGGCCAGATCCTGATCGTGCCGGGAGCGGCCGACGAGGACTCGGGGGCCGCAGGCGCCTATGGTTTCGGTGACGAGACTCACGGGGAATACGAAGAGGAGTACGAGGAGGAGTACACCGAAGAGGCGGTGGCCAAAGGCCCGAAAGAGGCTTCTCCTTACCGGTTGCTGATCATCCTCGGCGGGGCAGCCGCGTTGATCGCGGCGGTGTTGGTGGCACTGATCGTATTTGAGATCGTATAGAAACTGACGACCGGGTGGCTGAGGCAAAGCGCAGCGGCGCCCCAGGTTATCGAGACACCTGGGGCATCGCTGCGCTTTGCCCCAGCCAACCCGTTAACCGCACCTGACATTGATCGCCCGGCCGCAATTGCGGAGAAACGGAGATTGCGATGGGATTTCGACGTACCTCGCTGATCGTTCTCTTCCTGGCGGCGGCCTGTTGGCCCGGGCGGAGCTTCGGGTGTTTCGCCATCATCGTCGGCCGGGCCGCCTCGGCCGACGGTTCCGTGCTGGTCGGCCACAACGAGCAAAACTACGGCCAGCGGATCCTCAACTTCCGCCGGATTCCTTCGCAGCGCTTTCCGCGCGGGGCCACCTTCGAGCTGCGCCGCGGCGGCGTGCTGCCGCAGGTCGGCCAAACGGCGGCCTTTCTCTGGAGCGAAAACCCCGGGCTGGAATTCAGCGACGCCTATCTCAACCAACACGGCGTGGCCGTGCTCAGCGACGGCTGCGGATCGCGCGAGAGCGACTACGACACGTTGGTCCGGCTGAACGAAATCCGCCACGGCGGCATCGGCGGCATGCTTCGGCGGCTGGTGGCACAACGGGCGCGCTCGGCACGCGAGGGCGTCGAACTGGCCGGTAAGCTGATCGAACGGTTCGGCTACGTCGATTCCGGGCGGACGTACGTGATCGCGGATTCCAAGGAGGCTTGGCTCTTGGCGGTGGTACGCGGACGCCGTTGGGTGGCCCAGCGCGTGCCGGACGACGCGGTCGTGCTGCTGCCGAACGTCTACGTCATCGGCGAAGTCGACCTGTCCGATACGGAGAACTTCCTGGGCTCGAAGGACCTGATCGACTACGCGGCCGGGCGCGGCTGGTTCGACGTCCGCAGCGGCCGGCCGCTGAACTTCCGCCAGGCGTATCGCCGCGACCGCGACGACCGGCCCGACCCGCGGCGTTGGTGGGCACGGCAACTCGTTTCCGGCAAAGAAGTCGCCTGGCCGCCGGACGAGCCGCCGCCGTTGGGCATCCGTCAGCAGCAGAAGATGACCGTGGCCATGGTCGCCAAAATCCTCCGCGACACCCGCGGCCCCGAGCGGACGCTCAGCAGCCCGGTCACGCAAGAGGGCACCGTGTTGCAGCTACGCGACGGCCTGCCCCGGGAGATCGGCTGCGTCTGGTGGCGGATCACCGCCGAGCCAGCCAGCGGCGTGTTGCTGCCGTGGTACTTGGGAATCACCGCAACGCCCCGGTCGTTCTACCGGCCGGTCGACGTGCAGACCCAGTTGTCGCTGAAACACCATTTCGAGCCGCCGCCGGAGACGTTCGAGCCGTTCGCGGGCTCCGCGTGGTGGACGTTCAAGCGGTTACAGGATCGCGGCAACGTCAAGCGCGCCCGCGCCCATTGGGCCCCTTTCGAGCAGCGGACGTTCGAGCAACAGATGGACGTCGAGCGAAAGGCGCTTCAATTGTGGCAAGACGACTCACAGTCGGCTCGGCGTTACTTGACCGAGTATTGCCACGAATTGGCGGCAGAAGCGCTGCGTGAGGCCGAGGAGTTAACGGCAAGGCTGCGGCACACGCGCTCGGACTAAGGGGTGGCCGGGGCAAAGCGCAGCGGTGCCCCAGGTTGCCGGCGGTCCACTCGCACCGTGAATTACTGAAGCACTGCTGCGGGCGGTTGTTCCTCATTCTTGATCCCAGGAGCCTACTCGTGTTCTCCGTCTTCTACACGTCGTACACAATCCGCGAATCTGTAGACTCTGCTTCGCCGGTGCCAATGACGGTGGAGGACATGATTGACGCCGTGCCACGGTACCTCCTTGAAAACGGTGACTTCTTTGGCATTGTGGATACATCGGGAGTGACGCTTCAGTTGATGCGAGGCAACGACAATCGAGTTTGGATGGAGGTCCCGTCTCCCGACGAGCAGGGCAGCTATGGCAGGCACACGACCCTGGAGAGTGTGCCGGATATGGTCACGCATTTGCCGAGTTCGTTTGCGTCGCTCAAGTCGGAGCTGACGTTTCAGAGTTGGCAACGTGATCCCGGGGCACCGAAGCTGTTCGCGTTGCGAACGGACGAGATCCGACCGCTTGCCGTTGGGCGTGGCGGGTGCCTTGCGACCGACATGATCACCGTCGGCGATCGCGGCGTAGGGTACATGTACCGCGAAGATGCGGACCGTGAGATGGACAGCGGATGGCGTTTCTTCTCCGGCCACGAGTCGCAAGATTATGTTGACGACCCGGCAAACACAGAAGTCTACGACGTCAATACGATCGCCAATTACGATCCGGACGTCATCCCGTTGCTCGACGCGCCGCCAGGGTCCGCCTTTGAGCGCAATGAACGCGGCGAGCTCGTGCCAGTGCAACCCGAGTAGCCGGCCGTCGTCGCTGCGTTCTATGACCGTGGCAGACAGCAGCCAGAGGTCCTACTCGCCTGCCTCCCGCCCGGCCAGCGCGTTGCGGAGCGTGATGGTGGCCAGCACGGCGTAAACGGCACACGCGCCGATCAGGGGCCAGAGGAGATTGGGGAACGCCGAAAGGACCTCGTCGGCCAGATGGGCTTGCAGGAAGCACAGCGGGGCCATGCCCAAGAGCGTGCCGAGCATTACCTTCCACGTCGAAATCGACGTCAGCCCGGCGGCGTAGGAGACCAGATCGCTGGAGGTGAGCGGGTTGATCCGCAGCGCGAGAATGACCCATACGCCGGACTCGGCCAGACGTCGATCGAGGGCCTTCGGCCGTTCGCCCTGCCACATCCATGCCAACCGCCGGCGTCCTAAGACCCGCATCAATCGGCAGGCGACGCCGGCCCCGAGGACGTTGCCGATAAGCGACAATAGGCCGCCCCAAAATCCGCCGAAGATCATTCCGCCGGGCGCGTAGAGCATCAGCCCGGGGATCGGGGCCACCACGACCTCGACCATCACGAAGACCACGTACGCCAGCGGAGCCACGGCCCCCCACGCTTGAATCGCCTGCTGAATCCTCTCGATCCGCTGGGCCGCCGACGCCCCCGGCCGCAACAACACGCCGACGATGCCGTCGTGTCGATACGAGTAGATTGCCGCGGCCGCCAAGCCGAGTGTGATGCTCCAGGCGATGCAGAGATAGACAGAGCGTTTTGTGAGTCGCACGGAGAACCGCATTACGTGCCAGAGTGGTGACTTCTTCCCGAGAGCAGACGCGAGAGCAAAGGCACCAATCTAGCGTCAAAGTCGTCCGCAGGGAAGTGACCGAGTCGGCCAAGGCCGGCCGTTTGACGTTGGGCGGCTGATCCCCCAGCCCCCAGCCCCGAGTCCCGAGTCCCCAGCCCCCAGATCCACCGTGCGTTTCACGCACCCTACGGCTGCTTGCTGAGACTGAAGATTGGCAGCAGCAGGGCCAGGCCGATGGTGCCGATGACGGCGCCCATGCCGGCGATCATTAGCGGCTCGATGAGACTGGTGGTGGCTTTGAGCGACGTCTCGACTTCGCGGTCGTAATAGCCGCTGACACGTTCGAGCACCTCGTGGAGCTTGCCGGTTTCTTCGCCGGCGGAGATCATCTGCACCAGCACGCGGGGGAAGAGCGGGTCGTCCTGTAGTACCTCGCAGATGCGGCGGCCGGCGGTGACTTCGTCGAGCACGCGCTGCCAGACGCGTTCGAAATAGTAGTTGTCCGACACTTCACCGGCCAGACGGATCGATTCCATGATCGAGACGCCGCTGCCGAGCATTGTGCCCAGCGTGTGGATCGAACGGCTGAGGATCACCTTCCGCGCCATCGGGCCGACCAGCGGCAGGTTGATCTTGACCCAATCGATCGCCTGACGGCCGGGTTGGGTCCGCCGACCGTAGAGAAAGCCGACGACGGCCAGCACCAGGCCGATCAGCCAGAGGTACCAGTAGCCGATCAACGCATCGGAGACGTTCATCATGATCAGCGTGGGGGTGGGCAGCTTGGTGCCTCTGGAGCGAAACAGCGGCGTGAACTTCGGCATGATGTAGGTCAGCAGGAAGATCGTCACGCCGATCGCCAGGAACATCATTACCATCGGGTAGGCCATCGCCGCCCGAACCTTGCCGCGTGTCTCCATCTCTTTGCGGAGATAGTCCGAGATCCGATCGAGCATTGGTCCCAGCGTGCCGGTTGCTTCGCTGGCCTTGACCAGGGAGACGAAGGTCTTATTGAACAGTTTCGGGTATTTTGCCAGCGCGGTGGAGAAGTCTTCGCCGCCCTCGACGGCGTCGCGCAGATCGGTCAGCACGCGTTTCAGCGTGGGGTTGGGTTCCTGATCGACGATCCCGCTCAACGCCGCCGAGAGCGTGATCCCGGTGTCGACCATGATGGCCAATTGGCCGGTGACGTAGATGATCTCTTTCTTGGAGACCCGTTTGGCAAAAAGGCCGTTGCCGGCGCGGACCTCGCGGACGTCGAGAACCTGAAAGCCGTCGCGGCGGAGTTGCTGCGAGGCGTCTTCCACACTGGCGGCTTCGAGGTTGCCGTCGTGGGTGTTTCCCAGCGGATCGCGGACGCGGTATTGATAGGTCATGTGCCGTCTCCGGCGACGTGGAAGACTTCCTCGACCGTGGTGATGCCCTCGCGAACCTTGCGGAAGCCGTCGTGGCCCAGGGTGATCATCCCGTCGCGTCCGGCGATCTCGCGGATCTTGCCGACGGTGGGATCGAGCACGATGGCGTCGCGCAGCTCGTCGTTGATCACCAGCAGTTCGTGTACGCCGATGCGGCCCTTGAAGCCCGTATTGCGACAGGCCGGGCACCCCACGCCCTTGCGAAACTCGTCGAAGTCGTAGCCCATCTGCTGCAGGGTTTTGCGCATCGTCCGCGTCGGTTCATATTTCTGGCTGCACTTGGGGCAGATCCGCCGCACCAGCCGCTGGGCCAGGACCATGTTCAGCGCGGCCCCGATCAGGTACGGCTCGACGCCCATGTTGATCAGCCGCGTGATCGCCGAGCAGGCGTCGTTGGTGTGCAGGGTGCTGAAGACCAAGTGGCCGGTCAAAGCCGCCTGGATCGCGGTTCGCGAGGTCTCCTCGTCGCGGACTTCGCCGACCATGATCACGTCGGGGTCCTGACGCAGAAGCGTGCGCAGCGCCTTGGGGAAGGTCATGCCGATCTTGGTTTGCACCTGGAACTGGTTGATCAGCGGCAGGTGATACTCGATCGGGTCTTCCACGGTGCAGACGTTGTTCTCCATCGAGCTGATCGAGTTCAGCGCGGCGTAGAGCGTGGTCGACTTGCCGCTGCCGGTAGGGCCGGTGACCAGGATGATCCCGTTGGGGGCGCGGATGTGTTGCTGGAAATCGCCCAAGATGTCTTCGGCGAAACCGAGCTCTTCGAGCACCAGCGAGACGCTGCGGGTGTCGAGCACACGAATCACCGTCTTCTCGCCGATGTTGGCGGGAAAGGTGCTCACGCGGAGATCGATCTTGCGGCCTTCCATCAACACGTTCACCCGGCCGTCCTGGGGCAACCGCCGCTCGCTGATGTCCATCGACGCCATGATCTTGATGCGGCTGGTCACGGCCGCCAACAGGTGCGAAGGCACTTCGAGCGACTTGTACAGCCGGCCGTCGATACGGTAGCGCACGCGCATACTGCGTTCGGCCGGCTCGATGTGTACGTCGCTGGCGCCCTCCTTCACGGCGTTGAAGATGATGTAGTTGACCAGCCGGATGACGGGCGATTGGCCGGCGATCTCCTCGACGTCGCCGATGTCTTCGATCGCCTCTTCGATCAGCGTCACGTCGGCCGTGTCGGAGTCTTCGATGATGTCGTCGATCACGAAGACCTTGGAGTTCGGCAGCGCGGTGATCATCCGCCGAATGTCTTTCGGCGTGGCGGCCACGATCTGAACTTGGGCCTCGGCCTGGCTTCGGATCTCGTCGATCAGGAACAAGTTCGACGGCTCGGAGATGGCGATCGTCAGCACGTCGCCGATCTGAAACAGCGGCAGCACCAGATTCTGTTCGATGTAATCGCGAGGCAGCACGTCGACGATCTTGGGGTCCATCAGCCGGGCTTCGAGCTTGGCGTAGGGAACGCCGTACTCGGTTGCCAGGCACTCGACGATCTGGTCCTCCGTGCAATACTCCAGATCGACCAGGATTTCCCCCAGCAGCTTGTCGCGGCCGCCTTGTTGTTGTTTGCCCAGCGCAGACTGCAACGCATCGGCCGAGAGGTAGCCTCGGGCAACCAGCAGGTCGCCGAGACGTCGGGGAGAGTAGATTGCGGTGTTCATGGTGGGCTATTGGAAGCTCTTGACGGCATCCAGCACGCTCTCGAAGACCTCGAGTTGCTGGTCGAGTCGGGTGATTTCGAAGATCTTGCGGTTGATCGGGTTGGTGGCCGAGATTTTGACGTCGCCACCGGCCTCACGCAGCAGTTCCTGCACGGTCAAAAGTGCCGTCAGCCCCTGGCTGTCCAACTCCTCCGTGTTGTCGAGGTCCAAGACGACGTGCGCCCGCTCCAGCGTCGGCACGTACGCCTCGAAATCCTCGCGTTGGTCGCTGCCCAGCTCCTCCGGCGTATGGACCACGATCACTTCGCCGAAGATCTCGGTGGGTAGGTTCATGGTTGGCTTTCGGCGGGGTTTCTGGTTGGGCGGGGTCTGCGGTTCGGCCGGGGGGTGACTGGGGTCGACGTGTGAGGAACGAACACGGAGCCCCCAGTGTTTTCTCACCGGTTTGATGGTCCGGGGGCTCAGCACTCGTGCCTCGTGCTTCGACCCCACCACCCCTGCCGGTCGTCGCGCGCTACGTTGCGGCCTCCGTCGAAGTCGCCGCCAGCGCCTCGTCGACCGATTGCAGCAGCGCCCGCGGGCTGAACGGCTTGGCGATCACCCGCGTCACGTTCCACTTTCGGGCCAGTTCTTCGTGGCTGATCTCGAACCCCTTCGCGGTGAGCATGAACACCGGCAAGTCCTGCAAGTCGTCCCGACCGCGCACCCGCTCCACCAGCCCGAAGCCGTCCAGCCGCGGCATTTGACAATCGGTCACGAGGATGTCGGGCGTCTGTTGCTCGATCTCCTCCCAGGCCTCTTGTCCGTCGCCGGCGATGCAGACGTCGTAGCCGGCCCGCTTGAGCTTGAACTCGGCCGCCCGCAGAATGTGGATCTCGTCGTCACAAAGCAATACGCGTTTTCCCATGGTAGGCTCCCGGCAATCTGATGTTTCTAGGTGAGTTGTCCGGCCGACGGCAGCGTGACGGCGAAAGTGCTGCCCCGTCCCAGCGTGCTGGCGGCCACGAGTTGCCCCCCGTGGACGTCCTCGACGATATGTTTCGCCAGCGGCAGGCCCAGCCCCGTGCCGGCGGCCATGTTCTTGTCTTTCTTCACACGGTAGAACTTCTCGAACACGCGCTGGCAGTCTTCTTCGCTGAGGCCTACGCCGGTGTCTTCCACCTCGAAGCGAATGCGGTTGTCTTCCATGCGGCTGCGCAGCGTGACCTTGCCCTTCTCGGGCGTGTACTTCACCGCGTTGGAGAGCAGGTTAATGGCCGATTGCAGCAGCATGTCGCGGTCGGCCAGCACGCCGAGGTACATCGGACTGAGCTCGGCGGTCAGCACGATCTGCTTGGCCTCGGCCGACGGCTGCACGACGCCGATCGCCTCTTCGAGCAACTCGTTCAGCGAACGGGTCTGCTTGCTGACGTTGACCACGCCGGCCTCGATCCGGGCCAGATTGAGCATGTTGTCGACCAGCCGCTGCAGGCGGTCGGCCTGGCCGTTGATTACGTCCAGGAATTCTTCCTGCGTCTCCTCGTCCTCGGCGTCGCCGTCGACCAAGAGTTCCACATAGGCCTTGATGCCGGCCAGCGGCGTCTTCATCTCGTGGCTCACCGCGGAAACAAACTCGGCGTTGCGCTTCTGCAAGGCCTTCTGGTCGCCGATGTCGCGCAATACGGCCACGGCGCCGTGAGAGATCCAGGAGTCGTGCTCCGCATCAGCCCCGTGGGCGTCCTTCGTCTCGGCCGTGAGCTTGCCCGCCGTCGCCCGATACCAATGCGGCTCACCGTGCTCATCGGCGACCTCGATTTCGTCGGTACGCTCGCCCGGGTTCTTGCGGCGAGCGGCGGCCGATAGCAAACTGACCAGCTTCTCGCAGTGCGTCAGTTGGGCCAACGCCCGGCTGTCGGCCGATTCGAGGTCGAACTGGAAGAGTCGTTGGGCGCTTTCGTTGGCCAACACGACTTCGTTGTAGTCGTCGACCGCCAGCACCGGTTCGTTGAGACCGGAGAGGATCGCGCCGATCCGCTCGCGCTCGGCCGTGGCGCGGCGATGCCGGATATCGAGGGCCGCTCGGGCGTGCTCCGACTCCTCGACCCGCCGGCTCTGCTCGAGCAGTGTTTCGCGGACCTGCTCGACGATCTTCGCCCAGGGGTTTCCCGGCGGCAGCGTCGGAAGTTGGGCGCGCGTGCTATCGCTGCGCACGTCGCGAGGATCGAGGCCACAAAGGGCCTCGAGCTGCCGTTCCACGTTGCGGCGCTGGTGATCCGAGCGTCGGCGGAGCAGCCAAACCGCCGCGTCGGCCAACACCAGCCCCACCACCATCAGGCCGATCCGCGTCGACAGCGAACCGAAATCGAGCAGCAACCCGCCGACCGCCGTCACGGCCACCGCCAACGCCAATACGAAGGCCCCGGCTGCCAGCAGGTAGTACAACTTCGATCCGTTCATGAGGTGGTTTGGTAGTTCGTGGTGAGTGGTGAGTGTTGGGTGATGAGTGTTGGGTGGTGAGTGTTGTGTGGTGAGTGTGTAGTGTTTCAACTCAAATGGCACAAAGTGGAGGGTAGGTGACGATCTCCTC
>CAYYNP010000349.1:0-9853 GCA_964472545.1 uncultured Planctomycetaceae bacterium | reverse complement strand
ACCGGAGTGAGTGAGACTGTAGCGGAGAAATCGGCCATCAGTTGAACAACGCACACTCACTTATACCACCGGAGAGAATGCTGCCCCGTCCACCCACAAAACAACTGCGGTGGGGGACTACGGGCGGACGCCGACCTGCTGCACGTGGGGCCCGCGGAGTGCGTCGTTCTGCGGCGCGAGGCTTCGTTGCCAATCGAGCCCGAGCATCACCACGTTGATTCCCGAGCCGATCCCCAATAGGCCGACACGATCGTCGGTTTGCAGATGTCCGTCGGCGATTCCCACGGCGGCGGCCATCGGTAGGGCGACGGAACCCGTATTGCCGAGCGTTTCGAGTGTGGTGTAGTCGATCGCCGGGTCGATCTCGAAGGCCTCGAGCATCAGCTTGCGATGGGCCCGGCCGACCTGGTGGCAGAAGGTCTTGTCGACGTCGTCGGCGCTCCAGCCCATCTCATCGAGGAATTGCTCGAAGGTGGTTTTTCCGGCCGCAATGCCCTCGCGCATCAGGGCCTCGGAGTCGGTGGCCATCAGCGGTTGCATGCCGAGATCGGCCGCCTGATCGGCGTCGCTTCGGCAAAGTTCGCAATGGGCCGTTTCCGCGCGGACCACGCCGCCGAGCAGGCGGTTGCCCGTTTGGCTCAAATGCCGATCGACCAGCACCACCGCGGCGCTGCCGGAGCCGATCGTCAATGAGGCGAAGGCGGATTTGATACTCTGGCGCGTGAGCGTCGTATCGCGGTTGAGTTGTTCGATGGTGTTTTCGACCAACGCGCGGCCGCTTTCGGTACCTACCACGACGCCTGCGCGGATCTGCCCCAACTCGATCATGTTGGCCACCTGGATCATCCCGTTGAGCAGGCCCAGGCAGGCGTTGGAGACATCGTAGACGGCGCAGTCGGCCGGCAAGCCCAGCCGATGGTGGACGCCGCAGGCGGTGGCCGGTTCGAGATAGTCGCGGCAGACCGAGCCGTGTACCAGGGCGCCGATTTGCGATTTGTCGACGCCGGCGATGTGGATCGCTTCCTCGGCCGTCTTCACACTCATCTCGCTCGGCAGCATACCCGGCGGCCAGAACCTCCGCTGGGCGATGCCGCTGATCATCTCGAGCCGGCCTTCAGGCAGCCGCAACCGGTCGTAGAGCGGGCCGAGCCGCCGTTCGATCTCCTCCGATCGAACGATCTCCTCCGGCAGCGTGGCGGCGAAGGCTTCCAGGCAGACGTTTTGATAGAGCATGGACCAGCAATCACGGGGACAGAAAACCGCCCCTCCAAAGAGTGGGGGCAACACGTGCAGCGCACGAGAGTGTTTACCATAGCCCTTCATCACTATACCGTAAAGGGTGCGTGGATCACCACGCTACTAATGTGGTGTATACGAATGTATAGTTTTGTGATTCAGTTTATATGCCTTTTTGGGCTCCGTCAATGGACGAGACAGAAGTGCCTGAGAACCAAGTGGTTGCGGTGCTTGAGGCGTCATCAGCCGGTTTCTGTAACTGAACAGAACCACACTGATAGCGTAGATGGCAACCACATTATGTAGTGGCGTGCTGTCTTGGTTAGCCCAAAATCATGGATTTCCTTGCAAAGTCATCCCTCGCCCCCTAAACTCCCAATCACCTTCAACCTGGGTGGTGAGGCACCGGAATGAGCGAATCGCTGGTCCCAACGAAACGGACGTTCTCGCGTTGCCGCCTCGGCATCGCAAGCGGCCAAGCGAACTCTGCCGGGAATGGATGCACGATGTATCAAAGGAGCGAACAGAATGGACTCGAAACCGCTGATCGGGATCAATGCCGACTATCGTTCGGCCCAGAAACAGAACAGTGCGTTTGCCTATGTGACGGCCGGGTACTTCGATTCGGTCAGTCGGGCTGGGGCGATCCCGATCGTCATTCCGCCGCTGGACGACGAAGCAGGTCTGGACCGGATTCTCGATCTGCTCGACGGCGTGGTCCTGGCCGGAGGAGCCGACCTGGACCCGCGTAACGACGGCTACATGGTCCACCCGGCGCAACGGCTGTTGGACCCCCGCCGCGAGGCGTTTGACAGAATGCTGATGCGTTTGGTTGCCCGGCGGCGGCTGCCCGTGTTGGGGATCGGCTGCGGCATGCAGTTGTTGAACATCTCCCAAGGCGGCACGCTCTACCTGCACCTTGCCGAGGACCTTCCTCGGGCGCTGCCCCATCAAGACTCGATGGATCGAGGCCACCGCCACGCGTTGGAGGTGGAGATGGGCACGTTGATGGAGCGTGTTTACGGCGAGGGCGAAATCCGTGTCAACAGCATGCACCACATGGCCATCGACGACGTGGCCCCCGGCTTCGCCGTCACGGCCCGCTGCCCCGACGGCGTCGTCGAAGCGATCGAGAGCGCGCAAGACGACTGGGTCGCCCTGGGAACTCAGTTCCATCCCCAGAGCAACTCCGCCTCGGCGCTCGACCTGCGGATCTTCGAGGAGTTCTTTGCCTGGATACGGCACGGAGCGCTGGAGATGCAGATGGTGGCGTCGGCCGCTTAGCAGCCCGTTGAAAAAAGCGAAACTGGGTGCCACTGCTGGCTTGCCCAGCAGTGCGGAGTTGAAACTAACGCAGGAACACTGCTGGGCAAGCCAGCAGTGGCACGCAAATCCTCAAGCTCCTACTTCTTCAACGGGCTGTTAACGCGTTCGTTGAGGAGGCTCTTTCGTTGCAGGGCCGCCTTCGTCGAAGAGTCCCTGCCGGTGGGTTGCTTAGGGGCGGCCGATGAATAACTTCCCCACTTGGGGTGGCTGGTGGCTGAGCGCAGCGAAGCCCCAGGACCCGGACAACTGGGGCACCGCTGCGCTATGCCCCAGCCACCCATCACTGAAACCGGGAAGTTATTCATCGGCCGCCCCTCATCCGCCGGCGGCGATCTTGGCGACGAGCTTCTGGTGACGCTCTCGATAGCGCGGGTCGTGCGGGGCCAATTCGACCGCCCGGGCCGCATGTTGCCGGGCTTCCTCGATCCGTTTCGTCCGGTAGCAGATCTTGCCCAGCAGGTCGTGGGCCGCGGCCGACTCGGGCCAGAGGGCCACGCACTGACGCACCGTGCGTTCGGCGGCGCCGAGTTCGTTGCGGCGAATCTGGACATCGGTCAGCCGCGTGAAGACCACCGGCGGCAACGGCGGCCGCTGCTTGGCCAGCCGCTCGTAGATCTCGCCGGCTTCCTCGTACATCGGGTCGAGACTGCCGGGCCGATGCGCCATGGGATAGTGCGCCGCCATCGTCAGCTTGTCAGCCAGCCGCATTTCCAGGCCGCTATGGCCCGGCCGTTCGGCCACCGCCGCGCGCAGGTCGGCAATCTCACGCTGCAGTTCCGCCTCGCAGCTTGCGATGTGTGCCTCCCGGGCGTCGACCGCCCACGCCCGCAGCAACTCGGCGCCGCGGATCTTCGGCTCGCCCTTGAGTTGGGCCACCTGAGCCTTGAAGATATGGCCGGTGGCCAGGAAGCGATCGTTGAGCGTGGCAACGTCGCGTGGTTCGTCGGAGAGATTCTCCACGTACGGCGCGACGGGCGTGTGGAACGTCAGCAGCATCAGCAAAGTCTCGCCCAGCAGCCGGTTCTCGTCCCAAGGCGTTTCGGACGCCAGCCGGCCCGCACAACTGAACTCCAGCCGAGGGCGATCGTCGGTGTTTACCGGGTCGTCGGCCACCAGCCGGGCGATCGCCGCCGCATCGAGCACGTGGCAATCGAGCAGGTCGTAGACGTCGTGGATCGCCACGGCCGCCAGGTCCTCCGCCACGTCGGCGCGCTCCATCGTCTGCTTCACTCGCGCGAAGTCGATGTGCAGTTCGTCGAGGGTGCCCAAGATCAATCCGTGTTTGTTCAGGCAGTTGCTGGCGACCCAAAACGACGTATGCGGAAAGACGTCCTGAAAACTCTTGAGGATCATCCGCAGTTCGGACGGCTTCAGGTCCAACGGGACCCAGCAGGAGAAGAGTCCGCCCTCGGCCAGCCGATTGCGGCAGTTGCGAAAGTGGTCGACCGTGTAGAGCGCCGACGAGCCGCTGGAGCCGGGATAGACCGAATCGTTCATCACGACGTCGAACTTCTCGTCCGAAAGCCGGGCGAAGTTCTTGCCGTCCATGATCACTTTCCGCACGCGGCCGTCGCGATACGAGCCGGCGTTGAGCTCCTCGAAGTAGGCGCCGGCCTCGAACACGGCCGGACAGATCTCGACTACCGTGTAGTCCTCGACGCCGAAATCGAGCCCCACGCGGGTCGTCTCGCCGCTGCCGAAACCGATCTGGGCGACGCGCCGAGGGTTGGGGTGCAGACACAACGGGATGTAGCCTTGCAGCTTCTGCGTGCTGCGGAGCATGAAGTCGCGGCCGGCCACGTCGACGCCCGAAACGGCCAGCAGCCGATCGCCGTTGGGCAGGTCGTGGACGGTGACCGTGCCGGTGCTGTGCTCGCGGACGTAGACCAACTCGCTGGGGTTGTGGTAGGTGTTGATCGTGCGGTGGAAGACGTTCGAGGGCGTTAGCAGAAAGGCCGCCACGGCGATCGCAGCCACCGGCCCGGCTAATGCGAAACGAGCCAGCCGCGGGCGGACGGAAGACGGCTTGGTTGCTCTTGCTCCCCCCGCCTGCCACACCAGCACCACGCCGACGGCCGTGTTTAGCGCTACCACGGTCAACAAGCTGCGGTGCGTGCCCAGCAACGGCATCAGCACGAAGCCCGCGGCGAACGAACCGGCCACGCAACCGACCGTATTGGCGGCGTACGCCTGACCGACGCGGCGTCCTACCGGCACCTTGCCCCGCAGACAGGCCGCCGTGGCGATGGGAAACGCCACGCCCATCAACAGCGTGGGCACCAGCAGCACGGCCGCCGCGTCGAAGAACCGCGCCAACACCAAGTGCCACCGCCCGCCGAAGGGCAGCTTGGCCGCCAGGTAGTAGTCGATCCGCTCCAGGTGCGCCAGCAGGACCATCGACCCCAAAAACGCCACGCCGACGAGGACCTCGATCAGGCCGAACCACAACAGCGGCCGGCGGATTCTCGGCAACAGAAACCGCGACGAGAAGAAGCTGCCCAGGGCGATGCCCAACAGAAACGCCGTGAGCATCGTGGCGAACGAATAGACCGAGGTCGAGAGCACGAAGATCAACACGCGGGTGCAGAGCACTTCGTAGGCCAGCGAGCAGAACCCGGTGATGCCCAGGGCGATCAGCACCAGGCGAAAGACGGCCGGAGAGAGCGGCCCGGTTTCGGCGGCCGGGGGTTTTGCGGCCGGGGGTTTTGCGGCCGGGGGTGATTTTCTCTTTCGCTTGCGCCGTTTGCGTGCCGGCGGAGCCTCTGCCCGGTCTTCAGCTACCTGCGAAAGTGGACGGTGCTCGTCGGCACGGCCCAACAGGCCCAGCACAGCGGCCAGTCCCCCGATCGCCAGAGCCGCCCCGCCCGCCGCCGTCAGACTTCCGCGAACGCCCCACGCTTCGAGCATCACGAAGCCGGCCAAGAAGCACCCGGCCACGGCGCCCAGGGTATTCGCCCCATAAAGGTATCCGACCTGCTGGCCCGGCCGGCGATGCCGCGCCGCGAGATGACGTCCCAGCACGGGCAAGGTCCCGCCCATCAACAGCGTAGGCGGCAGCAGCAGGATCAGCGAGAGCCCGAATCGCACGACGTTCAGCACGGTAAACCCCGGCTGGAAACTGCGGTAGAACCAGGCGTAGACGCCCAGGCTTGTCGCGGCCAGCAAGGGAAAGAGCAGGGCGTAAAGCCCGACGCCGATCTCCAAGCAGCCGTACAGCAGCAGCGGCCGGCGGCTGCGGTCGGCGATGCGTCCCAACAGCGCGCTGCCCAAGGCCAGGCCCAACATGTAGGCCGTCAGCACGGTGGCGGCGGCGTAAACGGTATTGCCGAAGACCGTGCCGAGGATCCGCGTCCAGACCACTTCCAGCACCAGGCCGGTGGCCCCCGACGTGATGAAGAACAGCAGCACCGCGGCGCGGTATCTGCGTCCATGGCTTTTCATGCTCGCCTCGCTCGCGTACGCTCTTCCCGTTCCGCGAATTGCGAGAGGCCGGCCGCATCCGGTGGCGGCGCCGTTACCCCAATGGCAGTATGATAGCAGTTTCGCGGAACGTCAATGCCCGCAGGCGTTGTTTGTCGGAAGCCGGCCAACTGGTGCGTTGTCAAGATTGGATCTTGGGGTGGCTGGGGTCGAGATGCGAGGAACGAGCAGCGAGCCCCCAGGCGTATGCACTGGGGGTTCACCACTCGTTCCTCATGGTTCAACCCCAGCCACCCACCCCAATTGCGAGCGTTGACAGAGCCCTAGGAAGATCAATTGCCGCAAGTCGCTATCGCTCTTCCCGCAACGCCGAGAGTAGCGGGGCGGCCAACGTGGCGCGGACGGCGATCAGGCCGGCGATCAGGCCGGCCGCGAGTACCAGTGCCAAGGTGGCGGCCAGCGGGGCGGTGGGAGCCGAGGCGCCGCCGGCGAGCCAGTGTGGCAGGACGGCAACGGTTGCCGCCGCCAGGCCACAGCCGAGCCCGGCAATCAGCAGCAGGGCGTTCTCCAGCATGACCATCGTGGCCAGCAACGAGCGCCGGAATCCGGCCGCCCGAAGCAAGGCCAACTCGCCGCGGCGTAAGAGCACGTTGCGAAGCTGCACGGCCGCCAGCCCGAAGGTGCCCAGCAACAGCCCCAACCCGCCGAGGCTCTGAAACGTCAGCAGGTATGTGTTTTGCACGGCCATGAAGCGATCGAGCCGCCGTCCGGAAGTCTCGGCGGTGAAGCCGAAGTCGCTCAACTCGCTTTGCAGCGTGCGTTGCACGTCCGCGGCCGTCTCGGGCGGCGTCTCGATGAGAAAGAAACGGTGGCCGCTGACCTCGGGGAAGTGATCGAGCAGCGCCTCCTCCGACATCAGCAGGTCGCCCTGCAAGATGCTGCCGGTGAGCAGGCCGACCACCTTCAGGCGGATCGGGCGGCCCCGGGCGTCGTCGATCTCGTAGGTCGCGCCCAACGGATTGAACCCCAGCCGTAGCGAGTAAACGGCCGTGTTCTTTTCCAACACCACGGGCACCAGCGGCGTGTCGTCGTCATCGTTGGGAAGCTCGCGCTCGAGCAGCAGCCACGGGTTGTCGCGCTGCTCGGGCGTGTCGGCGTCGACGCCGGCCCAGGCGAAGCCGCCGCGTGCGATCATCGCACCGGGGATGCCCAATACCCGGGGCTGCGCGGGGCGATAGAGGTTCAAGCAACTCGCGTCGTCGCCTTCGTTGACGCGCAGCGCGAACGTTCGGGTGCCCTCGGGCAGATCGACGCCGGGCAGCGCGTCGAGGTCCTCGTAGAACGGCTGGTCCGTTTCGCCGACCAGGGCGAAGCCACCGTTGCCGCTTTCGAGCTTGGGCGTTTGGCGCGAAGGATCGAGCCGAAAGGCGCTGACGGCCACGATCAGAAACGAAGCGGCGGCGATCAGCCCGACGGTCAACGTACTGCGGCCCGGGTTGCGGCTGGCGTTGCGCAGGGCCATCCGCAGCAGGTTGCCGCGCCCGGCGGTTACGGCCGAGGCCGACGTGCCGCTGCGCAGCCGGCCCCAAAGCAGCGTGAGGCATCCTGCCAGCACCATCGCCCCGGCCCCGAAGAAGGCAGCCGCTCGAACCGCCTCGTCGAACGTGGCCCACACGCCGAAGCCGATCGCGCCGAGCAGCAGTCCAATGCCCAATACGTCAGCCCAACGTGGTGGCGCCGCGAAGGCCACGGCCGTCTCGTGGGTACGTCCGGCCAGAAGCTGCCGAGGCGGGATTCGCCGCGTACGCCAAACGATCCAAACGATGGCCAGTTCGGCCACCACCACGCCCGCCGCAAAGCCGATCGCCAGGCTTATCGGCCGGGCGTGGAGTTGCAGGAAGGGAGTCACCACGGCGTCGAGCCACATCGCATCGCTTTGCAGCCCCCAGAGCATCACGGCCGCGTAGCCCACGCCCGCCGGCACGCCTAACAGGCTGCCGAACGTGGCCACCGCCAGTCCTTCGCCGGCCAATAGCCCCGCCACGCGGCGGCGCGTGAAGCCGACGGCCACCAGCGTGCCCAATTCGCGAGCCCGCTGCTCCACGCCGAGGCGAAACAGCAGCATCACCAGCATCACGGCGGCCGCGATGATGAAGAAGCTGAGGCTGAGAAAGAGCACGTCGAAATCGGTCGCCCCGGCCGACGCTTCCAGCCCCAGCCGCTTCAACGGGCGGAAGACGAGGCCCATGGCTTGTGGGTCGAGCCGGAGCCTCGCTTCGAGTTGTTCGACCGCGGCCACGTCTTCGGTGGGCTCCACGCGGATCGACGTGGTGCGGCCGAAACGGCTGCCAAAAAGTTCTCGGCCGGCCGAAAGGGAAAGGAACGCCTTGGGCGTCGGGCCGTGGTCGTCCCAGTATTGTTCGTCGGGGCCGACGGAGCCGTCGGGCTCTTGCAGCCTCAGCCGCGATCTGTCGAAGCCGCGGAAAGGGGCCTCCCAGTCGCCGAGCGATTCGACGTCGGTCACGCCCGCGAGCTTCGGCGTGAAGCCGGGATCGGCCGCGGCATCGGCCAGCGCAACGATCGCGGCGAGGCGGAAGGCTTCCGTCCGCTCTTTCGCCTCGCCGTGCGTGCTTTCCGGCTCGAAGAAATCGACGTAGACCGTGTCGCCCGGCTTCGCCCGGAGGTCGTCGGCCGCCCATTGGTTCAATACAATCCTCCTGGCATCGTCGCCGTCCCGCAGCGGGCCGAGCCGATCGCCGGCCGCCGAGACGAACGGCCCCAGCGGCGGGTCGGCCGTGAAGTCGACGGCGGTGATCGTCGAATAGGGTATTCCCCCCTTGCCTTCCGGCCGCACGTCGATGCGGTTGGCCAGATAGGTCAACGCCGGCTGGAACGCGAGCTGCTGCTCGTCGAGGACGCGGCGGATCTCATCTTCGGCGGGCCGCTCGATCAGCATCCGATCGGAAGTGACGTTGAAATAGCCGCGCTCGGTCAACTCAACGACGATGCCGTAATCGGCCAACGCCGGGCGCAACAGACCTTGCAGGGCCTCGTGATTCTCCTTCGGCGGGTCCTGCTCGGGCGTCTTGGCGGTCACCAACAAGGCGTTGACGCGAGCTTCCTCGGCGATGCTCCCCTGCCGCAGCAGGCTCCGCTGCAAGGCCGAGAGCGACACGTAGGCGTTTAGCGGGGTCTGCTGGCTGGGCCGCATGCTGAAACGGCCCAGGCCGTCGGCCGGGATCGTCTGCTTCAGCTCCAACCGCAAGAACTCGGGCCGCTCGTCTTCCTTTCCCAAGAGACTCTCGGCCGGCACCGGGTCCTGGTTGCCCAGGTAGAGCAGGACTTCGATCGGCTCGGCATCTTCCTCTTCGGTTGGCCGGACCTCGCCGATGCCAAGTGCATTGGCCAACGACTGGTTGAGGATGATCTGTCGTCGAGTAAGCTCGTGCTTTTCGCCGCCCGCCATCTGCCAGAAACGTGCGTCGCAACCGATGAGGTTGATTCGATTCGCCCGACGCTTCTCCCCGTTGCCGGCCGTCTCCATGTTCGCTCGCAGGACGATTGCGGGCACGGCGGCGTCGAATCGCTGTTTGAAATCCTCTTCGGCCGCCAATTCGTCGGCCAACTCCTCGCGGAAGAACCGCCCGGCCAGCAACACCTCTTCGATCTTGCCGTCGGCCAGCCGGTCGAGCGTCAGGCGCCGTAGGCTGCCCCGCATCGAATCGCCCACCAACAAACCGCCGGTAATCACCGCCGCCGCCGCCGCCACGCCCAACGCCACGGCGCAGTTGGTCCGCCAATGGTGGATCAGCGAGACGAGGATCAGGCGGAGGGAGGACATGGGGTTCGGGGCTGGGGGCTCGGGGCTGGG
>CAYYNP010000348.1:0-9905 GCA_964472545.1 uncultured Planctomycetaceae bacterium | reverse complement strand
GGAGATCGTCACCTACCCTCCACTTTGTGCCATTTGAGTTGAAACACTACACCTCGGCTGCCGACGTCGTGCATCCGCATGTCGGTAAACAGTGGCCTGGGGTGACATTTTGCACAGTTGATCTCGGCGTCGAAGAACAGCTTCTTTCCCCGCTCGGCCGCAGGACTGAGCTTGCCGTCGATCAGCCGAGGACTGGGAACCGGCTTCAGAGACTTGAGGTACGCGTCGATCGCCGCCGCCTCCTGCTCCCCGGGGCCGTTGGACGGATCATACTTGGGGCCCCGTACGGCCGCTTCGGCATTCGGTGGAGTGCCCACTGACATCGCGGGCGGGGTCTTGTGCGCTAAGACCATACTGCGGGCGTTCTTCGGGTTGCCCCACCCGTCGTTGCCCAGGTCCCAGTTGAGGCCGTCGACTCGGGCGTCCGGATGGCAACTGGCGCAACTCTGCCAGTGCTCGTGGCGCCAGTGCCCGACGTCGAGGGTCGCGTCGTTGAAGAGCATCTCACCGCGACGTTGAATACTCATCCGTGGCGCCGGCCCCAAGGCAATCGTGCTGATCGCCTTGTTCGAGTTGGGGGTGTTTGGCTGCGAGTTCAGATCAACGACCGCCAGATTGTCGGTGAAGCAGCCGGCTACAAAGGCCTTCGACCCGACCACCGCCAGGCCGCGCGGGCCATTGAACGGCGATCTTCCCTCGGATAGCCGAACGCGCCGCCGCAGGCCGATCAGGAAGTTCCAGTCGTTGGGAACGTCGTCCGCGATCTGCGCCGTCCAGACGCCGCCGGAGGGCAAGCGCGCCGGCCCGTTTGGATCAGGTTCCGGCGGCATTGCCAGCAGCTTCTCAATCAGAGCCTGCGCGTCGATGACGCTCAGGTCATGCGTGCCGGCGTGGGCCACGCAGATCGTCTTGCCGTCGGCCGTCGTGGCAACGCCCCAGGGGTTGGCCGCCCCCAACTTAGCGTCGTCCAGCAGCACCGTATTGATCAGCTTCTTTTGCCTCGCGTCGATGATGCTCAGAGCGTTCGTTTCCACCCACAGGGGTTCCGCATGACTAACGTTGTTCATCTGGTAGCGGGCCAGAATGTGGGTGGCGTAGATGTGTCTTCCATCGGGTGCGGCACAAATCCCTCGCATCGCCGTCGTGCCGTTGCAGAGGCGGATCTTCCGCGTCCGGCGCGTGGCCGTGTCGATTACGGTAACTTCCGCCGTAACCTCGTAGCCGTCGGCCCGGTCGATCGGCAGGTGGTTGATCACGAAGACCGACTTGCCGTCGGGCGCGACCGTTGCCGCAAACGGTTCTCGCGTGGTGGGCACCAGGACGATCTTCTCCGTTTCTATATCGACAACGGCCACGTTATTGTCGAACCGGTTGCAGACGTAGAGCCGCTTGCCGTCGGGACTGATCGCCGGTCCGATGGGCCAGTGACCGACCGGTATCGATCGGCAGACCTTGCCCGCCGGGGCTTCGACGACCGCAACGACTCCCTCGGGCGCGGCGCACGTGACATAGAGCGTGGCTCCATCGGGGCTGAGCACCAGACCGGTCGGCTCGGCAGGCATGAGAATCGACCGTAAGACGGCCCTAGTGGTCACGTCAACCACGCTAATCTGCCTGGCATCGGTGCACGCCACATAAAGGTGGCTTTCATCGGGCGAGGCCACGAGGTTGACCGGCCCCAGCCATGCGGATGGCCGAATCTCGGACGCGGGGGGAGCCGGCGTTGATTGCCCAAATGCACCGCTCAGATTGTCAGGCCCCAACAGCAGGCCCATAGCAAACAGTGCCCAGAGACTCATGAGACGCTTGGAACCGACGGCCATCGCAACTCTCCTTGGCAGAGTTCTGGAAGCGAAGCTACATGTTGTCTTATCCCGCCCGACGTAACGCGTGTCAAGAGACCCGCGGTGAGCCGCATTTTCACGCGTCCGACGGCCCAGCCGCCGCTGGCCGAACGGCTGCCCCGGGCCGCGCTACCGCCGGCGCCGGTCTATCTCTGCTGTGAATTGGCCGCCGCCATCACGTTGGACTGGATGTGTCGCTCGACGGTAAGCAGCAGGGCAAGGTCGACTCCTGTAAGCCGGCGTTCACGCCGTGGTTCCCTACCGACTTGGGTCGGATGCGGCTGGCCGGCGGCGGATGGACGGACATCCACGACCCCGACGACCGCGACGTCGCCATGTTCCCCATCAGGAACGACGGGCTGCGTCGTTTCGCCGCATACATTAGGAGAGCCTCGATCCGGATGCTCAGTCTGCGTCACTTATTGCGGTCGGCTTGAGCTTGGGCCTATTCCGTCGAATCCACCAACGCCATCACCGTCTGCCCCGACTTCGGCGCAATCGGCTGATCGGCCGTCGAGAGCGTCAACTCGCCGCTTGGCTCGATCACGGCCAGGATTATCGCCGAGGGGCCGTATAGCTCACGGAAGGCGTCGTAGTCGAAGTCATCGGTGAGGCTGGTGGTCTTGACCACCGCGCCGGCCGCGACGCGGGCGGAAAGCTCGGCGTGGCCGATCTGGCCGTCGAACAACAGACGGCCGAGACGCTCGGAGGAAACCGGCTCGCGGCGTTCGGCCTCGGGCGTTTTGGGGGCGAACTGAGAAACGTTGGCCCGGCCGAACAACTCGATGAACTCCTCGGCCGCCAGGGCGTTGACCACGTCGTTGGGCGTCATCGCGGCGAAGCGGCCGATGCCGCCGAAGTCGAGTTCCTCGCGGACGTAGCCGGAGAGGACGTTGGCCCAACACGTCGGCAGGCCGGCCATCCGCGCCGCCGCGATGTTGCGAGAGTTGGTGTCGATCAGCATCACCGAATAGCCCGCCTCTTGTACGGCCGTGGCCATCGCGCGGACGAACTCCGACGCCCCGGCGAAGAGGATGCCCTGGGGGTTCGGGTCGGCGATCTTCAGCCATCGGGCCAACGGGGCAGCGGTCAGCCCGTAGATCGTTACGGTGCCCACGATCACCAAGAACACCAGCGGCACCAATCGCTCGGCGTTTTCCACGTGCAGCGCAAACACCGACGCCACGGCCGCCGCCACAATGCCGCGCGGGGCGATCCAGGAGAGAAAGAGCCGCTCCCGCCAGGCAAGCCCGGTTCGCACGGTCGAAAGAAACACGGCCGCCGGACGCACCACCAGCACCAGCACGCCCAGCAGTGCCAGGCCACGCCAACCGAGTGCCGAGAGATCGTCGAACTGCAGCCGCGATGCCAGCACCACAAAGAGCACGGAGATCAGCAACACGCGGAGGTTCTCTTTGAACTCGACCACGTGCTTGATGGTCACCGCCTTCTGGTTGGCCAGGATCACGCCCAGCAACGTCACGGCGACCAGCCCCGATTCGTGCTGCACGGAATTCGACGCGGTGAACGCCACCACGACGGTCGCCAGGAAGACCGCGCTTTGTAGATAATCGGGCACCAGAAACCGACGCAGCAGCAGCACCAACACGATCGCCGCCGCCAATGCAATGCCGCATCCGACGGCCACCGTTGCCACGATCGCCCCGAGCACATCGGCCACCGCCTCGCGCGGGCCGACGGCCAGCGTGGCCTCGAAAACCAGTACGGCCAGCACGGCCCCGATCGGGTCGTTGACGATGCCTTCCCACTTGACCAAGGACCCCACACGGCGAACCGGACGGACGTGCCGCAACAAGGGCACGATGACCGTCGGCCCGCTGACGACCAGGATCGCCCCGGCCAGCGCAGCGGTGGCGTTGTCGAAGCCGAGAATCCACCGCGCCGCAGCCCAACTCAACGCCCAAGTGACCATCACCCCGACGGTCACCAGCCCCAGCACGGCCCGGCCGGTTTCGCGGACCTCGCTGATCCGCAGGCTCAGCCCGCCCTCGAAGAGGATCACCGCCACCGAGAGCGAGACGGCCGAGAAGAGCAGCTCGCGGCCGAGCAGTTCGTCGACGGAACTGCCGAACGTTTCCGCGGCGTAGCCGAAGGCGAACTGGCCCATGGCGAAGCCCAACACCAGCAGCACCAGAATGGCCGGCAGTCTCGCCCGCCACGCCAGCCACTGAGCGGCCACGCCCAGGCCCAGCACGGCCGCCAGGTAGATCAGGTGGGGTTCCAACGCAATGCTCCACGGCCGGACGGGATCCGCCTTTGCCGCAGGCAGGATACCAGAGTCTTCAACCGGCCGCCACCGGACTACAAAGCTGCGACCGGTGGTCGCAACCAATCTTGCCAACACGTCTCAGTCCCCAAACCTACGCCTAGTCGAATTCCGCCGGTTGCACGAAACTCTGCGAGCCGCTGTGTCGTCTAATCTGGTGGTCGCGTTGAGGACCGCGCTCCCCATTCGCCTCACTCTCTGGGAGGATCCGTCGATGTTGCACAAAACCGTCTTGTTTGCCGGGCTGCTCGGGACGGCCGTTTTGCCGTCGTATTCGGCGGCCGACGGCGCGGAACTGGAGGTCGACTGGGCCCCGATTCGGTCCTCGGGCCACCGCGACGTCCAAATCCAGGTCACGATCAAGAACATCTCTGCCGGGGAGGTCGAGGTGCAACACCCCCGCAACCGTTGTGCGATCGCTTTCGTGGTGATGGACCAGCACGGCAACGTGGTGCGGCCGGTGGGTGTGGCGAAGGTCGATCCGCTGAAGGCCAGCATCAAGCTGAAGCCCGGCGAGAGCTACGTACATCGGCTGGAGCAGAGGTCGCAACTCGCCCGTTCGCAGGAGTTGGCGTTGCCGTTCTTGACCGGTACGGGGCTGTTTGCCTATGATTTGAAGGATGGGACCGGCTATCGAGTGACGCTGATCTACCGCCCTCACGGATTGCAGCACGATGGGATCGCCAGCAGCGAGCGCGTGTACGGCGGCGAGGATCGGTAGCGTGTGTGGAGCCGGCTGAGTCGGGCGGAACGATGCGAGTTTTTCGTTTAGCCCGGCGCGACCACCGGTCGCGGCTTTGTGGGGAGAACCACCGGTCGTCGTTCTATGGCCCAAGCCGTTCTATCGCTTCGGCAATCTCGCGCCGTCGGGCGTAGATCGGCGTGGGGTCGGTGGTAAACGTGGTCATGTCTTTGGTGATCGATTCGGGCACCTCGAGCAGCGACTCGTAGCGTTTGATCTGTTCGGGCGATAGCTCGCCGCGGTGTTTGGCCAGCCGCTCGCGGAGCAGGTACAGGAACTCCCAATCCTCGATCCCCTCGCGGAGCATCTCCCAACGGATGCTGGAGACCGGCGGCTCGATCACCGGGTCCGGCCCCGAAAGCCCCGGCACGGCGGCCGACTCGGGCGGGTAGATGAAGCGGCCGTCGCCGTTGCCCCAGTAGCGCTTCGTGCCCGCCGGCGTCGAATAGCCGCTGACGTAGCCCATCGGGTCTTCGTACGGGTTTTGCGGCTTGGCCGGGTCGGGGAAGGCGGCGCTGCTGGTCCAGTAGTTGCTGCTCCAAACCAGGATGCCGTCGACCTTCCGCTGCCACGTCTGCCACAGCCAAACCCGCAACTCCGTGGCAGGATGGTCGATGAACAGCGTGCAATACGGGGCCTTCGGGCCGCAGCAGACGTACCACCAGAACTTGTCGCCCGCGGCACGCCGCTTCTCGGCCTCTTCGTGGTTGTAGTTGTAGCTGACCGGGCACCAGATATCGACCGTGCCGGCCAGGACGTTGTCGGCCGGCTCTTCGGTCAGCATCCGCCGCAAGCCGGGGGCGTGTTGCTTCAGCCGCTTCATGCCGTTGGCCACAAACTCATAATCCTTCGGCGCCGGCTCGTCGAACCAGTAGATATACGCCTTGTCGAGCCAGCCGCGGCGGCGGAAGTGGTCTTCGATCTGGCCGACGTAACTGGTGAACATGGCCTTGTACTCGGGCGTCTCCTCCGTGAATCCCTCGATACTCGGTGGCGTCCGCGAATGGAACGTCCCTCCGCCCATGCCGCGGAGCCCCAGCCGCAGCCCGGTGACGTTGAACTTCTGAACCGCCCGGGCAAACGCCGGATCGAACGCCGAGAAGTCGAGCTCCGCCCGCGGCGGGTCGGCCTCCGGCAGGAACTTCACGCCGATCCGATCCATCGGCACGGGGTCGTACGGGCTGATGCGATGCTCGGCAAAGCTCTGCATATACATATCCCAAACCTGCCGCCGCTGCGGCTCGGTCTTCAGCTTGTGGTAATGACAGATCGGGTTCAGCGACAGCCCGAACGCCGTTTCCAGGTGATTCTCCTTAGGCAACGCAAAGTCCCACACGTGCAGCTTGATCGGCACCTCGGCCTCAAAACCCTCGGCCTCCAGCGAAACCGTGCCCGTATAGTCGCCCGCGGCGGCGTCCTCCGGCACATGCACCAGAATCCACAACGGCTGGTTCCTGCCGCCCTCCAGATCGATCGGCTCGGTCAGCGGCGGCAACGCATCCGGCCACCAATCGCGCACGCCGGTTTTGTCGGTCGGATGGTGGACGAAGTGGTAGGCGACGCGGGACACGGTGACGTTCTCGGCGGGGATGACGGCGCCGTTAGGCCCCTTCAGTACACCGGCGCGGGCCGTCAGGTTCTTCCAATCGCGGAACGGTCTGACGATCAACTGAACGGCTTCGCGGTCGTTTCGCGCCGCGGCAAGCGTCGCGGCAGCGGCCTTCTTTTCCGGTGCCGGCCGTTTCTGAGCCACCTTTCGCGCGGCATCGCACGACCACACGTCGCAACCATCGCGGCTGACGAGCAGGCTGCCGTAATCGGCCCGGTAATACTCCGGCAATTCATATCGGAGCACGGCCTTGGCGGGTGTGCCACCTTGCAGCGAGGCCTCAAGCCGGATCGTATTCGTGCCTGGTTCCACGATGTTCAGCCGAGTCCAGCTCTTTCCACCCCGATGGGCGAAGATGTCTGGTTCTTGGCCGCCGATGCGCACGCGCAAGGACTCGCGCGGCGGCAGTTCAGTTTGCGTCTTGACAACGGAAGCGAGCCACCCCGATGGGCGGCTGTCGTCCAGTTCGAGCGTCTTGATGGCGATGTCCGGGCTTTCTGCCTCCATGTCCGCAAACCACGTATTCCCCACCCATGTCGCCGAAGCACCATCGAGTTGACCGAATTCAACGCGGTTGACCTGGAACGAGGCATTAGAATCGACGCCGAGCAGGCGCAAGTAGATGGTTTCAGCGGAGTACAGTTTCTCGGGGATGGCAGCCTCCGCGGTCCCAACTCCATGTAGCGTAGTAACCTCCTGCCACTGCTTTCCGTCGGTACTGACTTCTGCGCGACACTCACCACGCACGTGATAGTTCACATGGAAGCGGATTGCAGCGCGTCGAAAGACAGCCCACTCGTCTCCTTCCGCAAACAGCGTGCTCTGCGTGTCGAAGAATGGCAGCAATTGCGCAATGGAGAATACGTACGTGACTTGACTGCCGGGACCGAAACACCACCGATCGCTGTTGAACGCAGCAGTCGCACTGTGCAGTGTGCGGTGGTAGTTCGAGCCTTCGTGGGCGAACGTGCCCACAAACCGATACTGCCAATCGAAGGGTTCTCTCTCGAGGTCCCCGAAAACCTCACCCTCACCGCCCACCAGTACGCTAAACGGGGCCAGCTTGAGAAACCACGTTCCCGTCCGCGTCACCGGCACCACCCGACACAGCCTCACCGCATCAAACTGCACGGTGCCCGTATGGTGCCACTGCCCGAGGCGGAAGAAGCCGTCGGTGACGTTGTCCGGCACGCGGAAGACGTGGCCGTACCATTTCCATTCGGTGGTGACGTGGTGGTCGCGGTTGGCGAACGTCGGGCCGGAGACGACGGTGCCGGTGCCGCCAAGTGCCCGGGCGCGGAACTGGAAGCGGTAGAGCTTCGTCGGCTCGAAGCGGTAGTCGCAGCGCCAGAAGTTCGAGTCCTCGCCGTCGCCGGTCACCTCGAGCAATTGCCGATCGACCCAACGCCCCCGCCCGTCGGAGAGCGTCCAGCCGTTGGGCGAATCGACGCTGCCGGCGTCGAGTTGCGGATTGGCAATCGGCGTGAACTGGGCGGACGCCATCGGGCAGAGCAACGTCAGCAGCAGTATGGCCGCCGGGAAGTTGATAGAAGCACGGGGCATCGCGATCTCCTTGAGGGGGCTTTCCTATAGTAGTCATCTTGCTCCGCAAGATGTCATGACGTCTTGCGGAGCAAGACGCCTACTATACGAATCACACGCCCGGATTATCGGCCCCGGCTCAGCCGTGGTCAATCTGCGCGGCCCGGCCCACGTTGCCCTTGTGCCACGGCCCGCCTCACGCTACCATCCCGCCCTATTTGCGTCTCGCGGCACTCTGGTGGGGGGTGCCTTTGTGGCATGGGTCGGGTGTCGCCACGAACCGTCCTCGATCGCGATCCGAAGCGATCGTCCATCTCAGCGAGGTGCGTCATGCGAAATCCGTCCGTTGCGGGCAAGTGGCTGGCCGTGGTGAGCGTGCTCTTTATGGCCGTCTCCAGCGGTGGCTGCAGCCAACTGTTGAGCGGGAGCGGAGGCAGCGGGCTCTCAGGATTCGGCGGCGGTTCATCACTTGGGCGTGGCTATAGTATGTCCCGTCGTTCTTCGAGTGACTCCGCGGAAAGTCCCGGCACTATGCCGCCGGCAAGCATCGCCCTGCCTTCGCTGCCCTCCGCCGAGGCTTCGCCCAATGCTACGCCGATGTCCCCGCTTTCGATTGGCGACCGCTCGCAGCCCGGCCGGCAGATGATTTACTCGGCCATCTTCGGCATCGCGGCGCCCGACGCGGACGCGGCGTTGGAGCGGTTCGTCCTGGCGGTGGAAAACGCCGGCGGCTATCTCGAGTTGCGGCAAGACCGCCACGTCGTCTGTCGAATTCCCGCCGCGGGATTCCAGGACCTGGTGGCCCTGATGCCCAACTTCGGCAGCATCGTCAGCCAGTCGATTCGCAATGAAGACGTGACCAGCGAGTATCGCGATCTGAACCTGCGGATCGAAACGGCCGACTGGTCGCGGCGCCGCGTGCTGGCGCTGTTGGAAAAGGCCGACGAGATCGAGGACGTGATCCGCCTTGAATCGGAGTTGCTGCGTCTGACGGCCCTGATCGAGGGTCTCAAGGGCACGCTCAGCGAACTCTCCGAGAAGATCGCCTACTCGAAGATCGACGTCACCTTCACGTCCAGCTCGCCGTCGGCGAAGTTCGGCTACCCGGAAGACGACAGCCCGTTTGCATGGATCAACCGCGTCGGCGTCGACAACCTCACCGGCAGCTTCGGAGCGGTCGACGGCACCGAGAAACTGAAGAAGCTGAACGTACCGGATGCGTCGTCGTTGTTGCCCGGCGGGATTTCGATCGGGCCGTTGGACGACTTCCTGGTCGTCAAAAAGGACCGCGAGGAACTCAAGGCGATCACGCCCGACGCGTCGAAACTCTGGCTCCGGCAGTTCGAGGTCTCGCGGCAAAGCAAGCTGGACTTCTGGGCCAAGGCGCTGGAGAACGACCTGGTCAACAACCGCGGCTATGCGCTGGTCGAGAAGCGGCCCGTCGAGGATCGCCGCGGCCACGACGGCATGGAGTTCACCTTTGACGTGGTGATGCGCGGCACCACGCACCGCTACCTGATCGCCGTTTACGTGCTGGACGGTCCGATCTGGAAGTCCGACGCGGCCGTGCGGACCGTCGAATTTGCCGCGGCCGTCGACACGTTCGCGAAGTACGTCGACGGAGTGCGTCAGGCGACCACGCGGCAGTGATTTCGAGAGCTGACGGTCGCGTGTGCCACTGCTTTGCCGAAGCAGTGCCGCCCCGCATCCCGCGTGCAGAGCACTGTTTCTGCGAAGCAGTGGCACACTCAACTCTGGCGGGTTCCCAGATTCCAGCCCGGGCACCGCTGCCGCATCACTTCTGTGGCCGCTGCCCGCGCCACGTGCCAGGAGAACTGCAAAGTCGATTCGCGGGAGTGGAAAAAGGGGACTGGCTCCGAG
>CAYYNP010000347.1:0-9923 GCA_964472545.1 uncultured Planctomycetaceae bacterium | reverse complement strand
CCGTGGTGAGGAACTCGACGTTGTTGCGGCTGGTGAACCGCAGGTGGCCGTCGCAGTATTTGTCGGCCAGATCCGCGAACTGCCGGATCTTCTTGATCGAAAGCAGCCGGGGCGAGGCCGCGCGGACGGTGTAGAGCTTGTCGCCCGACTCGCCTACGTGGACCATCACGCCGGGCTTGACCACTTCGTGGTACTTCCACTTGCCATAGTTGGCTTTGATTACCGGGGGCAGGAACTGTTCGTAGTTCGGAGGCCCGATATCCGTTTTTCTATCCGCCATCGACTATCTCCTAGAAAAAGTGTATGCGTTGGAGGTCGCCGGACACATCGGTCCGATCACCCTATTCGTCGTCCTCGTCCTCTTCGTCGTCTTCGTCGTAGTACTCTTCGAAGAAGATGTAGGGGTTCTCTCGCGGATGGGCAATCATCTCGACGACCGGCTCGACCTCGATCTCTTCGAGGAAGTTGCCCAACCCGACGCGCTGGATGAACTCGCCGACGCGTTCGCGGTTCTTGCCGTGCTCGCCCCAGACGTCCCAGATCCGTTCGATCAGATCTTTCAGTTCGTCGTAAGGCGGCTCGAGCTTGATGAACGGCACCAACACGGAGGAGAGCAATGCACCTTCGACGATCGGCGCCTTGGACCCGATCAAGAGGGTCGCACCGCGATCCTTACCCGGCCGCAGAGCCTTGGGCATAGCGTTGATGCAGTGCATGCACTTCACGCAGTTTTCGTCGTCGATCTCGAGCTTCCCGTCCTCGAATGAGACACACTTCGTGGGGCAGTTGGCGTAGATATCCTTGTGGATGTTCATGCCCGCGTCGACGTAGTTCTTGACCTCGTCCTGGTCGACTTGGATCTCGTCGCGCCAGGTGCCGATGATCGAGAGGTCGGACCGGGCCACCGAAGCGACGCAGTCGTTGCCGCAGCCGGCGCATTTGATCTTGAACTTGTAGGGGAAGGCCGGGCGGTGCAACTCGTCCTGGAAGTGCATCGTCAGGTCTTGGGTCAAGTTCAGCGTGTCGTAGCAGGCCCACTCGCAACGGGCCGGCCCCACGCAACAACTTGGGGTCCGCATGTCGGAGCCCGATCCGCCGAGGTCAAAATCCTTGGCCGTAAGCTCCTCGAAGATCGGTTCCAGTTCGTCGGTCACGGTGCCCAGGAAGACGATGTCGCCGGTCGACCCGTGCATGTTGGTCAGGCCGGAGCCGTGACGATCCCAGATGTCGCAGAGCGTCCGCAGCGCGTCGGACGTATAGAACCAGCCCATCGGCTGGTTGATCCGCACGGTGTGGAAATGGGCCACGTTGGGGAACTCTTCGGCCAGGAAGGAATAGCGGCCGATGACGCCGCCGCCGTAACCCATCACGCCCACGATGCCGCCGTGCTTCCAGTAGCCCATCTTGTCGCGATAGGACTTCTCGAGCTGTCCCAGCAAGTCCTGGCACATCTCCTTTTCGCCGGCCATGGCTTTGATTTCGGTGACGAAACTTGGCCAAGGCCCTTTTTCCAGTTCGTCGAGTAAAGGAGTCTTACTCCCGTTGGAATCACTCATGATCCCTCCCTTTCAACTTGGACTCGGGGATTGCTCTTTGCGTCGCGCCGGCCTTGCTGGTGCTTCAGCCGAGCGGCGGCAACGGGCTTCCGGTTACCGGTCAAATGTTAAACGTCTGGTCGACGTGCGACGTACTCTGCCGCGCGTTACGGTTCCTTACTCTTCAGTCTGTTCTTCCTGGCCCTTGGAAATCCAGCGGACGGTCAAGGCGTAGGTGCTGACTAGGCTCACAATCACAACGCAGGCCACCAGACCGCCGATGCCGGGCGTCTCAAACAAGGTTTCGATGTTCATGCTTCGCTCCAGCAATTCGCACAAGATCCAAGGGCTAGCTAACCTTCGGTCGTCGCCGACACGGCCGTCGGCAAGTAGCTCTTCAACGCTTCGAGCTTGACTTCAATCGCCTCTTCGCTTTCCTCCATTTCCCAAATCGAGATGATCGGGAACATCTTGGCGAAGAGCACGTACAACAAGATAAACGCGGAGAAACTGGCCCCGGTGATCGACCACTCGACCCAACTGGGGCTGTAGATCGGCGCGTCGTAACCGCGTCCGACGAGTTCGTTCAGTGTGGGCACCACGATCGTATAGCGCTCGATCCACATACCCACCACGATGAAAATCGAAGCGCAGACCGTAGCCCCGATCGGCCATTTCCCGCAGAACAGCAAGAGGATGAACGCGATCACCATCAAGCCCACCATCAGCCAGAACAGCCCGGCGAAGTGGCCGGTCATCTTCGACATGAAGACGCCCCACTCCTCTTCCAGCCCGCCGTAGCCGGTGGTCAGGTACTCGCACAACGTGAAGTAGAACCACAGCCCGGTCATCGTCAACAGCAACAGGCCGAGGAACTTGAAGTGGACCGGCTTGAGGTAGTCTTCGAGGTGGTAGACCTTCCTCAGGATCGCCATCGCCAGCAGCAGTGCGGCGATGCCGGAAAAGATCGCCCCGACGACGAAGTACGGCCCCAAAATGGTCGAATGCCACATCGGGCGAATGGTCATGCCGAAGATCCAGGAGACGACCGTGTGCACCGAGACCGCGATCGGGATGATCGCAATGGCCATGATGCCGATCACCTTCTCCAGGCGGCGCTTCTGCTCGGCGTTGCCGTCCCAGTTCAGTGCAAAGATGCGATAGAAGCCCTTGCGCCAGCCGGTCACCTCGCGGTTGTCGCGGAGGATCGCCAGATCGGGGATCAGCGGCAGCAGCAGGTAGAAGATCGAACTGAGCAGATAGACCGAAATGCAGATCACGTCCCACAACAACGGCGAACGTAGCGGCCCGTAGACGATCACGTTCAGGCCACGGTCGGGACGGCCCAAGTCGAACATGATCTGGCTGCCGCCCATCACCAACGCGAAGACGGTAATCGCCTCGGCGGCTCGGGTGATCGGCCGCCGCCATTCGGCCCCGCTGACGCGCAGGATGGCCGAGATCAGCGTGCCGGCGTGGCTGATGCCGATGAAGAAGACGAAGTTGGTGATGTAGACTCCCCAGGCGACGGTGTTGTTCAGTCCCGTCACGCCCAGGCCGTAGCACAATTGGTGCATCCAGGCATAGAAGCCCCAGGCCACGCCGGCGCCCAGCAGGGCTACCACGAGGTAGTAGGTGCCGCTGGTCTTGACGATCGGCTTGATCAGGTGGCTCACCATCTTGTCCGAATTGGTGTCGCTCATGGTTCCTTTCCTACATCGTGACTCGCCGGAATCCGGGCCGGATCCGGGATCGTCCGCTTCTTGGGATTGCGTGCTTCGGCATGCCGTCCTCACACAATGTAGTCGACGTTAGGCCTGGTCCTTAGGCTGAGGGTCCTTAGGCTGAGGGTCCTTAGGCTGAGGGTCCTCAGGCTGAGGCTTCGGCAATATGTAGTAGACGTTCGGCTCGGTTCCCAAACCGGGAAGCCGGCGAACGGTGTGGTTGTCGCGTAGCTTGGCGGCGACGGGCTCGTCGGAGAGCTTTCCGAACGTCAGCGCGCCTTCCGCCTCCGGGTCGCCTTTGAGCGCCTCCACGCAGAGCGGGTCCTGATCCTTGCGGATCCGCTCGGTACAGAAGGTACACTTCTCGACCACGCCCCGGCTCCGCTCGGGGTATTCGCCGGCGACCGTCTCGCCCTCGGCGTTGGGGTCTTGCCAGTTGAAACTCCGCGCGCCGTACGGACAGCCCATAATGCAATAGCGGCAGCCGATGCAACGGTGCATGTCCATCATCACGATGCCGTCGCTCGGCCGCTTCCAGGTGGCGGCCGTCGGACAGACCTTCACGCAGGCCGGGCTGGTGCAGTGGTTGCAGAGCACCAGCACGTCAAGGCCCTCGAAGTGCTCGGTCTGTGAAGCGTGCATCTGGCCGGGAAGCGCCTTGGCGAACTCCTCGCTCCAAATCCACTGCTTGGCACGCGGATTGGGACGCTCCACCTCGGGCACCTTGTGGGCACTATGGCAGGCGTCGATGCACTTCTGGCGGACCGCGGGGTTCTTGAGCTTCTCGATATCGACGACCATCGCCCGCTGGTTCGGGTCGGCCTCGTGTGCGTGCTCGCCGTGACCACAGCAGCCGGAGAGCAGCGGGAAGCCGCACCCGAGGCCCAGCGCCGCGGAGCCGGCTTTCTTCAGGAAACTGCGTCTGTTCTCGTCCATCCTTCAGTCTCCTTCCGGCTGGGGGGCTTCTACGGTGTCCGGCGCCACGTGACAGTCCCAGCAGCGGATGCGTCCGTTGCCCTCGGCAGCATAGTGCAGCGGGCGGACCGGCGAGACGTCGGCGTATTCGTGACACTTGGCACAGAAGCCCTGCCGGCTCTCATGACATTTCATGCAGGTCCCGGTCAGGCTCATCATATGTTCTTGCCCTTCGAAGCAGACCGACGCGTGTGTGCTGCCGCCCTCGCGGACCACCTGGTTCCGCCAGTCGATCAACAGGTCCATATGTCGGGCGACCATCCACTCGCGGCTCTCGACGCAGCGGCCGTCGTAGACGTCGACGGTCTCTTCATTGCGGACCACCAGGTAGGGCGTCTTCTCGTGAACGACGCGCCATTTCCCGCCCGCCGGATCGGCCGTCAATTTGGCTTCGCCGGGCCACGCGGTGTCGTTCTTCTTGAAAGCTCCCTCGAGCTTCTTCTGATCGACGTTCTCGTCCGAGTCGTCGCAGACTGCCGACCAGGCCGTGCTGAACATCAGCGGGGCGCCGGTGGGCGCGTCCAAGTCGGGCGGCAGGGCACTGCCGGATCCCGACGACGCGGAACCGAGCGTGTACCAGATCGGGAACGTCGCCAGGCCTAGGAAGAGGACCAGGCCGGCAAGGATTTTGGGTTTATCACTCATCGGAAGAGTTTCCTCCTTCGTCGCCTTCCTCGTCGTTGTCGTCGGTTTCCCTGCCCGGAATCGCCTCCAACCGCAAGTTCTGCGTCCGCTCGCCCTCGCCTTTGAGGATCATCGCGTTGACGACCAACTCGGTGATGCCGGTGACCTTCACGCCGGGGGCCCAGTAGTCGCAGACGGTTGGCAGCGTGGCCCGGTCGATGGCGCACATGGCGGCCAACTGGTTCACGCCGTGTTGCTCTTGCACGTATCGCACGGCGTTGCCGCGGGGCAGGCCGCCGCGAAGCCGCATCTCCATGTTCTCGTCGGTCCCCAGCCCCGCTCCGCCGCCGCAGCAGAAGGTCTGCTCGCGGATGGTGTTGGTGGGCATCTCGTAGAAGTGGTTACAGACGTTCCGCAGCACGTATCGCGGCTCTTCCAAAATGCCCGCCGCTCGAGCCGGGTTGCAGGAATCGTGGAAGGTAACGCGGATATGGTCGTTTCGCGAGGGGTCGAGGTTCAGTTTGCCGTTGTGGATCAGGTCGGAGAGGAACTCCATCATGTGGATCATCTTCGTCGAGCGGGCGTGCTCGAACACCGTGCCGGTAATCGGCGACTTGGGCACCTCGAGGAAATCGGCCGGGCCGTTCATGGTGTCCATGTACTGATGGATCACCCGCCACATGTGGCCGCACTCGCCGCCGAGAATCCACTTTACGCCCAGGCGCTTGGCGTCGGCGTAAATCTTGGCGTTCAGCCGCTTCATCGCTTCGTGCGACGTGAACAGCCCGAAGTTGCCGCCGTCGGAGGCGAACGTGCTGAAGGTGTAGTCGATCCCCAACTCGTTCAGCAAGAGCATGTAGCCCATGCAGGTATAGATACCCGGGTCGGCCACGAAATCGCCGGAAGGAATGACCAGCAGGACCTCGGCGCCCTTCTTGTTGATGGGCAACTCGACGCGGATGCCGGTGGCCTCTTCGATGTCGTCGACCATGAAGTCGAGCGTGTCGACCATGCCGTGCGGCGGGATGGCCAGGTGGTTGCCCAGCCGGAAACAGTTGGCTACCGGCTCGATGATCCAGTTGATGTAGATCCCCAACAGACCGAGCAATTCGCGGCCCATCATGGTGATCTCGGCCGTGTCGATCCCGTAGGGGCAGAAGACCGAGCAGCGCCGGCATTCGGTGCACTGGAAGAAGTAGTAGAACCACTCCTTGATCACGTCGACGGTCAACTCGCGTCCGCCGGCCAGCTTGCCGAGCACCTTGCCCACGGCGGTGAAGTCCTTGCGGTAGATCGACCGCAGCAACTCGGCCCGCAACACCGGCATGTTCTTCGGATCGCCACTGCCGATGAAAAAGTGGCACTTGTCGGCACAGGCTCCACAACGGACGCAGATGTCCATGAAGAGCTTGAACGAGCGGTATTTGCTCAGCCGATCGGCCATCCCCTCGAGCACGGTCTGCTGCCAATCCTCGGGCAATTTCCAGTCGTCGTCGGTGACGGCCCAATCGCGAGGGTTCGGCAGATCGAGAATCTTGAGGTTCTTCGCCTTGCCGGGGTAGATGAACGTCCCGGGGCGAAAATCGACCGGCGTATCCGTCCACGGCGTGGAAGGCGGATTGGAATCGATCGTCAGCAGGTCTTCCTGCTTGTAATATTCAGGTTCGTCTGGCTTGGGCATCGCTATTCCTTCTCCACCGGGACTCCGGCGGCCTTCATCTTGTCCCTGAGTTCATCCTCATACTCCTCGTACGTATGAACCTTGACCTCGTAGTCCCAGGGGTTGACGTGCCGCCGCATCCGGTTGTTGTTCGCCAGGTTTCGCGTCGGGCTGAGCATCACGCCGGCCATGTGGCTAAGCTTGCTGAACGGAAAGCAGGCCAGCAGTACGCAGACCAGAAACAGATGGCCGAAGAACAGGAAGTGCAACTCCGGCACCACCGGCTTGAACGTCACCAGCCCGACGGCCAACTCCTTCACGCCGGAGATATCCGTGCGGCTGACGTGCCGCAGCCAAAAGCCGCTGACGCCGATCCCCAACAGCAGAAACAACGGAAAGTAGTCGTTCGGCAGCGAGATGTACCTCAGGCGAGAGTTGAACAGCCTTCGGCCCAACAGGTAGACCAACGCGCCGATGAAGACGATCGACGTGACGCGGAATACGGGAGCGCCGAGGTGATGGAACCCCTCGGCCTCGCCGATCAGGGTTACGAAGCCCGGCACCGGCAGCGTGACGAAGCGCAGGTGCCGAATGAGGATGATCAGCAGCGACCAGTGCATCAAAATGGCACCCAGCCAAAGCGACAGGTCGATGTAGTGGATCAGCCGCCGCTTCTGCACGAGTTCCGACTTGGTATTCTTCAGCAGAGACCGGAAGAAGAGCACTTCGAGCAACATCCGCCCGACCACACCCATCGTGTTGTGGGGGTTGTCGAGCTTCTCCTGCCGGATCCACGGCAGCGACTTCTGCTGGCCGCAGGTCGTCGGAATCCTAAACGGCACCGGCACATTGGCCCAGGTAATCACGCGCCAGGCCAAACCGACGAGAAACAGCGCAATCGCCACGTAGGGCACGACCACGCCAAATAGCATGTCGATCCCCGGCACGGCGCCCGCCAAGCCCAGCAGAAACAGACCGGCCACGGCCGCCAGGGAAACCAAAACGTTCATCGAAGACCCTCTCGTTGCACGTTCACATCCTCGAGCGTTCTCACTTCAAATCGGCCCGGACAGGCCCGGGCTGCGGTTGACTCGCCCCATTGCTCGCCCCGCCGCAGGCCGCGTCGCCCTCGCTGGCTCCCCCGGCGTCCGACCCGCTACAAGCCAAACCCGGATCATACCCGTGTTTGGCCAACTTGTCCACGACCCAGGAGTACCGCCGCTTCGCCTCGTTAACGCGAAGCAGCAAGACCTCCTCGCGGCAGCAGGTATAGACGTCGAAGGCAACCAGCGCGACGCGGTCGACCCGCTCGTCGAAGGCCGCCAACGCCGCCGCCATTCGCGACTCCTTCGTCGCCTTACCTAACACCGCCCGCACGGCCCGCTTCAAAGCAAACACGAAGCCGACCGCCTCGGACGCCGAAAACTGTTGGATCGCCCGAATGCGGACGATCGGGTGCAATCGCCGACCAAGCTGCTCGGCATCGGCATCGCCACCGTCGGGCAACACATCGAGCAACAGGTCGAGGATCGCGGCTGTCCCTTCGCGTAGGCTATGACCGACCGGGTTGGCAAACGGGTCCTTTTGCCGGGCGAAAGCGGCCGCGGCCTCGTCGGCGTACGTCGAGAGAGCGTCCTCGAACCATCGCCGGGCGACGGCCTCCTTCTCTTGACGCAACAACTCGCCGAACGAACTCATCCGGGGCCTCGATCAGGGCAAAGGGGCTCAGCCAACCGTCTTGTGCCGCCGCATGGAACATGCCGGACAGCCGCAAAACGGCTGCCCACAGGCAACATGCATTCGCCGCAACGGCCTGCCACGCCGTCGCCGGACTAGACGCAGCCGGTCGGCTTCGGCAATCCGGCCACCTTACAGGCGCCCTTCGCCGGGCCGCTGGGGAACATGTCGTAGATCTCCTTCAGCTTGAAGCCGGTCGACTTGCAAAGCTTGCGGATCATCGGAGCCATATTGAACTCGAGGTAGTAGTCCCGCAGGTACTTGACCACCTTCCAGTGATCCTCGGTCAACTCGTCGACGCCTTCGGTCGACGCAAGGCTCGCTGCAACCGCCTCGTCCCACGCCTCCGGGTCCTGGATGAACCCGTCCTCGTCGATTTCCATCTGCTTGCCACCCAATTCGATCATCGCCATGAGATTTCTCCTATCGTCCAGGCGGTCTGGTAATACCGGGCTGCCGCGGCAATCCCGGCCTACACAATTTCAACGTCAACGGCCGGCGGGTTCCTAAGGGTCTCGTGGACCGGACACCGTTCGACCACTCGCTTGATTGCGTCGATTCTGTCCTCGGGCACACCTTCGGGCAGCCCGAGGTCGATGACAAAACGCCCCACTCGTTTCGGCTTATCGGCCATCTCCAGCGTCATGCTCACGTCGACGTCGCCGTCGAAACCGTGCCGCTGGCAGTAACTCTGTACCATCATCGCGATGCACGTTCCCAAAGACCCGGCCAACAACTCCACCGGCGATGGGCCACGGTCTTCGCCGCCGTCCTTCTCCGACAGGTCGCTGGCCACGCCGTGCCCGCGCACGCCGATGCTGAACTGCATACCGGCTTGGCGGGTGACGGTGATCAGGTCCATGGCACGTCTCTTTCGCGTTCCTCTTGCCCCGGCGGCCGTTCTACTCCGCCGGCAGCGACTGATAGAAGTCCATCAGGATCTTCGCCACTTCCGGCCGCGCGAACTCGGGAGGCAGGTCCTCGCCGTTGGAGAGCTTCTCGCGAACCTTGGTGCCGGAGAGGAAGACGAAGTCCTCTTTCTTGTGGCCTTCCGGGGCCTCACGCATCATGATCACGTCGCCCACAACGTTCGAGTAGGCGGTGTGATCGGCCTCGAAGATCTTCAACTCCAACGCGCCCTCGGGCACGTCTTTGTGGAAGATCTCTTGGGCGTCGAACGGCCCGTAGTAGTCGCCTACGCCGGCGTGGTCGCGGCCGACGATCAGGTGCGAGGCACCCATGTTTTGACGGAAGACGGCGTGCAACACGGCCTCACGCGGGCCGGCGTAGAGCATGTCGTAGCCGTAGCCGGTGATTTCGCAACTATTCGGCTTGAAGTAGAGTTCGACCATCTTGCGGATCGCGGCGTCGCGGACGTCGGCCGGGATGTCGCCCTTCTTCAGCTTGCCCAAGAGCATGTGGATCACGGCGCCGTCGGCGCCTTCGCGCTCCATGGCGATCTTCACCAGCGCCTCGTGAGCCCGGTGCATCGGGTTACGCGTTTGGAAGGCGACGACCTTCGTCCAACCGTTCTTCTCGATCATCTCGCGAATCTGCGTCGCGGTGCGGAAGGTCTCCGGGAAGTCGGCCGCGAAGTAGGAGTAGCTGAGCACCTGGATCGGCCCGGCGATGAAGACGTTGCCTACCGAGAGGAAGTTCTTCACGCCC
>CAYYNP010000346.1:0-10005 GCA_964472545.1 uncultured Planctomycetaceae bacterium | reverse complement strand
CTGGGGTCGACGCACGAGGAACGAGTGCGGAGCCCCCAGTGGACGGTCCTCCGGGACTCAACGCCTGGGGGCTCGGTGTTCGTTCCTCGCACCTCGACCCCAGCCACCCCACGGCTTGCCTCGTCAAAACGCGGGCAACCGGTACTGCCGCGCTCCCGGCGCATAGAAGCCCGCAGATTCCCCGTTGCTCTGAAGCGGCGCGTTTGACCGACCGCGAAACGCGACCTACATTTACTATTGCCTGAACCCTTTGGTTGCCGAGCCGGCGACCCTCGTCTCGTTGGTTGCCGGTTGACCGAAGGCGAAAGGTGCTTGTCACTTCGGCGGCCCGCCGCAGGCCGGTGTGCCGTCGCCAGTCGCGTCTCTCTTCAGAGGAGAACTATCGTGAACGGTCAACCTGCGGTCGGCGTGCGCACTTGGTTGCGTCGGTGTCTTGTGGCCCTGCTGTTGGCAACCTTCTGGACCGGCGTCAGTTGGGCCGACGATGATGACACGATAGCTCTCGTTCGCGTGGAAGAGGACTGGGAGTTGGTCGTCGGCGATCCCGACGCCGTGAACGACGCGCCGCAAATCACGTGTGCCTTCTCGCCGCTGGGCCACATCGAAGGGCTCCATGCCGTCTTCGACATCAACGCCCAGGCCATACCCACCTACGCGCCCGGCGGACTGCAGTTGCAGCTTTGGGACGGCGAAGTCGCGCTGAGCGATCGGCGGTTTCCCAACGGCGACGTGCTGGCACAGCCGGGCGAAGTCATCTGCTGGACGCACGCCATGGAGATCGCCGACGGCATGCTGCAATTCGAGATCGTCAACGGCACGTCGACGACCTGGGGTAACTTCGGGGGCCAGGGCTATCTCAAGGCCTCCGTGGCGACAGAGATGACCAACCTCAACGGGTACAAGCCGCAGATCTCCGTGGCCCACTCCGGCATCGGCTTCTCCGCCCACCGCGTGACGACGCTGGTGCTGCAGAGAATCCGCGGATACACGGCCGACGGAACCGAAGTCGAGATCGAGTCCCCGTGGTATATCCATCCCCAGCAGTAAGCCCAACTCACAGCGGGCCTTCCCCGTGTCGGAGACGATCGGCCATTTCGAGGAGACGCCAAAATGAAGACCCACCGCCGCCGTCGAGATCGATCGGGTAACGTGCTGGTGTTATGCGTGGTGATGATGGTCATGATGTTCGGCTTCCTGGCGTTTGCCGTCGACCTAGGCTACGTTAACGTCGTTCGTTCCGAGTTGCAGAGTTCGGCCGACGCCTCGGCGCTGGCCGCCGCCTGGGAGTTGATCGACGAATCGACGCTGACCGGCGAGGCCAACCCCTGGTATCGCGAGGAACTCAGCCGCGACGCCGCCGCCGAGTTCGCCGGCTACAATCAAGTCGCCGGAGCGTCGCCGTCGTTGTGCTACGAAGACGTGACCATAGGCTACCTGGCCAACTACTCTGAGCCGGGGGAGAGCATGACGTTCAACGATCCCACCCTCTACAACGCCGTACGCGTCCACGTGCGCAAGGATGGGTATCAGAACGGCCCCGCCTCGACCTTCTTCGCCCGCACGTTGGGCATCAACAGCTTCACAAGCAGCGCCCAGGCCACGGCAATGTTCGTCTCCAACTTCGGCGGTTGGGGTCCGCCGTCCGACGGCAGCGGAAACCTCGAACTGCTGCCGTTTGCCCTGGATGAGGATACCTGGAACGACCTGATGGCGGGCGTCGGTTCCGACAATTGGACCTGGGACAGCCAACTCGGTCAAGTGGTCAGCGGCTCCGACGGCATCCTCGAGGTGAACCTCTTCCCGCAGGGTACCGGTTCGCCGGGCAACCGCGGTACGGTCGACATCGGCAGCAACAACAACAGCACCAACGACATCGCCCGACAGATCCTCGAAGGCATTAGCGACGACGACCTGGCCTATCACGGTGGAGAGTTGACCTTTGATGAGAACGGCGAACTGGATCTCAACGGCGATACGGGCATCAGCGCCGGCGTGAAGGACGAATTGGCCGCCATCATGGGCGAGCCGCGGATCATCCCCATTTTCAGCAGCGTCGCCGGCAACGGCAACAACGCCAACTACACCATCGTGATGTTTGCCGGTATCCGTATCATGGAAGTGAAGCTGACGGGCAGGATGTCCAGCAAACGAGTTGTCATCCAACCCGCCCTGATCCAAACCACGGGTGGCATCCCGGCGACCGGCGAAACGCAGCAGAGCTACTTCGTACACTCGCCGGTGTGGCTGGTGCAATAGAGCCTGACTTCAGGCAATACGTACAGATCCCATACACCAGATTTTCGACTCGTCGGGGCAGGCCAAGAACCTGCCCCGCGCTCGTTCTTGTGCCCTAGTTCCCGGAAAGAACAACGTTTGTCACGTGCAAAGGAGCCCTACGACCGCTTCGCGTCGGCGGCGAAGCATTGACTCGCAGCACCTAGCCTAAGGCTGACATCATGAAACCCGCGCGTCCGTCCGTTCGCCGTTCTGCCGCCCGCCGTTCACGCTCCGGCACCGTACTGGTCTTCACCGTCTTCATGATGATCGTCATGATGGCCTTTCTGGCCTTCGCGGTCGACGTTGGTTACATATCCGTTCAGAAGGCGGAACTCCAAGCAGGAGCCGACGCCGCCGTGTTGGCGTGTGCTATGGAGATGTACGCCGATCCGTCCGCCGCCAAGAATCTTGCCGTCACGTACGCCGAACTCAACGGCGTCGGCGACGGCGAGGTACTCGATCCGGCCGACGTCGTTTACGGAACCTGGAATCCCGGCACCAGAGTTTTCTCGCCGAACTGCTACGACTACGACGCCGTGCGCGTGACGCTACGCCGTAGTCAGAACCACGGCAATGCCATCCCGTTGTTCTTTGCCCGCGCCTTCGGTATCGACACTGCGGAGGCCGTCGCGTCGGCGGTGGCCTACTCGCCCAATCCGAAGTTTCGCTTTCTGATCGACGAGGAAATGATCGACAGCGACGAGCCTGCGATCGAGGCCCTCGCGCAGCAGTACGGCATCGAAGACTCGGAGGATCTGATCACCGACAACGACGGCGACGGCTACATCGATCTGCCGGTGGGGGTCGTCCTGGATTTGCCCACCGGCCAAGTCGGCGACGAGGCGATGTTCGACGTCACGACGTACGGGACGTTTCCCTTCGGGCCCGAAGAGTTGTATTCGACGATCGACTTCCTGGCCGAGGGCACCGCATTGGAAAGCTCCTTGGGGACGACTCATCTGCAGGACCTCGAGTGGCCGAACGGTACCGAGCCGCATCCCGATCTGGAGGGCTGCAAAGTGCTCGATAACGTGGTCGGGGTCGATCCGGTGAGCGACCACGACGTGATCATGGCCCTGCCCGGCATTGTGGAAGGCCAGACGTTCGTCTCTCCGGTCTTCAAGAGCGACGTCGGCATGCAGGAGACCGATCCGAGCAAGTACGGCTCACCAACGGCCAACCTGCAGGGCGAGCGCCGCGGTTTGATGGCCTATAAGATCCACGCAGCTTGGTTGAACCCCAGCGGCGGCTCCTACTTGCCTATGTTGACGATCGAGATCGTCGACGGCCCGAACGTAGGCGGCATGGGCTCCGGCGGCAAGCCACGGCTAGTCCAGTGAATCGGCCGGGCGCCGACTCGCCACACGCGTTACTTTTCCACTAGTCGAATCTCGAACAGCTTCGGCCAGTCCTTGCCGGTGACGAACAGCCGCTTCTTGGCCGGATCGTAGGCGATGCCGTTGAGCACGGCGTCGATGTGGCTCCGCTCGCGGCGGCTGATCAGCCCGCGAAGATCGATCCGGCCGCTGACCGTTCCCGTATCCGGTGCAATCCGCACGATAGAATCGGTCTCGAAGACGTTGGCAAAGATCTCGCCTTCGACGTACTCCAACTCGTTGAGGTTGGTCACCGGACGCCCCCGGCTGCGAACCGTCAGCCGGCCGACGACGCGCAACGTCTTCGGGTCGAAGAACCGCAACACGGCCGTGCCGTCGCTGACGATCAAGTGTTTGCCGTCGTGCGTAATCCCCCAGCCTTCGCCCGAGTAGCGGAAGGCACTCTTCTGCCGAAACGACTGCTTGTCGAGGACGAATCCGACCTGGCTCCTCCAGGTGAGCATCACGATGTCGTTGCCGAAGATCGTCATCCCTTCGCCGAAGTAATTCCGGTGCAGCACCAGCCTCTGTACGACGCGCCCGGTCTCGACGTCGACCTTCCGCAACGACGATTCGCCGTACTGTCCCGTGCTTTCGTAGAGAAATCCGTCGGCAAACGCCAACCCCTGGCAGAAGGCGTTGCGGTCGTGGGGGTAGGTATTGACCACCTCGTAGCCGAAGTCGGCCGGTGCCGCTTGCCGCTGGCTGGGTTGGGCGTCGGCCTTGCAGCCGCAGATGGCACACGCGGTGGCGGCCAGCATCGTTCGACGTGTGACAACAGGACCGTCGGCAGACCACGAAACGGGCAGCCCTGAACGGCTCATGTTCCTCCGGCGGTCTCTTGGCTTGGGCATGATCCACTCAAAGTGGTGGGTTGCGAGAGCGCAGACGGCCACCCTCCCCCGCAAGAATACGGCAAACCGGCCGTTGGGGCAAACCCGTCCTTAGACGGGGGGCATCGGCTCGCATGTTCTCTGGACGCGTAAGCGCGGTCGGCCCCTCGACTCTCGCCCACGCCAGTGTTACAATACACGCGACAGTAACACCGGGGAATTGGGGCATACAGCATATCTGCTTCGACGATACCCGCCATGCACATCTACGAAGGCATCCTGGCCGGCACACCCCATGGAAGGGAGGTCCTGGCGGTCGGCGCCGCGGCCGCGGCGATCGGCACGGCCGTCGGGCTGCGGAAGCTCGATTTCGAGCGGATCCCGCGGGCGGCCGTGCTCAGCTCGGCGTTTTTCGTGATCTCGATGATCCACGTACCCCTGCCGGCCACGACCGAGCACCTGACGCTCATCGGGCTGATGGGGCTCGTGCTGGGATGGGCCGCCTTTCCTGCGGTGTTGATCGCCCTGCTGTTGCAGGCGGTCTTCTTCTCCCACGGCGGGCTGACGAGTCTCGGCGTGAACACGCTGATCATGGCCCTGCCGGCGGTTATCTGTCATTACCTGTTTCGCCGAGCCGTTCGCAGCCGTTCCGAGGCCGCCGTGTTCCGCATTGGCTTTATGGTGGGAGTCACCGCGACCCTATTGGGGGCATCTCTGGCCGTCGGCTCCCTGCTTGCCGCCGGAAGGCAGTTTCAGATGGCCGGCCAGATCCTCGCCGCGGCCCATCTCCCGCTGGCCGTCGTCGAGGGGCTGGTAACCGCCGCCGTCGTAGTGCTGTTGCGCAAGGTGCGGCCGGAACTGTTGGATGCCCCGTTGCTGGTACCCGATCACAAGGAGCCGTCACATGGCTAGGCCGTTGCCGATTCTCTCCCTCTTGGTATGCCTCCTGCTTCCCGGCGCCGCGTCGGCCCACAAGATCAACTTCTTCGCCACGGTCGACGGCACCACGATTCAAGGCCGGGCCGATTACGGCGCCAACAGCCCTGCCCGTGGCCTTTCCGTCGTTGCCGTGGACCCTGCGGGCGAGCCGCTTGGAGAAACCACGACCGACGACAAGGGTGAGTTCCGCCTGGAGGCCCGCTTCCTCTGCGATCATCGCCTGACCGTCAGCACGGTCGACGGGCACGGCGCCTCCTGCACCGTCTCGGCGGCCGAGTTGCCAAAGCATCTTCCACCGCGAGCAGCTTCGGCCGCACACACACACGACGAGGCGCCAGATCCCGCCGCATCGTCCGATGGCAGCGAACTTCAGGCCCTGCGGACCCAAATCGTCGAGCTGCGGCAGCAATTGGACGAGCATGGCCGGCGAACCCGAATGCAGGACGTACTCGGGGCGGTGGGCTACATCCTGGGGATTGCCGGCGTCGCGTGCTACTTCCTTGCGATGCGAAAACGTCCGTCGAATCCCGCTTCATCCGACGATTCCGCCGCCTAGTCATCAGCACGTCCCCCAATGCCCGACCAACTCCAACCCGTCGCTGCCGACACAACGTCGTATCTGACGCAGGTCGATCCCCGCGCGCGGGTCATTGCGGCGGTCGTGCTTTCGATCGTGGTGGCGCTGGCCGACGATTTCCGCGTGCTGGCCACGGCACTGGCGGCCGCGGCTCTCGGCGCGGCGATCTCCCGGCTGCCGTGGCAAACCGTCCTGCGGCGGTTGCTGCCGTTGAACGTCGTGATGCTCCTGCTGGGGCTGATGCTGCCGCTGACCACGCCCGGCACGTCGCTGCTGGAGTTCGGCTCGCTGGAGTTCTCCCGTGAAGGTCTTCTGCTCAGTGCCCGGGTGGCGTTGAAGGGAAATGCCATCGTGCTCACGCTGCTGGTGCTGCTGGGCCCCATGGATGCCAACTCCCTGGGCCACGCCTTGAGCCACCTCCGCGTGCCCGACAAGCTCACGCACCTGATGCTCTTCACGATCCGCTACCTCGACGTGCTGCACCAAGAGTATCGCCGCATGCGCTCTGCGATGCGCACCCGGGGCTTTCGGCCCCGAATGGACCGACACACTTACCGCACGTTCGGCAACCTGGTCGGCATGCTGCTGGTTCGCAGCTTCGACCGCAGCGAACGGGTCGTGGCCGCCATGAAGTGCCGCGGGTTTCGGGGACGGTTCTACCTGCTCGACCACTTTCATTTTCGACGCCGCGACGTGCCGTTCTGCGTTGCCACGACGCTGCTGCTTTGCGTACTGATCTGGGTGGAGTGGTTATGAGCGAGCCGTTGATCCAACTCCGCGACGTCGACTTCTCCCATCCGGGCGACCGGCCCGTGCTTTGCGGCTGCAACTTCCGCCTGGAGCCCGCCCAGCGGATCGCGCTGACCGGGGCCAACGGCAGCGGCAAGACCACGCTGCTGCATCTGATCGTCGGGCTGTTGCGGCCCGATCGTGGGCAGGTCGAGGCCTTCGGCAAGCCGCGGCTGCGTGAGGCCGATTTCCACGAGGTCCGCCGCCGGGTGGGCCTGTTGTTTCAAGACTCCGACGATCAGCTCTTCTGCCCCACGGTCTCCGAAGACGTCGCCTTCGGCCCGATGAACCTCGGCAAGACCCGCCGCGAAGCCCACGAGATCGTCGACGCCACGCTCGACGCGTTGGGCCTGGCCGGCTACCAGAACCGCATCACCTACCGCCTCTCCGGCGGCGAGAAGCGGCTGGTCGCGTTGGCCACGGTATTGGCCATGCAACCCGACGTGCTACTGTTGGACGAACCGGCCGCCGGACTGGACGACGACGCCACCGCCCGACTCCAGGCGATCCTCGCCGACCTCCCCCAGGCCATGATCGTCGTCTCCCACGACCACGACTTCCGCCGGCAGACCACCACCGACACGCTACGAATGTTCGACGGTCGCATCGAGCCGGCGTGACCGGATGGCCTCACGATGGGATTCGAGCGTCTCTCCGGGATCACGCGAGATCTTGTTCGACTTCGGCCTTGGCCCCGATTCGCCGGCCGGCGGTCTGCTGCGACAAGTGGTTGCCACGACTTCAGTTACGTCGATGCACGTGAGGCCGACAACACGCCCGCGCAAATCCCAATGTCCATCAACGTCCATTCGTGCGCGTAACCTGTTTGTTTTCAACGGGTTGCGTCGACCGCCATTGTTGCCCCCGCGAGCGGGCTCTCGACAATGGACTTACGACGACAGACGGCCCACTCGACGCATCGCAAGTGGTTGCACACCAAAGTGTTGAGAATCTGGTCTCGATTCAGAGATCGCCGTAAGTCGACACGACGGCAACTTGACAAGAGTTATAATTCACGGTAATTGCGCGCCGAGATCGCGGCTGGGCAACAAGTCGTCGGCGTGAATTCTCGGTGGTCTCTGCGGTGGATTCTCGGCCTCCGTGCAGAGCGGCCGGATGACTACCACAGAGGCCACAGAGGATCATGGGCAGTGTTCAGCGCATTACGTTGGTGCGTTGACGCCCGGAATGATCCTCTTGTGTGCGCCACACCCGAACGGCTCTCCGAACGAGTCCGTTGAAGTGGCCGAACCTTCCGCGGAGAATCGGCCGTGCCAGCCGCGCCGCTGCCCACCTGCTCGATGGAAACGCAGGAATTCAACCATCCAGTGACGGTAAGACTTCTCCGTCACCAAGGCGTAATGCAGCGATCGCATCCTGTCGCGAAACTGATCGAGCAGCTTCTTGCCACCGCGGCTCGGATTCGGCTGTGTATCGCCCGAAATCTGGACGCTCTACGGCGCAGCGCCATGTATGCAATTGCTTGCAGTTCGGCATGATTTGCGATAAGTTATTGCCATGTTGGGGCTTTCGCCAGGCGGCGGGCGTCGGGAGCAGGTTACTATACTCCTGTCCACAATATAATCCGCGTCTGTCACGACCTATACGGCGCGGAGCCGTAGAATTACTGTTAGGAATTAAGAAGGGCAAGATGCACGAGAACTGGGTTGATAGCGTTCTCCCGAAATACGAATCGCTAACTCGCGCGCTAACCAGGTTGCTTGACGGATTGCTGAGGAAACAGGGCATCGACTTTCTCAGCGTCAGCGGTCGTACCAAGACACGCAAAGGGGTTCTTGAGAAGATCAAACGCAAAAAGTATAAGAATCCAGCAAAGCAACTTACTGATGTCGCGGGGATCCGGATCATTACATTCCTTGAGTCCGGTGTTGATCGCACATCGGAGCTCATTTGCAGTTCATTTGACGTCGATGAGGCAAACAGCCTCGACAAGTCTGCTGTACTCGGCGTCGATCAAATTGGATATCGCTCTGTCCATTTTGTTTGTGGCCTTAGTGCGGACCGACTTAGGCTCCCGGAGTTTGAGGACTATTCTGGGCTCGTGTTCGAGATTCAAGTTCGGGCCGTCCTTCAACATGCCTGGGCGGAACTCGCACACGATCGTAGCTATAAGTTCTCAGGGGTATTGCCGAAACCCCTTGAAAGGAAGTTGCACCTGTATGCCGGCATGCTCGAACTTGCCGACGCTGGTTTTGACGAATTGGCTGCTCAGATTGACGACTATTCGCAGGGCGTTGTGTCGCGCGCCGCAAAAGGCGACCTAGAAATTGAGATCAATACGCCAAGCATCTCCGAATACCTCCCCAAGAAGATGAAGGACCTTGGTATTCAACTGGAACATCCACACAGAGGCGTGACGGAAGATCTAATGCGAGACGTGATTTCCGAGCTTTACGACTTTCGCGTTCGGACACTCGCTGAGCTGGATCGACTATTCACAGGTGAATTTGTAGACGCTGCTACGGAAACCGAATACGCGTCGACGATTCCCGGACTATTGCGTGACGCCATGATGTTCTCTGATTTGCAGCGCTACTTCAGCGACGCATGGCAAGAAAGATGGCGCACAACGCTGGAGGACGATGACAATGCCCTTTTGATGCAGAAGTACAGTCAGGGCGAAATTGAGGAGGCATTCTGCAGGTACGATGTTTACGCTTAGCTACCGATCACGAAGAATGCCTAACAAGTCGGTGAACCGGAGTCGGCGCACCGCTCGATTTTCAAAAGTCGTTTCGTTGCCTACAATTCTTGGCGCGCCAACGTCGAATCCGTTGGTCCGCCAACCCGGTGACCTCAATCGTTCGGCCTCAGAAAGCGCCTCGGATGGCGAGGCGGTTATCCATCACGGCCGTTAAGCAGCGTGGGGAGGAAGTTTTCCAGCTCGCGGGTGGCCCCGACGCTTTTCCGCAATCGACGTTGCAATCTCTGGCGCTTTGCCGGAAAATGCATCGGGGTGGCGGAGCCACAGGAGGGAAAGCTCCGGCAAAGCCGGCATGGAGTAGCGGATGAAAGAGCCGTACGAGGAAGGGCTAGCGACCCATCTCGGCCACGAGCTATGGGGAGGAAAAGGGGTCAAGGAAAAGAGGAAAAGGGGAGAGGAAAAGGGGTCGGAAAAGGGGTCAGAACTATTTACTGCAACTCTCTTTCCGCATAACTCGTTTCTGTTTTCTCGAACGTCGGGCGGAGGGCC
>CAYYNP010000345.1:0-10017 GCA_964472545.1 uncultured Planctomycetaceae bacterium | reverse complement strand
CCGCATGAATGCGGTCACTACGAACGGCTCTTGACGGGTTCGGCGAATGAGTACCTTCGTTCGACGCCAACTCGTTGCAGCAGAGTGGGTTACGAGAATCTGAACTGCCCGTCGGCCGACGTGGCCACTTCTGACGTAAACTGGTGTAGCATAGCTGGTTACGCGAGACAACGAAGCCCCAACCGCCATGAACGATGCTGTAGATGACCGCCGCCGGATCGCCTCCACGCTGGCCGTGATGTCGCTCGCGTTGGGCTGCGTGGGCCATTTTGCCTATCAGATCCGCAACTTCGTCATCGACGACGCCTACATCGGCTTGCAGTACGTCCGCAATCTGCTGGCCGGACACGGCTTCGTGTTTCAACCGGGCGACGCCCCGGTCGAGGGCGTGACGAACATCGGCTGGCTGTTGTTCGTCACGCCGCTGGCGGCCGTGACCGATCCCATCCTGGCCGGCAAGGCGCTGGGATTCCTGTTGCTGATGGGGTGCCTGTTGATGACGCTGCTGCTCGGGCGGAACTTGGTCGCCCGGCTTCGACGCGGTGATCCTCCCGCGGGATTGGCCGTGGTGCCGGTGATCTTGCTGGCCCTGAGTTTCGATTTCACCTACTTCTCGCTGGCCGCCATGGAGACCGGGCTGCTGGCGGCGATGCTGTTGGCGATGGTGCTGATCGTGTTGCGCAGTTCCGACTCGCTCTGGCTGGCGGTGCTGGGCGCGTTCGCGTTCCTGGTACATCCCGAGGCGGTCGTCGTCTATCCCATCTACCTGGTGCTGGCGTGGCGAAACGGCGGCGACCATCGTCGTCTGATTCGGGGCCGGCTGATTCGCGGCGGGCTGACAATGGTCGCTCTGGTCGCGGCGGTCACGGCACTCCGCTACGCCTACTTCGGCGACGTCGTGCCGAACACGTTTCACAGCAAACCGAGCGGGCCGTTTCACGTGATTGCCCACGGCTATCAGTTTCTCGTTGGCCGCAGTGCGAACGTCTCGTTTCCGATCACCGGCTATTTGGCGCTGCCGGTGCTTGTACTCGGGTATCTTCGCCTACGTCGTGCCGACGCACCGACCGCCGGAATGCTCGCTGCCGTGACGGCGGCTGGCCTGGCGTTCGGCATCTACTCGTCGCCCGACTGGACCGATACGGGACGCTACTTCGCCCCGTATCTGCCGGCCGCGTTGGTCCTCTTCTGGGCCGGGCTGACCGGGCTGATCCATCGGCTCGTACGGCGGATATCCCAGCCGGCGCTGCCGATCGCGGCCGTGTTGGCTTCCGCGTTGCTGCTGGCGATGACCGGCCTTCTGGATCGCACGGCCAAGATGGCGCGGATGGAGACGTTTCCCGGCTACGTCTTGGCCGGCAAGAACCTGGTCGGCCCGTCGGTCTGGATCCGCGACCATCTGCCGAAGGACGCCACGATCGCCACCCGGCGGATCGGTGCCTTGGCCTATCACGGCGACGTGACGATCTTCGACTACACTTTCGGGCTGGCCGATCGGGACGTCGCCCGGCTGGTCGGCGCGTCCGGCGGGCGGTTGAACAATCCGGCCGATCCGGCGCTGGCCGCATTGTGGTCCGCTCGCCAGCCCGACTATCTCCTGGAAGACGACGACGTGCTCGACCACATCATCAACCAGACCGGCGGCACGCGCGACGCCTTCACGATCCACGGGTTGCGATACGGCGTGTGGCAGAGTTTCATCATCGGCGACGGCAATCGCTGGGTGCTGGCGAAACGGTTGTAGGCGTCGAGCCGGCCGTGCTGCACGCCGTGTTCGTGGCCCGATTCGGGGCGGCTGCGTTCTCCGTTCCGGCTCACTCGCCAAACACAATCAACTGCTTCAGATGCAACGTGCCGGTCCGCGGAAGGCCGACCTTGAGATAGCGGCACGTCAATTCGTCTCCGGTGTCGATCGTCCACGCCGCAGCGACCGCTTCGGCCTGCCAAACCTCACGCCAGTTGACTTCGTCGTCGCCGACCCACACCGTCAAACCGGCGGCCCTTTCATGGAGACTGTTCTTGCGATTGACGATTTGCAGGCGGCGCACCTGACTTGGCTTCTCTAACCGTATCACGACGTGCGGCCGATCGGCATTCTCCGGCGAGTGGAACGCATGGGGTTTGACCGGCGGTGCCTCGCCGCTGACGAGATAGGCGTTGTCTACATTGAACGACGCCGGCCCCACGTGACTTACGCGGTAGACGGCATTGCGAGAGATCTCCTGGTGGCCGTCGCAGTTTCGCAACGGTGCCTTCGATGCGGCCGGCTTGATCCAGCCGCCCGGTAGCACTTCCGCCTTCTGGCTCGTGCGAGCCGGGCCCGATGTGCGTGCTCCCCGGGCGCGCGACCGCTCCGCGTAGTCATGCGAAATCTGCCTGGCCGCCGCTCGATCTTCTTCGTCGAAATCCCAGAACCGCTCGACGACGGCCCGAATCTCGGGGAATTGCTCGTCGGTATCGCGAACTTCGCGGCGTTTTGCGGCGAGGACCTTCTTGAGCCGTTCGACGACTTCCGCATAGGCGGGATCGTCGTACACGTTGTGGATTTCGTGAGGATCCTTCTGCATGTCGTAGAGTTCCCAGCCCGGCGGCGTTTGGTTGCCGCCGTTCATGTCGCAACCGTAGTAGAAGATCAGCTTGTGCTGTTTGGTGCGGATGCCGAAGTGCGACGGGTTCCAATGATGGGCCATGTGCATCCAGTAGCGATAATAGGCCGCCTGGCGCCAGTCGGCCGGCTCTGCTCCCGTTTCGCAGATCGATCGAAGGCTGCGGCCCTGCATGGTGTCGGGCGTCGCCACGCCGGCAAAATCGAGCATCGTGGGGCCGAAGTCGACGTTCTCGACGATCGCGTCCGTTCGGCTGCCCGCCTTAATGGTCTTGGGATAGCGAATCAACAACGGCATCTGCTGCGACGGCTCATACATCCACCGCTTGTCTTGATAGTCGTGCTCACCAAGCATCATGCCCTGGTCGCCCGTGTAGAGAATGACGGTGTTGTCGAGGATGCCGTGCTTCTTCATGTAGGCAAACAGCCGGGCCAGATTGTCGTCGACGCCCTTCACGCAGCGCAGGTACTTCTTCAGATAAGCCTGGTAACACTGCCGCTTGGCTTCATCCGCCGTGAGTCCGGGCTCCTTGGCCCAGTTGCGCGTGTAGTTGCGGAAGGCGTGACGCGGGCCGATCGACGTTCCGATAAACCGGGCACATTCGCCGTCGTGGCCGAGCGTGGCAATCGACCCGAAGTCGGGCTGCTCCCAGAGACTCTTGGGCTCGGGAACGTCGACCTCGGCCAGATAGTCCTCGTAGCGCGCGGCATGATCGAAGAAATCGTGGGGGGCCTTGTAGTGATGCATGAGGAAGAACGGCTTATCCGGATCGCGTTCTTCGAGCCAGGCCAGCGTGCTGTCGGTGATGCAGTCGGAGGAGTGGCCTTCCATCTGCACCACGTTCTTCGGCCAGGCTCCTGCGGTCTTCTGTTTGAAGGTCGGATTGTGATAGGCCCCTTGGCCGGGCAGCACCTTGTAGTAATCGAAATTCGGTTCCTCCTTGAGGTGCCACTTGCCGATCATGGCCGTCTGGTAACCGGCGCCGCGCATCTCGATGGCCAGATACTGCTCGGCGGGCGCAAGTCGGCCACCGAGCGTATAGCTTCCGTTGATGTGGCTGTATTGGCCCGTCATGATGCACGCCCGGCTAGGCGTGCAGATCGAGTTCGTGACGAAGCAGTTCTCAAACAGCATGCCTTCGGCGGCTAGTCGGTCGATGACGGGCGTGGGATCGAGGGCGGCCAACCGGCCGCCGTAGGCCCCGACGGCATGCGCTGCATGATCGTCCGACATAATGAACAATACGTTCGGCCGCTCGGCCGCAGTCGCTGGCGATGCCAGGTACGCGACGAGAATCGTTAGGACGAAGAAGCGAGCGAGAATCTGCATGGTTTGAAGTCCGGAGTTGAAAGGGGAGTGTTGAGACGGACAAAGCGTCGGGGCCGACAACCCACACCGAGATGTCACAGAGGTCTTGAAACGCTCGGCGAGGCTGTTGGCTCACGGCTTGGCCTTTAGGCATCCATACATTGTACCTACGGGCTGGGGCTAACAATAGGCTGCCGACAAAGCTATAATCCCCTGACGCATGAAACGTGGCGGGCGGACTCACCTTGAAGCATTGCATCCTGCAGAAAGGGCCAGCAATCGTGGAAAGAAACCTACCGGTCATCTCTGCCCTTCTCGCCTTCGTCGCCGTGCCGCTGGCCGGTGCCCGGGCAGAACGTCCGTCGCCTGCCGAACGGCCCACGGCCCGTCTTCGAGCCGCGGCGGAGAAGTCGGCGTCTCGGCCCAATATCCTCTATTTCTACGTCGACGACATGGGATGGGGTGCCATCGGCCCGAACGGTCAGGCCGCCCGCAAAGCGCGGAACCTGCCCTACGTGCTCACTCCCCATCTCGACCGGCTGGCTGCTGAGGGCGTCAACTTCACCCGATCCTATGGCGCCACGGTCTGTTCGCCGGCGCGTTCTTCCCAGCAATCCGGGTTTCACCAGGGCCACACCTTTGCCGACCGCAACGACCCCAACAACGCCAAGAAGGCGATGCGCGCGGATGACGTTCTCATGGGCGACGTCCTCTCCAAGGCCGGGTACGTAACCGGTTACTGGGGTAAATGGGGATACGGCGGATCGAAGAGCATGACCGATCCGGTCATCGACAACGTGCAGACGCTGCCCACGTCGCACGGCTACCGCCATGTGGTCGCCGAACTGCACCACGTTCGCGCCCACACTTTCTTCCAGCCCACGCTCTGGACCGCTCCCGCCGCGCCCGGGGCCGTTGGCGGCGTGGAACTTGCGCCGAATTCCATGGCGAAGTATGCCGGCAACGCGGCCTACCCGAGTCTTCCCGCCCTGCAGAACCATCCCGACTATCCAGCCACCGCTTATTGCGATGACGTTTATGCCTTCGCGGCCCTCGTCTTTGTCCGCGCGCAAGCGAAGAACTACCGCGCCACCGGCCAACCCTTCTTCGGCCTGCTTGCCGTCCAGATCCCTCACGCGCCTTTCGGTGAAGTCGCCAGGCTGCCCGACTGGGACAAGGCCTATCGGAGCCACCCCCATTTCGCGTCACTGACGGACCAGGCCAAGCAATGGGCCGCCATGATCACCCGTATCGACGCCCACTTCGGCAATATCCTGGCGGTCTTGGAAGATCCCAACGGTGACGGCGACCGCAGCGACTCCGTGGCCGATAACACGCTGGTGATCTTCCAATCGGATAACGGCGGCCCGCGGCACCCGGCGAACGACGAGTTCGACGCCAACGGCGGACTTCGCGGCCACAAGGGGACCATCAACGAAGGCGGCATCCGCATTCCCACCGTCATGCGCTGGCCGTCGCGGATCACGCGCAGCTCGCAACTCAAGGCGGGAACCAGCACCGGCCGCGTCGTAGACGTTTCCGATTTGCTGCCGACCTTCTGTGAACTGGCCGGCGTAACGGCGCCGGTGGGTATCGACGGTGTCTCCATTGCGCCCACGTTGCTGGGAGCCGGGCACCAGCGCACGCGCGAATTCGTGATTCACGAGGCCGGAAACGGTCAGTCGATCATCCGCGGCAGGCACAAGCTGATTCGCTCCAAGAGTACCGTCGCATTGTACGACCTTGACGAAGATCCGGCCGAAACCAAGGACATCGCGTCGGATCATCCCGCGCTGGTCGAGGAGCTTACGGATTTGCTGCTCGCAGAGCGCGTGGCGGAGCCCAGGGGATTTGCCAACACGTACCATCGCTGGACCGGAAAAGACGGCGCCGCAACGTCGAACGCCAATCATTGGTCCGATTACGTCTACGCGAACGCCGGGGTGACTTACCTGGCCGACGACGGTGCCCCGCGGGTTTCCTGGGTCGCCGTGATGGAAAACACGGGCACCACCGACGCGCAAGCGAACGCCGATGCCGATCTCGAGTTCCTGGGTCTGGAAATCCGTGGGCAATCCGCGGGCCAGGCACTGGTCTTGGGCCGCGGCGTTAACCTCACCGGCCGCAACGAGGTCCGCATTTCCGCCCGCGGCACGCTCACCGTGGATGGCGGCGCCGTCTCCTCACTTCGCTGGGTGGACGTGAAGCCGGGCGGAACGCTCCAGGGATCGGGGAAGGTCAACGCCGCGCTCTACAACCGGGGGACGATTTCCGTGGGAACCGATACCGGGGATGCACTGCTTGAAGTCAAGTCCGATTACGTCGAAATCGGAAATCCCACGCTCACACTGTGCTTCAGCGGCACACGCAGCACCGCGCTCCTTGTGGAGGGAGAGGCCCACCTCTGCGGCAAGCTGAGTGTCTCGGCCGGCCCCGGCTATACGGCAATTCAAGGGCAGCGCTTCACCGTTCTTTCCGCCGGGAAGATCGACGGGGCCTTTGCCAACGCGGGCAATCGGGTCGTGGCCGACGACGGCGCCCGTTTTGAAATCGGATACACGGCCAACACGGTGACGCTTACCGCCAAGTGAGCGGCCGCTTGAACAGACGTGCGGATCTAAGGCGTTGCGGCCCCGTATTTCACGACCCGGCCGTCGATCAACGACAGATACAGCGCACCACGGGCCGCCGACATTCCGTCGAACACTGGAAAACTGTCCAACTTGTACTCGGCCAGTTTTCGGCCGTCTTCCGCGGAAACGACCCACAGGAGGCCGCCCTTCTTGCCGAGCCAGGCGGCCTCCTGCGCATGGAGTTCGCGGTTGATCGGATCATCGGCGCCGGGAAGGAACCCCAGCATTCGGGTCTCGTCGGCCAGGTCGGGCGGCCCGGCGAGGAACAGATTCTTGCCGCCTAATGTCATTGCGTTGGCCAACAGCGGCGGTGATTCGACCTGCCAATGAACGCGGCATCCACCCAGGCTGCCGCCCGCCGCGGCCTTCCTGCCACCGGCCCTCTTTCGGCCGCTCGGCGCGGATGGATCGGCTGTGGCCGTGTGCGGGTTCTTGTCGGCCGCGTAGAGTTGATAGCGCGTCCTCGGATGGAGCATGTTGCCCAGCGGTTCGCTGCGGAAGGCGTAGGCGCGCGATTCGTCGAAGACCATGATCCGCCCACACGGCGTACTCCGCCGCGTGCCCGCGTAGGCGCCCCACCCTTCGCCGCAATCTTCCCCATAGATCCAGAAGGAGCGGTGAAACCAGAGGTCGTCGAGAAACCCGGTCTGGCAGAAGAGATGCCGCCCGCCCCGGGCGTTGTGCTCGCTGGGCGCGATGTCCAGACGTTTGCCGCCCAGATCGAACTTCTGCTCCTGCATATAGACGTACTTGCCGTCGCACGAGAGCAGATCGGCGTTGGCCACCGGCATGTATTTCTGCGAGATCAGCGTTTGCAGGTTCTTGCCGGTTCGCGGGTCGTTCTCGTCCATCACGGTTTCCGAGATCCGTTTGCCGGTAGCCGGATCGAGCCGCACCAGGCGCAGGCCGCCGTCGAAGAACATGTTGCGGCCGGCCAGGCAGTAGGCCACGCCGTCGTAGATCAGCACGCTGCCGCTGACCGGCCAGGGCGACTCGACCTGCTGATAGGAGACAATCCGCTTCCTGCTGGGCGCGACCAGATATCGCCATTCCAGTTCGCCGCTGTCGGCGTCCAGGCAGGTGACGCAACCGTCGGCCGAACCGAACAGCACGGTGTGGCGGTACACGGTTGGCGAAGAATCGATACGGCCGCCGGCCGTGTACTGCCACACGGCTTCGCCGGTGCCGGAGTCCAGGGCGTAGAGCGTGTGCCGGTCTACGGCCGCCACAAAGACCTTGAGGCCGGCGACGACCGGTTGCGTGAGCTTACCGCCGAGCCTCACCGACCAGGATTCCTCGAGCTTCGAGGCAACGGGCGACGGATTGCACCCACTGCGCGTCGTATCGCGGCGATACATGGGCCAATCGGAAGGCAACGTGGTCCGGTAGCCCGGCTGCGGGGCGTCGTCGTATGCCGGCCCCTTATCGAGCCGCGCGCCTTCCGCCACCGGCCGTTCGCCGTCCGGCGATTCGGGCGCCAAGGCGCAGAGATACTCCAGCTTCGACTGGTAGTAGCAGGCACAGGAATCGGGCGGCTTGTAGAGCAACCCGTTGCTGGGCATGATCCCGTAGATACAGCTACCGCGCACGGTGTGATTGATGTCTACCGTATCGTCGCCGATCCGGTAGAACTCCGTGCCCATGCCGTTGGTCATGATGTACCGCGTCGTGGCCCGGCTGGGATAGCAGCGCGGATGCATCGGGAAAGCGGGCAGGTTCTCGGCCACGAAGTCCTGCTCGATTTCACCGGTGTGGAGGTTCATTACCTTGAAATGGGTCCCGTTCCTCTGGGGCGTACCGGTATTTGCCGACCAGACGACGCCGTCGATTACGAACAGGTCTTCGGGGCAGTGGTGACTCGTCCTCATCAGCGAACCGGCCCAAAGCGGCTTGCCGTCTTCCGCGGCGAAGGCGCTCAGCTTCGTGCCGGCAGCGAAGAGCACGACACCGTCGGAAAAGACGACGCGCAGAGAACTCCCGGTGGGTACCTTGGTGACCGGCGGCCCCTCCGTGGTCCATTGTGGCGAGCCCGTCTTGCGGTCGATCGCGACCAGCCCCCGGCCGTTGTGGTAAAAGACTTTCTCGCCGCCAACGGTCAACGTCAGCGGGGCGACTCGCGCGGGGTGCTTCCAAAGTAATCGGCCGGAGGCGGCTTCGATGGCCGTGACGATCCGTCGCGGATCCTCCGGCGACCAGGCCCAGCCGCTGTTGGCACGGCCGATCTCCTTGTAGCCGGTGGTCTCTGTCCGGTAGCCGACCGGCGGACGCTCAGGGTCGACCAGCAGGTAGAGCACGCCGTCGGAAAGGATGATCTCCTGCGTCGGCTTCGTTTCCGGATAAGTCGCGACGATCTCACCCGTCGCGGCGTCAAATGCCCGCACGGGGTCGGTCAACCCGGCCGCCACGTAAACGCGATCGTCCACTGCCACGAGTTTCCGCGGATAGTGGCCCGGCCCGCTCTTCAACGGCCAGTTGTTCGGGTGCCACTCGTTCAGCGGCTGCTTCCAGAGAATCGTCCCGTTGAACCCGTCTCGCGCGATCAGCACCCATCGTGAAGGCAGGAAGATGTGGTTGCGAAGCCCTTCATCCATGACGTAGAAGATGCGGCCGCCGGCGGAGACCATCGCGTGAACGCTGGACATGAAGTCGTGGTTCCGCAGCCACTTCGGTCCGCCGAGCCACTGGATCCTTCGCGGCGGGCCGACCGTTCTGTCTTTGCCGACCATCGTGCCCTGGGGGTCGTGATGGAAGTGCGTCCACTGGTCGATCGCGTCCGGCCAGGGCTTGACCGTTCTCTGCCACGTGCCGTCCGACATGATGTAGGCCACGCCGTTGGGGCAGAGCACCCGCATGATCTCCGACGGAGGAACCTCGCTCGGATTCTCCGAGACGACGAGATTCACCATATTGTCGGCGTAGGGCAGCCGTTTGCCGTCGAACGCATCGACGGACACGCGGCCGTAGAGCCCTGCGGAGTGAACGTGTGCGCGGGCGGCGTCGACGTCTGCCGCATCGCAGTCCAGACCATGAACAAGGTAGCGCTCGTTGCCGCAAAGCGCGGCGGTCAACTTGCCGTCACCACACTCCAGATGGACCACCAGCCCGCCCTTGATGCCGGCGGCCTCGAGTATCTCGGGCCCGGACGCCGCGGCGAGTGTCAAAGGGGCGGTGGCCCAAAGGGCCGTGACGACCAAAACGCCGCATAGCGGCCAAACCAGACTAGCACGTGCCATCGGAAGGTGCTCCTGTTCTGAATCTCGTAGAGCGGTTTCAAGATGTCTTTCATGCAAGCCCCGATCGCCGCCGTTGAGTAGCAAACGGCCGGGACCGTAGTTCCCACCGGTAACCCCGACGCGGCCCATTATGGCATCCTCGGCCAGCCGGTGCCACCGATCCCGGGGAGCTACCAGGAGAACGCAAAGTGTGCGGGAGCCCGAAAAAGGGGACTGGCTCCGTCGACGATCGATGTG
>CAYYNP010000344.1:5111-10020 GCA_964472545.1 uncultured Planctomycetaceae bacterium | reverse complement strand
GCGGCCGCTAAACGAAGAAGCGTCCTCCGCGCCGATGGTTGCCGGCCGATCAAAACATCCCCATGCCGCCGCCTGCCGGCGGGCTGCCTGCCGGGGCAGCATCCTCGCCGCCCTCTCCGCTCGGCTGTCCTAAGCCACCCATCCCCATTCCACCCATACCCATTCCGCCCATGGCACCCCCCATGCCACCGAATCCGCCCATGTTCCCGCCGCCAAGGAAGCCCGGGTGTCCCATCGGGTTTGCCGGCGGCCGGTCGCGCAGCGGCAGCTTGCCGTCGTTGGGCGTGTTGTGGGCCGTCTCGTGCAAATCGGCCAACAACTCGGCGATCTTCTCCTGTATGCGATAGGTGTGGGCGACGACCAGGACTTTGGCCGTGGCAAAGTTGGCTCCGGTGACCGATGCCGGCCCGCCGACCTCGTCCCACGTGTTCGGCTCGACCGTGCGGGTGATCGTCTCGATCAACGCATCGTAGTCTTCCCAGATCACGCCTTCGGAGTCGCGGAAGGTGACCAGTTCGGCCACGTCGTAGACCCTGGTCAACAGCATCTGCTCGTCTTCTTCCGGCGTGGTGATCAACAGCACCTCGTCGCGGATGGTCCAGGTCAGGTCGAGGTCTTCCAAAGCCAGCTCTAAGGCCGCACGGAGCGAGACGTCCGATACCCTGATCGTGATCGGCGTGTCGGTACCCAGCCCCACGTCGTCCAGCGCCCGGCGGTGCAGGACGACGTTGATGCGGTGCTCGAGCCGGAGGAACTCGACGAGATCGAACAGCGGTTCCTCGTGGAAGTCGAACGTGACCTTCGAGGCAAGCTCTTCCACAATCACCGTCTCGCCGCCGCGGAGCACTTTCACGTCGACTGAGGGCCGGACCGGACGCGGCGGCGTACTGGGGCCGAACGGGTTGTCGTCGGTCGGTGCCGGAGCGCCGCCGCTGAAGGGATCATCATCCGGCGCGCCCGCGGCCGGAGCGCCGCCGCCGAAGGGATCGTCATCGGGCGGCGCCGGGGCGGGGGCGCCAAAGGGGTTGTCATCGGCGGGTGCCGGGGCAGGGGCGAACGGATCGTCCTCGGCCGAGAGGGCCGGCGTGGCGCCGCCGTCAAATTGCAGTCCGACGCAAAGCAGCACCGCCGACGACGCGGCCAGGGCGGCTAAGGGAAATCTCCACGACATGACGGTTCTCCTGCAATTGGCGGGTTCGTGACGGTCGTTCGCGTGGCCCGAGCACGCAGACCCTGGTTAAGTGTACCGGCAGGCGGGGCGCCGGGGCAAGCGAATTCCACGGATTGGGCGAAGCGGCCGGAACTCAGTAGCCATGAGATTGATGGCTCGCTGCGCTCGACCCCGGCCACCAGCAAGTTATTTGGCGCGACCACCGGTCGCGGCTTTATGGCAGCAGGGCGGCTAGCTCGGCGTGGGGGCGGGTGATTACATCGGCCAGGATCAACGTGCCGCCGAGCTGTTCGACGGTTTGACGCCCGGCGGCCACGGCGGCCTCGACGGCCGAGACGTTCCCTCGGACCATGATCGTCACGTAGGCGGCCCCGATCTTCTCCTTGCCGACCAGCTCGACCGAGGCGGCCTTGAGCATCTCGTCGGTGGCGTGCAACGCGGCCACCAGCCCTTGGGTTTCCAAAAGGCCCAGTGCGTCGGAGCTTTTCATGGAGTCTTCCTTCTTCACGAGCGAATCGTTGATTCCCAGCAGGGGGATGAAGGCCGGCGGCAACGTGGCCACGTGGCGTGCCCGGCGGGTCGGCCCGGTGATCACGGTGAAGCTGGCCCGGCTCCCCATCCGTTCGACGAGTTCCACGCCCTGCCGTGCGGCCTCGGTCACCTCGGCCACGCCGCCGCCGAGCTTCAGACACTGTTCGGCCCCCATCGTGCTCTCGATGCCCAGGATCTCCACGCCGGCCGTCTTGCAGCAGCGATCGGCCACCAGCAAGGCGGGCGTGAGGTTGGCGATCTCGAGCAAGGCGAGACTGGTGGCGTTCATCGTCGGCGGGTCAGCCGGCCGGATCGGCCGAGGGCGGGGTGGGAGCTTCGGGCGTGGGGACAGCGGCCGCCGCGCGAAGCAGCGCGGTCAGCTTCTCCATGTAGTATAGGTCCGCGCGACACCAGGGTTGGTCTAGCACGGAGGTCAGTTGTGCCGGTTTTGCGGCCCCGGCATGGGCGGAGGCCAGGAAGATACCCCGCGAGAGGGCGGGCGGGCTGACGTAGTTCTCGCCGCCGATCATTCGCTCTCCCCAGGCCTGATACCAGACCGGCAGCTTTTGCCGCAGCGTGTCGAGGTTGGCTGTGAGTTGCTCGCCGGCGTGATCGGCCAGCATGCGGACGATCTCCGGCGTGAGGTTTTCGTACCGCGGCACGCGGCCGTGATGCGAGCGGGCGGACAGCAACCGTTCGTCGGCGATCTCGAAGTGGACGCGTTCGGTGACGAGTTGCCCTAGACGATACTCGGCCATCTTGCGTTCGTTGGTCCGGCCGGCCTTTGCGGCAATCCGTGCGTAGGCGATCACGCCGGCGATCTCGGCGTTGAGCTTGGCGACCGACGTGCGATTTTCGGCCTCCGCGTCGAACTGCGGCGGGTCGGTGAAGTGGCTGCGAAAGGCCTCCAGGATCGCGCCGGCTTGCGGGATCACTCTCTCCCAACGATCGGCGTAGTGGGCGTATGCCCAGAGGGCGTAAAGGTCGTCGATCGCCGCCGAGCGATTGACCGCCCGGGCGGCCCGGCCTTCGAGCAACTCCGGCGGAAGGTCGTGGTATTCGCGCCGCCGGCCGTGCATGTCGAAGACCGGCTTTCGCAGCGGCACGCCCTGATTGAACAGCCCGTCGAGATACGCCACGGCCTTCTCGCGCACCTCGGGCGAGAGATACGGCAGCGCCATGGCCACGGTTTGCATCGAAAGCGAAGTCCGCGCGAAGTGCAACTCCTCGTGCGAGATGCCGAGTTCCACGACGAACGGCGCCCACTTCGAGCCCTCGATCAACTCGGCGATGGCCGCATCGAGACGCTTGCGGATATCGACGGCCAACGCATCATCGGGCAACGCGCTTTCCGGCGGCTCGGCCACGCACGCCTTCGCCGCCGCCACATCGAGCCGTTTCTTCTGAACGCTCTGGTCGTAGATGTCCAGCGCCCGGACGAGGTTGCCACCGTTAATTCTAACCCACGGCGCCGCTTTCCAAGGAATCGGCTCCGGGGCCTTTTCGCCGCCGGAATCGGTCGCCGGCACGTCGGGCCCGCCGAGGCAGACCACCTGCCCGCCGACGACCCAAAACATCCGCCCGGCCGCGATGGAGACGATCGAGCGGTCCGGCCCGTGCCATTCGTTGATTGTGTTTTGCACGTAGCCATCTTCGGCCAGCCGTCGGGAGCCGTTCCAGCCTCCGTGGGCCCCGGGTCCGAACAGCCCGCCGTAGGTGTCGCGGGTGCCGGCGAGTTGACGGATCTTGCGAGACTCAAGTTCCACGCCGCCAACGGCCCCCATGTGCGTGACCGTCAGGAAACCGCCCATCAGGCTCAAGGCCGACGTTTCATCGGCGATCATCGGCATCCCGGCGAAGTAGCCCGGCTCGCGGTCGGGATAGGCGTGCGTGACGTTGGTAAGCCGGCCCGTTTCGGGGTCAACGCACCCGATGCCGATGCCCACCTGGCTCACGCCCGAGCAGTAGACGCTCAGCGCCGTGGGCACGATCGTATACAGCCGCATCGACTCGGGGTCGAACGTCGGCGGTGTGGGCGGGTTGTGCAGGCCGCCGGTGTACATCACCGGTACGATCCACGGCTCGCTGCCGTCCTCTAGGTCAAACGTGAACCAGGTGCGGCTTTGCGGGTGCTCGCGGAGGTATGCCAGCAGCCCTTCGTATTCCGCCTTCTCTCGCCGCGGCGTGTGGCGGAGGAAGTACATGTTGATCGTGTTGGTGACCACGCCGTCTTCGTTGTCGTCCAGCGGGATCGCCCGTTGGATGTCGCACGCGGCTTTGCCGCCTTCTTTGAGCGCCCCATGAAAGTCCTTGGCCGGGTTGGTCCGCACGACGACCTTGCCGTCCCAAATGGTCGGGGCGCCGTCACGGAGAGAGAGCCCGGGCAGTTTTGGCGATTTCCAGAGCAGCTTGCCGTCGGGCAAAAGGCAGTAAACGTGCATGTCTTCGGAGCCGAAGACGATCCGCCGGTTGTCGGTGGAGAAGGAGGCCGGCTTGAGGATCATGGCGCCGGTTTGGAACGTCCAGGCAGCCTCTCCGGTAGTCGCGTCGACGGCATGAAACGTCCCGCCGCGGTCGCCCACGTAGACCATCCGCCCGTCACAGGCCGGGGAGTTCCAGATACCGGCTGCTGCGCGATACTCCCACACGAGTTGGCCGTCGGCCGCACTGAGGCAGATCAATCGCCCGGCGTTGTAGGCGTCGTCGGTGCAGAAGTGGATACGGCCGTCGTGATAGCAGGCCGAGTGGCCGATGCGGCCACCGCTGTTGTGTTTCCAGGCGTTCGTCCCGTCTTCGATCTTCAGGGCGTAGAAGTTGCCAGCGTAGGTACCGACGAAGCAGAGCCCTTCGGCCACGATCGCTTCGACCCGGGGGCCGATCATCTCCTCGTGGAAGCTGCGGAACCACTTTCGTTGGATCGGCTCTTCGATCGTTTTGTCGACGTAGCCGGAGCGCTGATAGTCGCGGTGGATGGTGGGCCAGGTGGAATCGGCCCGGGCGGCGGTCGCGAACAAATTTGCGACCACAAGGGTCAGCGCGGCTGGGTGCCAAAACCCCCCCATGCCGGGGGCAGTGGGGTGGGGGCCGGAGGCGGGCTCGGTGTCGGCGGCGGGGTCGGAGGCGGGGTCGGAGGCGGGGTCGGAGTCGGGGTCGGAGGCGGGATCGGAGGCGGAGCGCCGGTGAAAACCGACAAGGAGTAGCGGATGC
>CAYYNP010000344.1:0-5101 GCA_964472545.1 uncultured Planctomycetaceae bacterium | reverse complement strand
CCGCTGGGGTGGTGTGGGTGGGGGGGGGGGGGGGGTTGTTTCCCGCCGTGTGTGGGGGGGGCCCGCCCACCCCGTGCTCCCCCGCTCCCATTTGCGGTTCATGTCAACGCCACTCCTCGTTGCTGAAGCTCGACCAGCACGCCTTCGACGATCTGGCCGATCTGCTGCCGATCGAACTGGCCGGTTGGTACGGCAGGGATCGGCGCCGCGGCCGGGCCGTCGAGCCCTTCCTCCGCCAGCAACTCGCTGAGGGTGGTCTCCAACTTGGCGAGGATCTCGCGATGCTGCTGCGAGAGCGGCTGGCGGCCGGTGCCCATGCGAAAACCGCGCAAGGCAATCGCCACGCGAAAACCCTCGGGAAAGTCGGCTCCGTAGAGCGTCGGGTCGAACAGCTTGATCAGCCAGGCCTGAAGGCGTCGGGCCTCGTCCAATTGTCCACTGGTAGTCAGATTGTACAGCCTGCGGGTGATCTCCGGAACCACGCCGCTGGAGGCGTTCGTGCCGCCGTCGCAGCCGACCAGCAACATCGACATCAACACCGGGTCCCAGCCGGTCAGAAAGCTGAACTCCGGCCGATTGGGACGCACCGCCTCGATCATGCGGATCATGTTGGCCACGTCGCCCGAAGAGTCCTTGATGGCCACGATCCGCTCGCATTCTTCGCTGAGCCGCTGGATGGTGGGTACGTCGATCGGCGAGGCGAACATGGGGATGTTGTAAAGCGTGACGTCGACCGGCGTGTTGCGGCCGATCTCGCGGAAATAGGCGTAGACGTTGTCCGGGCTGAGCTTGTAGTAGAACGGGGCCACGATCGCCACCGCACGGACGCCCAGCGAATGGTAATACTCGCATGCGGAGAGCGTCTCCCGGACGTTCGCTTCGGCCGCCCCGGCCAGGATCGGCACGCGGCCCGCCGTTTGGTCGGCCATGACGGCCACGATCCGCCGGCGTTCCTCGGGCGTGAAGCGCGTGAACTCGCTGGTCGAGCCGTTGGGATACAGCCCATGCACGCCGGAGTCGATCAGCCAGTCGACGTAGCGGCGGAGTTCGGCCTCGCAGATCTGCCCTTGCTCGTCGAGCGGGACCATGTTGGGAGTGAAGATGCCTTGGAGTCTGCCTTCGCCGGACATGATCGGAGTTCCTTCGGGTCCGTCTGAACAATCGTTGCCACGCGCACAACCGATACGGCGTACGCGGTCGCTAAGTAAGCATAGCTTGCGCTGATAGCGTGGCGTGGGCGGGGCGATAGCAGTGCTGGCGCTTGGGGAAGTGCTGCACCTCGTTCGGCGCTAGCCGGGGGCGGAAGCCCCCGGACGCTAACCGCTGTCGTTGACGTGCGGGCTTGTGTGACTGCAAGCCGTCCGGGGGCTTCCGCCCCCGGCTAGGATCTATCGTGTTGGGCGCCGTGCAAGCACGACGTGACGACGGCCGTGCGTTGCACGCACCCTACACCCTACTGATATTGTCGCTACCGCCCCGATCGCATAAGCTACCGTGCGGATTAGTGGAGAAGGGCTCCACGCACAGGGGCAGAGCATCACGGACGATTGCTCACGATGCCGGGAGGGCATCCGGATGAACTTGATTCAGCGTGCCGACGTTGCGCCTACGGAAAGGCACGACGAACAGCCGGGAACCGGCGCGGCCGATCCGATTACCGTCAAACGGCTGGCCGGCCCCGTACGCCGCGCGGTCACCGCCACCCGACAGTGGCTGCTGGGGCAACAACACGCCGAAGGCTACTGGTGCGCCGAACTCGAAGGCGACACGATCCTCGAAAGCGAGACGATCCTGCTCTGGGCCTATCTGGGCCGCGAGGATAGCGAGCCGGCCCAGCGGGCGGCGGAGTATCTGGTCGAGACCCAACTGCCCGACGGCGGCTGGGCCATGTATCCCGGCGGCGGCGTGGAGATCAGCGGTAGCGTGAAGGCCTATTTTGCGCTGAAGCTAACGGGCCACGATCCCAGTGCGGACTACATGCAACGCGCCCGCCGCGCGATCCTGGCCCACGGCGGGGCCGACGCCGTCAACAGCTTCACGCGATTCTACCTGGCACTACTGGGACAAATTCCCTACGAGCAATGTCCGGCCGTGCCGCCGGAGGTCGTGCTGCTGCCGAAGTGGTTTCCGGTGAACCTCTACGCGGTCAGTTCCTGGACCCGCACGATATTGGTGCCACTGTCGATTGTCTCGGCGCTTAGGCCGCGGCGCGATATCGATCCCCGCGTCGGCATCCGCGAGCTGTTTATCAAGGCCCCGGAGGATTGGCCCCCGCTGCGATGCCCGGGCTTGTCCGGCGGAACGGGCATGTTCAGTTGGGACCGCTTTTTCCGCAAGATCGACGGGGTGTTGAAGTGGTGCCAACGCCGCCGGCTGTTGCCGCTGAGGCGTCGGGCGCTGAAACGGGCCGAACGGTGGATGGTGCGGCGGTTCGAGAACAGCGACGGCCTGGGCGCCATCTACCCGCCGATCATTTGGAGCATCCTGGCACTGCGGGCGCTCGGCTACGACGACGACAGCCCGCAGCTCGAGGAATGCCACCGTCAACTCGATGCCTTGATCATCGAAGACGAGAATGCGGAGGCGATCCGCTTGCAGCCCTGCAAGTCGCCGGTGTGGGACACGGCGATTTCGCTGCGGACGCTGCTGGAATCCGGCGTGCGGCCCGACAATCCGGCGGTCAATCGGGCGGTCGATTGGCTGCTCGATGAGCAAGTCGACGCGCCGGGCGATTGGGCCAAGACGGTCGACGTTGCGCCGGGCGGATGGTGTTTCGAGTATGCCAACGACTTCTATCCCGACTCCGACGACACGGCCGCCGTGCTGGCGGCGTTGCGCAGCCGATGCGACGATGCACCGCAGCCGCCCGACGTGTTGCCGGCCGAGTTGCGGCTGGTAGCCGAGTCGACCACGCCGCCGGAAGAGGCCGGTGCGGCGGTGAAGCGGATCGATCGGATCGCCGGCGCGATGGATCGCGGGCTGGCGTGGATGCTGGCCATGCAGAACGACGACGGCGGCTGGGGGGCCTTCGACCGCAACAACAACCGGCGTTTCCTCTGCTACGTTCCATTTGCCGACCACAACGCAATGATCGACCCCAGCACGCCCGATTTGACCGGCGGTGTGCTCGAATCGCTCGGCCAGTTGGACCGCCGGCTGGGCGATCCGGCGATCGATCGGGCGGTCGACTACATCCGCAACACACAGGAGCCCGACGGAAGTTGGTTCGGGCGTTGGGGAGTGAATTACGTCTACGGCACGTGGAAGGCCCTGATTGGGTTGGCGGCCGTGGGCGTGCCCGGCGACGATCCGGTGGTGGTGGCCGGGGCCAATTGGCTGCTGGCCCATCAGCAGCCCGACGGCGGTTGGGGCGAATCGCCCGACAGCTACGACGATCCGAAACTTCGCGGCCAGGGTACGCCGACCGCTTCGCAAACCGCCTGGGCCTTGATGGGGTTGATGGCCGCCGGGTTGGAGCAACACCCGGCCACGACCCGGGGCATCCGGTTCCTGTTGCGCGAGCAGTTCGACGACGGCACCTGGGACGAGCCCGAGTTTACCGGCACCGGTTTTCCGCGAGTGTTTTACCTCCGCTATCACTACTATCCGATCTACTTCCCGCTGATGGCCCTGGCCGATTGGACGGCGAAAGCGGCGCCGTTGTTGGCGGCGTCGGAGGAGCCGATGCTGCGTTTGGTTCGGTCGTAAGGCGGGATGAGATGTGGCCGTGTGAACGTCGCCGTGCCGGCGACGGCTAAACGAGAATGGCGACGTGCCGGCGACGGCTAAACGTCCGATACGGCATTGCCGAGCAACGCGGACAACTCCATCCCACATCATCAATCATAAATCATAAATCCAAATCCTATGCGTTTTCCCTTCTCGCTGACCCGCTCTCTGGCCGCCTATATGCTCCGCAAACGACTGGCGGGCCAGCAACGTTATCCGCTGGTGTTGATGCTCGAACCGTTGCATACGTGCAATTTGGCTTGCACGGGCTGCGGCCGGCGGCGGGAGTATGCCGACTCGATGAAACAACGGCTGTCGGTCGAGCAGTGCCTGGCGGCCGTCGAGGAGTGTGGGGCGCCGATCGTGAGCATCTGTGGCGGCGAACCGTTGATCTACCCGGATATCGAGGAGCTGGTCGGCAAGCTGCTGGCGATGCGCAAACACATCTACCTCTGCACTAACGGGCTGTTACTGGAGAAGAAGCTGCACGGCTTCCCGTCGGCCGACCGGCTGATGATCAACGTACACATCGACGGCATGGAGGCCACGCACGACCGGCTGGTCGAGCGGCCCGGCGCGTTCAACGCCGCCACCGACGGCGTCCGCGTGGCCCGGTCGGCCGGGTTTCGCGTGTTCACCAACACCACGGTCTACAAAGACACCGACGTACACGAGTTGGCCGTGCTGTTCGAGTATCTGACCGAGCTAGGCGTCGACGGCTGCATGATCTCGCCGGCCTATGGTTACCAGGCCGTCGAGGACTTCGATCCGGATGCGGCCGAGCGGATCTTCATGACCCGCGAGGAAGTACACCAGAAGTTTCGCCAGGCCCGGCCTCTGTTGCGGCGTTTTCGGCTGACGGCTTCGCCGATCTACCTCGACTTCCTCTGCGGGCAACGCGAGCTTTCCTGCGCCGCATGGGCCAATCCGACGTATAACGTCCGCGGTTGGCGGGGGCCGTGTTACCTGGTGGCCGACGCCCATTACCGCAGCTATCGTGAGATGCTCGAAACGACCGATTGGGACCAGCTCGGCCCCGGTGCCGATCCGCGCTGCGAGCACTGCCTGGTGCATTGCGGGTTCGAGCCGGGCGCCGTGCTCTCGCCGAAGAAGCGGCTGAGGGATCTGCTGAAGATGGCCGTGTGGCAGATGACGTGACGCCCGGTCGACGCTTCTCGCTTCGCCACTTGCCCGTTTAGCCGCCGCCGGTACGGCGGTGTTTGTCGCGCACCGTGTTTCCGATTCAAGTCGCCGTGCCGGCGACTGCTAAACGGCCATCTGCCGAGCGCCCAACGCCCCACCCCCCCCCCCCCCTGCCCCCCCCCCCCCCCCCCCCCCCCCCACCCCCCCCCCCCCACGCCCCCCCACCCCC
>CAYYNP010000343.1:0-10043 GCA_964472545.1 uncultured Planctomycetaceae bacterium | reverse complement strand
GCTGGCGCGAAACAACCCGACGAACTTCCTGACGGCGCTGCGGTTGATCGAGTTGTCAAGCTGAGGCCCGGCATGCCCACGTCGAGCGTGGGCAGGGCCCCCGACGTCCTCGGTGGTGCCTATTCCCTCGCCCCTGTTACGGCCAACGGCCGCGCTATGCTTTGCCGGCCACCCATCCACCGCTTGCATCGTCTCGCAATTCGGCGTATAACAGTCGGGCAAAGGGATCGCGGTTTGTGTGCCATGGGAGAGGCGCAATGCTGCCGGCGAGTTCGGACCGATTGCAGGACGATCTGGCGGGGCTGAATCCGGCCGACGCCCAGTACGCCACCGACGTTGTCGAGCGGGCGCTCGACGCGGGACTCGACGCCGGGGCCAGCGATCTCCATCTGCAACCCACCGGCGACGGGCTCGAACTTTGGTTTCGCGTCGACGGTTTGCTCCGCCGAGTGGCCGAATTCCCCGGGGAGTTGGCGGCCAACATCGTCGCGCGGCTGAAGGTCCGGGCCGGCCTGCTCACCTACCAGTCCGACACCCCGCAGGAAGGCCGGATTCGTGCCGGCAAGGGCGACAACACGGCAGGCGACAACACGGCAGGCGACAACACGGCAGGCGACAACACGGCAGGCGACGTCGAGATGCGCGTGAGCACGTTCCCCACGTTACACGGCGAACGGGCCGTGGTGCGGTTCTTCGGACAAGACGGCCGATACGAACGGCTCGACGACCTGGGACTGCACGACGAACTACTCGGGCCGCTGGCCCAACTGCTGGGAGAAACGTCCGGGGCGATTCTCGTCTCCGGGCCGGCCGGCAGCGGCAAGACGACCACCGTTTACGCCTGCCTGCGCGAGATCTTCGCGCAGTCGCAGGGCCAACGGAGCCTCGTCTCGATCGAAGACCCCATCGAGGTGGCCGTCGACGGCGTGGCCCAATCGCAGGTCAATTCGCCGGTGGGGCTCGATCTGGCCACCGGGCTGCGGTTCCTGATGCGGCAAGACCCCGAGGTGATCATGGTCGGCGAAATCCGCGACCGGCCGACCGCCGAAGCCGCCCTGCAGGCCTCGCTGACCGGACACCTGATGCTCAGCACGTTCCACGCCGGCAGCGCAGCCGAAACCGTCGGGCGACTGCTCGACATGGGCATCGAACCGTACGTCTTGCGCAGCGGGCTGCTGGCGGTGGTTTGCCAACGGCTGTTGCGGCGGCTATGTGATTGTGCCAAACCGAGCGACGATCCGGATACCCGGCTGGGCCTGCCGGTCGAACGTAGCGCCGTGCCGGTCGGCTGCGACGATTGTGGCGGAACCGGCTATCGCGGACGTTTTCTGATTGCCGAGTTGTGTCTGCCGGGCAACACCGACGTGGGGCGAGCCGTGCTGGCGCGTTCGGATACGGACACCCTCGAACGGCTGGCCGTCGAAGCCGGCATGGTTGCCTGCCGGCAGCGGGCCTGTCGGGCCGTCGACGCCGGACGAACTTCCGCCGCGGAGGTTCGCCGGGTATTGGGATTCTCGGAGTCGATCCGTGGCCAGTGACGAAACCAAAACGCCGAAGTCGATCACGCTCGACGAGTTGATCGCGCTGAACGACGAGATCGCCGGGTTGGTCCGCGCGGGCGTGCCGTTGGAGCCGGCGTTGGAAGAACTCAGCCGCGACATGCCCGGCCGGTTGGGGCAGATCGCCGCCGCAGTGGCCGAGCGGAGCCGCCGCGGGGAGTCGCTCGACGAGGTGATCGCCGGCCAATCGTCCCAATGGCCGCCGGTCTATCGGGCGGTGGTCGAGGCCGGTTTGAAGGCGGGCCGCTTGCCGGCGGCGTTGGAGGCCTTGGCCGGGTCGATCCGCCGCACGGCCGAGACCCGCCGCAACGTGGCCGCCGCCGCCCTCTATCCGCTCTTGGTGCTGGCGGCCGCCTGGGGCCTGTTTGCGTTCTACGCCGGTTCGATCGCCCCGCAAATACGCGACATGTTCGTGGAGCTCGAACTGCCGGGCCAAGGCCTGTTGGCGACGATTTGCCATTTGGGCACCTTCGCCGGCATTTGGGGACCGGCCGTGCCACTGCTGGTGTTCATTTTGGCGGCGGCGTGGTGGTATTGGTCGGGCAAGGCGGTCATCGCCCAGCCGAACCGGGCGGCGGCCGTGTTGGGGTGGCTACCGTGGATGGGCCGCGCGCTGCGATGTTCCCAAGCGGCCACTGTGGCCGAGGTCTTGGCATTGCTGGTCGAAAGCCGTGTGCCGCTCGACGAAGCGTTTGCCCTGGCAGCCGAGGCCTCCGGAAATCGCCGCACGCGCAGCGCCGCCGACCGAGCCGCGTCGGCCGTCGCGCGGGGGGAGTCGGAAGCCGCAACGGTCAAAGACGCCGGATTGCCGCCGCTGTTGAGTTGGCTAATGTCGGCCGGGCAACAACACGGGGCACTGGCGGCGGCGCTGAGGCACGCAGCCGTAACCTATCGCAACCGGGCCGACCATCAGGCCAACTTGGCCCGGGTGTTCTTGCCGGTAATCCTCACTGTCGGCCTCGGCGGCACGGCCACGTTGATCAACGTGCTGCTGGTGTTCGCCCCCTACACGTCGATCCTCACAACGCCGGGAATCTGGTAGCAAGCCGATGTCCCAAGACCGCGGCCAACGTGCCGATTCCCGAGGCCGTCTTTCGACCTCCGAAGCCGCCGAACTGGCGGGCCAGGTGGCGGCGCTGGCCGAATCGGGATTGCCGTTGGAGTCTGGGCTGCGGGCACTGGCGGAGGAACTCCCGCGGGGACGTCTGGCGGAAACGCTGCGATCGATGGCCGTGCGGCTCGAGGCGGGCGACCCGCTCGACGAGATCATCGACGCCGAAGGCCCCCACTTTCCGGCCCACCTCCGCGGTCTGTTGCTGGCCGGCGTCCGTAGCGGGCGAACGGCCGAGGTGATGACCGGATTCCTCGAGCTGCACCGCGCGGGGCGCGATCTGATCCGACGCGTGTGGCTCAGCCTGGCGTATCCGATCCTCTTGACGTCGATGCTCAGCGTGATGTTCTTCATCGCGGACCACGTATTCACTACCTCGATCACTTCCCTCTACGAGGAATTCGACGCCCGCGTGCCCCCCGAATCGCAACTCCTGCCGGTGATATCCGGCGTGTTGCCCTGGCTCTTTGCCGGCGCCACAGCGGCCGTCGCGTCGGTCGTATTCCTTTGCTCCACGGCCGCCATGGCGAGGCCGTACGTATCGAGAGCCGTCCAGGTCGTGCCGCTGATCGGACCGTTGTGGCGTTACAGTCGCCTGGCGCAATTCGCCCGTCTGACGGCCTTGCTGCTAGAGCGCCAGATGCCGCTGCCGGAAGCCCTGCGGCTGTCGGCCGTAGGCGTGTGCGACGGCGACTTGGGGCAGGGGTGCCGCCGCGTGGCCGATGAGGTGGAGTCGGGCCGCGCGCTCTCGGAAAGTCTCGCGTCGCACTGGCAGTTCCCGCCGACGATGATCCCTCTGATCGAGTGGGGCCAGCGTACGTCGACGTTGCCCGAGGCGTTCGAGGCCGCCGCCGAGGTCTTCGAGGCCAACGTCAAATCGCGGGAGGGCTTTCTCGAGGCCACCGCGGCACCGATCACCTTCCTGCTGGTCGTCGGGTCGATTCTGTTTCTCGTCGTTTCCGCGTTTATACCTCTAACGAAGCTGATCGATACGCTTTCGGGGCATTAGGCCATGGATTCGAAACAGATCATAGTGCTGCTGGTCGGTCTAGGTGCCATCGTACAGGGCGTCGGCGCCCACATCGTCGCGTCGCTGTTGGTGCTCTCCCGAAGGGTCGCACGGCACGCCCCGGCACGCTGGTGGATGGCAGTCGTCGGAAACGTCTCGATCGTGGGGGGCGTGATCATCTGTGCCTCTGCGTTGGAAGCCAACGTCGGTGTTCCCTTCAGCGTTGTTGTGCTGTTGATCTTCGCACGGATCATGCACCGCCGCCGGACGATCCGGCAGGACGCACTGCTGGGCGTGTTGATCGCCGCGGTCGAGCGCCGCATGCCGCTGGCGCCGGCGGTCGAGGCCTTCTCACGGCAGGATTGCAGTTGGTTCGGCCGCCGCGTCCGAAGGTTGGCCGGCATGCTCTCGACCGGCGCGGAACTGCCCCAGGCGTTGGAAGGCCTCCCCGGGTTGGTCCCCGGCGAGTCGCTGGCGGCGATACAGTTGGGCTACGCTTCCGGCGGGCTGGGCGAGGCCCTGCGCCAGGCTGCCGTCACCCGCGACTCCCGCGACATGCCGGGGCAGTTGCTGTCCGGCCGTTTGCTCTACCTTTACGCGTTCGCCTTCTACGCCATGTCGGTGCTCTCGTTCGTGATGTGGAAGCTGGTCCCCAGTTACGTGCGGACGTTCGAGGACTTCGACGCGCGGTTGCCCGAGGCGACCATCGCGTTAATGAGCGTCTCCGACGTCCTCACCACGTACGGGCTGTTCCTCACCCCGTTGCTGTTGGTCGCGGTCGCGTCGTTCTTCTACGTGATGTTGCGCTACAGCGGCTGGATCCGCGAGCCGATGCCCGGCTTCGGGTGGATCGTTCGCCGGCTCGACACGGCCGCAATTCTCGAGTCGCTTGCATTGGCCGCCCGGCGCAGCTACCCGATCCAGCGCGCCGTCGGAATCCTGGCCGACCTGTACCATAAGCCGTCGATTCGCCGCCGCCTGGTTGAGGTCCGCCGCGAGGTCGACGCCGGGGCCGATTGGTGCGAAAGCCTCTTGCGGCATCGCCTGATCAAGCGGGCCGACTTCGCCGTGCTCACGGCGGCCACCCGCGTGGGGAACCTGCCCTGGGCCCTGCGCGAAATGGCCGACAGCAACCGCCGCCGCCTGGCCTATCGATTACACGCCGCGGTGCAGGTCTGCTATCCGCCCGTCATTCTGGCCCTGGGTGCCGTGGTGATGTTCATCGTCGTCTCGCTTTTCCTGCCGGTGATTTCCCTGATTGAACAACTGACCCCAAAATGACCCGACGTGGAACGACCTTGCTGGAAGTCTCCCTGGCCGCCGTGCTGTTGGCGGGCGTGTTGAGCGTCTGTCTGCAGATGCTCGGCGCCGTCGGCACGCAACATCGCTCGGCCGAAGCACGGCGAACCGCCGCGCGCGAGGCCGGTAACGTGCTCGAACGGCTGAAGGAGGTTGCATGGGACGACCTGGCGACCGAGGTGCTCGCAGGCGTTCAACTCTGTGAAGAGGCTTCCCAAGCCTTGCCCGGCGCGAAGCTTTCCATTGAGGTCTCAACCGCGGCCGACGACCCCGACGCCAAACGCCTCGCCGTACAAATCCGCTGGCAAGATCGCAGCGGCCGATTCGTGCGGCCCGTGCAAGTCGTGGCCTGGCGGTACCGGCCGCCCGATCCGGAACGGGAGGACCGGAGATGAACCGACGCCGCGGTTTTTCGCTGATCGAGGTGCTCACGGCGCTGACCGTCTGGTCGACGATCCTGGGCCTCTGCGTGGGGATGCTGGCCACGCTGTTTCGCGCCCAGGGCGCCGTCCGCGACCGGCTGCATCACCAGGCCACGTTGACCCGCCTCGAAGAGCAGTTCCGGGCTGACGCGTACGCCGCACAATCGGTGACGCTGGACCCCACGGCAAGCGGATGGATGGTTCACTCGACGCTGCAACGTCCCGTGACCTATCATGCGGAGCCGGGCGGGCTCGTGCGAGAAGAGCAAGTCGGCGAAGGGCCGCCGCGGCAAGAGCGGTTCGTCCTTCCGCCGGGCATGGTCGCGTCGATCCACGTCGACTCGGAGAACTCCCCCGCAATCGTCAGCCTGCGGATCTCCCCGCTGGATCGCAGTAGTTCCTCGATGCCCGGCCGCACCGTCCGCATCGACGCTGCCTTGGCTGCCGACCACCGTTTCGCCGCCCTGGAAGTTGTGCGCGATGAGGTGGCAGTATCGCCCCAGGAGGATTCCGATGACTGATCGACTCGCCCCGAGAGAGAAGTCTGGCTGGCGGCTCGGCGCACCAAAGTCCCGAGAAGTCTGCAAACCGTGTGTGCCATTGCTTCGCAGAAGCAGTGCCGACCGCGTTCAAAGTGGAAAGCGCCACTTCTGCGAAGCAGTGGCACACCCAATCTCTTGGGCAGCGCTGCGCTCTGCCCCGGCCACCCCTCGCTACCCTCGTCGTCGCGTTCCCCGCCGCGGCGCCGCCCTGGCCATGGCCGTCGTCGCGGTGGCCGTATCGACGGCAGTGTTGCTATCGATCGTCAAGCTTTCTGCGACGGGCTGCCGGACCACCCGCACCGAGGCCTGGCAGATGCAGGCCGCCTGGCTGGCCGACTCGGCACTACAGCGGGCCGCCTCGCGTTTGGCGGCCGACGCTGCCTATGCCGGCGAAACGTGGGCGATCCCCGCCGCACAACTCACCGGCGACGCCGACGGCCTGGTGACGATCGAAGTCATCCCGGTATCAAACGATCCGACGCGCCGCCAGGTCCGCGTCCGTGCCGACTATCCCAACGACCCCCAGCACCGTGCCCGGCAAAGCCGCCAGGTCATCGTGCAACTGCCCAACGTAACGGAGGAAGCTCCATGAACACTCGAAAACACCGCGGCTTTACACTGGTAGAACTGCTGGTCGTGATTGCGATCATCGGGATCATCGTGGGCCTGATGTTCCCGGCGGTCCAGTCGGTTCGCGAGTCGGCCCGGCGGGCCGAGTGCCTGAACAATCTCTCGCAACTCGGCATCGCCTTGCAGGAATATGAGGCGGCCCACGAGGCGTTGCCGCCCGGCGTGGAGAACCCCGACGGTCCGATCCACAACGTGGCCGAGGGCCGCCATCTCGGCTGGCTGGTGCATCTGCTGCCGCACGTCCAAGAGCAAGTCACTTTCGGGCATATCGACCTGGCCGCCGGCGCATACGACGCAAAGAACGCGCCGGCCCGGGACGTCCCGATCGCGCTGTTCCGATGCCCTTCGTACGCAACGGGATCTCGTCTGGTTAACGTTGGCAGTTGGATCAGCAACTACGCCGGATGCCACCATGATCTGGAAGCGCCGATCAACGACGACAACCACGGCGTCTTCTTTCTCAATAGCCGCATCCGCAGCGACGACGTCACCGACGGCACCACGCACACGATTTTCGTCGGCGAGAAGCTCGGCAGCGAGGAGGAACTCGGCTGGATGTCGGGCACGCGGGCCACGTTGCGAAATATGGGCACGGCCGTACACGAGACGCCCGGTGAGGACACCCGGCGTTTCGTTGCCAAACCGGCCGACGACGCAGGCGAGCCGGTCGATTCGGCACCGAAGGAACCTGCGGCAAACGAGCCCGGCGGTGAACTCTACGTCGGCGGCTTTGGTTCCTCACACCACGCCGTGGCCAATTTCCTCTTCGGCGACGGCGCGGCCCGGCCCGTATCGGACCGGACCTCGCACGAAGTCCTTCAACAACTGGCCCATCGCGCCGACGGCAAGCTACTGGAAGACGGCCCTACGCGCTGACCCCGCCGCCGCGTCACCCGGCCTGCCGGCCGGACATGCCCACGCAAGCGTGGGCATGACACCCAGAACCCGGCATGCCCCAGCCACCCGGCGGAAGGTTCTCCGTTGCGACTACTCTTCGATCGCGTCCGGCTCCGGCGTCTCGTCCGGCGGCGCGGCCTCGGCCGGTTCAGTCGCCTCGTCCGCCTTGGTCGCCTCGTCGAGCTCCGGCGGACGGCCGGTCTTCCACTGCTCCGAGTAGATCTTCTTGAACAGCGGCATGTGGCGGTAGTAGACTTCGAGCATGTAGGTTTGCAGGCAGGTCGAGTAGAGCCGGCCGCCGTGGACCTCGTAGCGGTCCTCTTCGTCCGGGTCCCAACTACCGTGCTCGCGTTGGCCCTTGGGCACTTGGTGTCTGGGGACCTCGGCCAGCATCGCCTTGTTCCACCGCCGCCAGTGTTCGCCGCCGACGTGGAAGCAGGCCTGTGTGGCGTAGTACCAGTAGTAGGTGTTGCGGCGGGGACCGTAGTCGATTACATGCCCGGGCTGTGTGATCCAATCCAGTCCGTCGACCAGCCGCTCGTCGTGGAGCGTCCAACCAAGATACTCCCGGCAGAGCAGGGCCTCGGCCGTCATCGCCAGCGTGTACTTGCCGTCCTTCTGATACGGATAGCGGCTACCGCCCTGTTCCTGCACGCTATCCAGGTACCGCGTCACGCGATCAAAGTGGTCCTGCGGCACTTCCAGGCCCGCCATCCGGGCGCTCTGCAGAGCCATCACGATCCAGCCGGTCACCGAGACGTCGCTGCTGCCGCGGGGATTGTATCGCCAACCGCCTTCCACACTCTGCGAATCGAGCAGAAACTGAATCGACCGCTGCGCCGGATCCTGGTACTTCTTGTCTTGGGTCATGCCGTAGAGTTCACAGATCGCGATGGCGCACTGACCTTGGGTATAGAAGTGCTGATGCGCGTGGGGCTCGTGGTAGAAGTTGCCGTCGCCGTCTTGTTGCTTCAATAGCCAGTTCCAGCCCTTGATCACGTTCGTCTTGAAAGGGCCTGTCTTGTGCGTGTTGCCGTTGCCTTGAAAGGCGAGCAAGGCCATGGCCGTGGCGGCGCATTCGTTGTCGAAACCCTGGGGAACGCCCCCGGTGTAGGGCCCACAGAGGCTCCATGAGCCGTCGGGCCGCTGGTTGCGGGCCAGCCATCTCAGGGCGGCCAACACGGCCTCCTCGGTCGTTTTGTTGCCACCATACTCGCCAAGGGCGCCGTTGCGCGAACCCTTCTGACGGCCGTTGAAGGGACTGCCGGGCACAAAGTGCTCGAGATCGCTGTCGGCCAGCGTGCCGTCGGGGAATATCTCCAAGTCCGGGGGCGCGGAGAACGGATCTTCGACCTCGGGCAATTCACTGATGGCCAGGATGGGCTCCTGGACCAGGTTATTGTCGAGCATCGCCAGCGGGGAGTCGTATTCGTTCTGGTTGCCCAGCTTTTCAGCCCAGATGTCCTCTTCCTCGTCCTCCATCGTGGCGATCAACTCGACCCCACCGTCGCCCCTGCCCGCCACGTAGAGCAATCCCAGCACGATCATCAACGCCATGTGATAGGCCAAGCTGACCAGCCAGGGCGGCGACCTCTTGATCGCCAAGGAGGTGAGTTCCTCGTCCTCCTCGAGGTCTTCGCGCTGGTGGATCAAGATCCTCGACGGGTCGCTCTTCACGGTGACCGGGCGCGCGGCCGACGACGTGGCCTTTCCCTTGGTCGCCGTTGCTGCCGTCTGGACAATCGGCGCGGCGGCCCGGTCCTTGGGGATGGGCTGCGGCGCGCTGGCTGGCCGGGATTGTGGGGCCGGTTGGGCTTGGGGAACTGGTTGGACTTGAGGGACCTGCTGAGGTTGGGGGGCTGTATTTCCCTGAGGAAGGGGTTTTGCCTGCGGCAGCGGCTGGGCCTGGGGAATGCCCGAGGCTCCGACTGGCGTCTGGGCCGCGGCAGCAGTGATCGGGGTCGCTTGAGGCAGTGGTTCAGCGCGGGGGATCGCGCCGGGAGATCCACCGCCGGCCGGCCGCCCAGAGGAGTCGGAAGTTGCCATTACCAAGCCTTCCCAGACCGGCCGTTCCGCGGAACCGGTCATGCAAAAAACGCCCCAACGACGGCAGCGCACACCGTCCCCCCTATCCCGAGTCTACCAACTGCGCCGGGAAGCGCCAAGCAAGAAAGCCGTGACGATCCTCGGCCGATAGCAGCATCGTCTCTGCAAATCCCCCGCCGTAATGGGGGCTTCACGTTTGCTCGTTTCTCCCCTCTTCCACTCGCTCACCACTGCCTTGCCTATTCCCGGCCATTTGCCGGCAGGGCAATCTTCACGCGGGCCCGCTGCCATCCGGCGCAGAATCCCCGACATTTGTCGACAAAAACTAGGCCCACCCCTCGACTTTCACCGACCCTATGATAAAATTCACGCACTCAGGCAAGTCAAACTCGTCTGACACACCCGACGCGGGGTGGAGCAGTCCGGTAGCTCGCGAGGCTCATAACCTCGAGGTCGCAGGTTCGAATCCTGTCCCCGCCACTCGGGCGTTTTCCAGAATGCCCACAACTTCCGAGAACGCCTCGTCCA
>CAYYNP010000342.1:0-10056 GCA_964472545.1 uncultured Planctomycetaceae bacterium | reverse complement strand
TCGACGGAGCCAGTCCCCTTTTTCGGGCTCCCGCACACTTTGCAGTTCTCCTGCGACCGCCTCCCCGCCAATTGACATCCACCGAGCCGCGGCGATATAGTGGCTTGGTTCTGAGATTCGCAAGTGGTTGTTGTCGCAAGAGCACGTTTGCAGGGAGAGCAGTCATGCACGCTTCGCCCGTTGGGGGGTTTCTGCTGCTTTGGCCAACGCTGATCTGTGCGGCCGAAACCACGCCTTTGAAGGTGCCGATTCGGTGCGAAATCGTCGACGCCAAGAGCCAACGGACGTTGGCCGGGCGGGTCTACGTTCGCGCCGCCGACGCGCCGCCCGGCGCCGCGAAGTGGTTCTTCGCCCGCTCGGCCGCGGCCGAGGGCTCGGCGGTCGAGTATCAGAAGCAGCGGCAGCCGGGCAGCGTCGAGATGCACACTACCGTGTCGGCCCATCCTTTCGTGGTCGACGTGCCCGCGGGCACATACGTGGTGACCGTCGAACGCGGCAAGGAATATCGAGCGGTCACACGGAAGGTCGAAGTGGGCCGCGAGCCCGTGCGACTGCGCATCGAGCTGCCCCGCTGGATCGACATGACCGCGGCCGGCTGGTACTCGGGCGACACCCACGTACACCGCACGATCGAAGAGTTGCACAACCTACTGCTCGCCGAGGACGTGAACGTGGGGCTGCCGTTGAGCTATTGGATCACCCGAGCCTACCAGTCGCCCGGCAGCGGACAGCGGAGCGCGTCGGAGACCTTCAAGCCCGAGCCGATCGTCGTCGATCCCACACACGTCATCTATCCGATCAATACGGAATACGAGATCTTCAGCGTCGGGCCGAAACGCCACACGCTGGGGGCCGTGTTCGCCCTGGGGCACCGGCGACCTTTCACCCTCAGCGTGCCGCCGGTCGGTCCGGTTGCCGAGGAAGCCCGCCGCCAAGGGGCCCTGTTGGATCTCGACAAGCACTCCTGGCCCTGGTCGTTGATGCTGATGCCGGTGATGGACGTCGATCTGTTCGAGTTGGCAAACAACCACGTCTGGCGGACGCCGTTCGGGTTTACCCGTTGGACGGAAGAGGTCGTTCCGAAGTATATGAATATCGAGCGCGACCAGCGCGGCATGACCGAGTGGGGGTGGATCGATTTCGGCTTCCAGACGTACTACGCCCTGTTGAATTGCGGCTTCCGTCTGCGGCCCACCGCCGGAACCGCCTCGGGCGTGCATCCGGTGCCGCTGGGATTCGGCCGGGTTTACGTACACCTGCCCGACGGGTTCAGCTACGACGCCTGGATGCGCGGCCTCGACGCGGGGCGCAGCTTCGTGACCACCGGGCCGATGTTGATGATCGAGGTCGACGGGCAACCGCCGGGGACGACGCTCCGCATCGAATCGGCCGAGAAGCCGACCTGCCGCATCATGGGCAAGGCCGTGGCCGAAAGGCCGTTGCGTCCGATCGAAGTGATCGTCAACGGCCGCGTCGTCCGGCGCCTCGACGCGGCCAACCGAAGGACCCCGAGCGGCGGGTACGAGAGCCCGATCGACGCCCGGATCGAGCTCGACGGTTCGTCCTGGCTGACCGTCCGCGTGTTCGAGGACCCCCCCGACGGCCGCATCCGCTTCGCCCACGGCAGCCCCGTCCACGTTGAAATGCCCGGCCGGCCGCTGTTTCCGCGGCGCGAGGAGATCGACTATTTCATCGGCCGCATGCGCGAGGAGATCGACCGAAACACCGATGTGCTACGGCCGGAAGGACTCGACGAGTATCGTCGGGCGCTCAAGCTATACGAGGAGATCGCCAAGCGCGCCGGCTATACGAAGTGAACCGCCGCCAAGCCACGGTCGTCTAGCCGGCGCCGAGCCACGGTCGTCTAGCCGCCGCCAAGCCACGGTTGTTTAGCCGTCGCCGGTACGGCGACGTAAAACGGAACTACAATACAATACGCCGCCGTGCCGGCGGAGGCTAAACGACATCGGCCGAACCGCCGATGATCGTCCGCACAAGTTCCCACGGAGTCCCATCCCAATCATGAGTTGTGAATCGCACAAACCCCAGAGCGCTTTCCCCACCACGCGCATGCGGCGTCTCCGCCAGAATCCGGCCATGCGGAAGCTAACGGCCCAAACCCGGATCTCGCCGGCCGACCTGGTCCTGCCGCTGTTCGTCCGGCCCGGCGAGAACCTGAAGACCGAAATCTCCTCAATGCCGGGCAACTACCAGCTTTCGCCCGAGCTGTTGGCAGAAGAGGCCCAAGAGGTTGCCAAATTGGGACTCGGCGGCGTGATCCTGTTCGGCATTCCCGCCGAAAAAGACGCCACCGGCAGCGACGCCGTGAGCGACTCGGGCATCATCGCCGAAGCGATTCGCGCCGTGAAGCAAGCCACGCCCGAGTTGCTGGTGATCACCGACGTCTGCTGCTGCGAATACACCGACCACGGCCAGTGCGGCGTCTTGAGCGACCGCACCGGACGCACCGACGTCGACAACGACGCCACGCTTGGGCTGCTGGCCGAGCAAGCCGTCGTCCACGCCCGGGCCGGAGCCGACGTGGTGGCGCCCAGCGGGATGATGGACGGCATGGTCGGCGCCATCCGCAACGGGCTCGACGCCGCCGACTTCGCCCACGTGCCGATCATCAGCTACGCGGCCAAGTACGCCAGCGCCTTCTACGGCCCGTTTCGCGACGCCGCCGAGAGCGCCCCGCAGGTCGGCGACCGCCGCGGCTACCAGATGGACCCGGCCTCTGCCGCCGCCCAAGCGGTCCGCGAGATCGAACTCGACCTGGCCGAAGGGGCCGACGTGATCATGGTCAAGCCCGCGCTGGCCTATCTCGACGTGATCCGCTTAGCCGCCGAGCGATTCCCGGGCGTGCCGTTGGCCGCCTACAACGTCTCCGGCGAGTTCTCCATGGTCAAAGCGGCCGCCGCCCGCGGCTGGCTCGACGAGCAGGCCGTGGCGCTGGAGTGCCTCACGGCCATCCACCGTGCGGGCGCGGGGATCATCTTGACGTATTGGGCAAAGGACGTGGCACGGTGGTTGGCGTGAATGCAAGTCCTTTGAGGACAACGGGTGTTGACTCGCAGCCCGGGGCGCCGGCAACGGCGGCCACCGTCGATCGGCTTGCCTGCTGCACTGCGCTTGCCACACGTTGCGGGCTGCCCCCGATGTGACAATCCCCCTCTCGCCGGGTATAATCGTCTAGGAGCCTGTCGTGCTCTCCTTTCGTTGCCCCGTTTCGGTGCCCAATATCGTGAGATTCCGCCTGCTACTGGCCGTTGCGGTCGTTGGGATGGTTGGCGGTGCGCCGTCGGGTCCCGCGTTTGCCGGGGCGGTGGTGATCTGCAATCGGACGCCTCACCTGATCGTCTTCGACGTGGCGCCGCCGGACGGACAGTCCCGACGGATCACGCTCACGTCGAACAATCTGGTCCCTATCCCCGTCGACGAAGAACTCGGCATCCTCTTTAACCAGACGCCGCAAACACCGGCCGCGACGTCGCGAGGGCCCACAGTCGCTCCGCCCGCCACGCCGGCGCCGCCAAAGCTCGTGCGGCGTTCCCTCTCGGCCAATTCAATCCACTACTTTCTGGTGCGCAACGGGAGGCTGGATCTCTACCGGCTCGACTTGCCTTCGCCCCCGGGCAACGCGGAACTGCCGCCGGCGCCCAAGGCCGCGTTGCCCGCGAAGCCGATCGTGGTGCCGGTGATGCTCTTGGTCGACGACGATGAGCCGGCCGTGCGGACGATTTGGGAGAAGAAACTCCGCGAGCGGATGGCCCAGGCGTCGGCCATCTTCGAGCGACACTGCGGCGTGCGGTTCGAGGTCACGGCGATCGGCACCTGGAACTCGAACGACGCGATCACCGAGTTCGACAAGTCGCTGCGCGAGTTCGAGTTGCGGGTCAACCCGGCCCCGGCTCGATTGGCCGTCGGCTTCACCAGTCAATACAGCATTCCTCGCGGACACACCCATCTCGGCGGCACCCGGGGCGCGCTCGGGTCGCACGTTTTGATCCGCGAATGGTCGCAACACGTCAGCACGACCGAGCGGTTGGAGATCCTGGTGCACGAACTGGGTCATTTTCTCGGCGCCGCCCACAGCCCCGAGCCCGATTCGGTAATGCGTCCCACGCTCGGCGACCGCCGCTCCCACGCCCGCAGCTTCCGCATCGGCTTCGACGGGCTGAACACGCTGATCATGTACCTGGTGGCCGAGGAGCTGCGCACCCGCCCGATTCGTGCCCTGGGCCAGATCCACCGTGACCGCAAGGCCCACTTGCGCAGCGTCTATTCCGCCATGCTCGATACGGTCGACAAGGACGAGTCGGCCCAGCACTTCATCGAGCAGTTGGACCGTGTGATTTACTTCCGCCCTCGGCCGGCCAGCCACGCATCGTCGCTGGTGGAGGCCACGCGGACGGTAGTGCGGGCGGTCGACGCGGCCGCGGCAGCCAACCGTGCGCGCCCCGCGGCAAACGGCGGGCCGCTCAGCGGCGATCGATTGACGGAGTCCTACGTGCGCCACGCCGCCGCCGCCGCGGCCCGCTTGCCGCGCGACCGGGCCGCCAAGGCGTTCATATTGGGATTGGGGATTGCGATGGACCGCACCACAACGATCCGCTATGCGCCGGCGTTGAGCCAACTTTGCCGCCAGGTAGAGTCGACCCAGCAGCGCTACCAACGCATGTCGACGATGGGCACGCCCACCGTCGGCGGCCGTGCGGACCTGGCCCAGCATTTCTTCCTGGCGGCGGTCTTGGCGGCGGCCATCACCCCTCAAACGGCCGAGGGTGCCGCCGTGGCCAAGGAACTGGTCGACGCCCGGGGCAGAAGCGGTTTCAGCTTCGTCGACCTCTCGGCGAGCATCGCCGGTGCCACGTTTGCCACCGAGGTCAGCGGCGGCAAGATCCCGCTGGCCCATCTGGCAACTTCCTTCACCCTGGCCGACTTCGTGCCCGATGACACCGACTTGACCGAGGGTCTCTCTTGGGAAGAATTCCGTCAGCAATTCGGCTCCACGCAAGACGATCGGTTTCACCGCCAATACAACACCATCCGCCAGCGCATCCGTTCCCTGCCCGGCTATCATCGACAATACGCCGCCGGCAACTCGGTTACGCCGTAGACGCGTCTACTTGCACGACCGCATTCTTTTGATTGCACTCACATTCGGTGACACACATTTGTCACCGCGATCCATGTCAATAGAGTGCGCGAGTATGCTGGATGAAGAACTCCGCGAAACCGCGGCTTGCCCCTTGACATGCCCCCAAGACTCTTGACAATTGCAGGTGGGTTGGGTTCGGAAACGAGCATACTTGGCAGGGTGTTCCCGCAGAGCGCTGAGGAGCAGGAAGATGAGCGCCGCCGCGAAGAGGCAAGGCCGCAACCAGAAGAGGGCTGCCGTCAGGTGCTTTCTCTCGCACTCCTGCCGCGAGAGCGGCGATGCACATCACGAATTCGGCCGCTTGGCTGCGGCGATCTTCGCTGATCGTGGCCTGGAGCTTCTGATCGATCCTTTCGGGGCGGGAGTCGACGTGGGCGCTCGCATTCAAACGATCGAATTCCACGCACTCCTTTTTCTCTTTTGCCGGGAAACCTGGGCGTCCCGCTGGTGCCGGGAGGAACTGGCAACGGCCAGAGACCGCTCGATCCCAGTATTTGTTGTGCATTGGGGCGACGAAGTTCCCGAGAGCCTCGGCCAGCGAATCGTGCTTGACTGCGCGAAACTCAAGCCCCGCCAACTCGAAGCAGAGGTAGGGGAATTGACCCGCGCAATCCACGTTCGCGGCAGTCTATATCAGCGAATCTGCCAGTTAGGGTCCGAGAAACTGCCGGAAATTGCACGCCGCGTGGCACAGGACATCGCCGACGAGCCAGATCGTACGGCGGTGGCGGAGTTCCTCGAGCTCTTTGAAGCAACGTATACACAAGACATGGACCCGGCCGCTCGCTACCGAGTAGCCTTGGCTGTGGGACAAACGGGTGCGCCCAAGGCGAAGAGAATCCTCAGGGCATGGTATAGGTCCGAAACTCACCCACTTCCAAAGGAGGGAATCCGAGAAGCACTTCAGAGACTCGGTTCGGGTCCTGGTTGATCAGGTAGGAGAGTCAGCGAGGACGTGGTTTCGAGCGGGGCCGGCCTTGGTGACGATGCGGCAGACCAATGTCGTCTTGCCGTGCCAAGCGGCAGCGCTATTCTAGCACAATGAAGGAGATTCTCAAATGCGAGGTCGATGGAAGAAGTTCTGGATTGGGATGCCACTGCTGGTAGCCCTGTCGGGTTGCGGCTGTGCGGAAGAGAAGACAAACGGTCTTCAGGAAGACCCGTCGGCAATCAGCATTGATGACGAGCAGTCCGAAATGACGAAGATCGCTAGGGCGATCGCCGAGGACGCCGGTGAGGTTCGTGTGGTTGTCTCTAACGGCACCAAAGGCTCGCTATTCGTTTTCGAGGAGTACCACGACTCTCGCGTCGGGCAGTTGCAGATTGGGGTGATGCTGCTTCGATTGCACGATGGCCACGGTCTCCGAACGATCGGCCTGGAGGGCGACTTCCAGTCGCCGCGTCCTCTAGACGCGACTTGGTTTCACGCGGCCGGCGGAGAGGATGCGGGTGACGCCAGAGAAGACGTCGCCGTGCGGATGCTTGCTGAAGGAGAAATCAGCGCGGCCGAGTTCGCGGCCTTGGTGTTCGACGATATCGAGGTTCGCGGAACCGAATTGGAGGAGCAATACGCGCATGAACTTGACGTCGAAGGCACCCCGCTAATGACCGTCTTGATGGGGATTGCCGAGAAGAATCTCAGCCAGTCACAAATCAGAGAAGTCAACGAATTGGCGAGCAAGGGCAAGCACGAAGAGGCTCTGGAAGCAGTGCTGGATGCCGATCCGTGGGTCCGCGAGCAGATTGAGTCGTTTGAGAACGTGGCAGGTTCGATTGAGGCAGCAGAGCAGCGAATCCGCGATATTCGCGCTAAGGCCCGACAACTCGGTGTGCATATCGATCCGGAAGTAGAAGAAGGGCTGGAGAAGTCAATCCACTTCTACGGCATCGCTTCAGAACGAAGCGTTACCATGAGCGAGTACGTATTGGAATTGGCCAAGAGCACACTGGATGCGCCCATCGCCATGATCATCGGAGCCGGACACTCTGAACGAGTGGTCGAGATCCTGCGAGACAATGACGTATCATTTGCCCTGCTTCGCCCCATCGACCTGCATCCAGACTACGCCAATCTTACGCCAGAACAGTTCGATCGCAAGAACAAGCGATTGTGGAGCCGCACATCCGAAGGCACTTTGGGGCGATTATTGAATGCCCAGCGAAAGCCACGGACCATCATCGACACGACCACGGGCAAGAGCTATGCGAGTGTCGAGATGGCGGCAAAGTTGGTCGCAGAAGGCGTTCGCAACGGGAAGCAAGTCCCCGAGAGCGTTCGTATCCAACTCGAATCGCTACCCGCGTTGCGAGTCGACTGGGATTCTTTCAGCCAGGACGGCTACGACGTCGTCTTCCGCGTGTGGGCCAAAGACACCAATGGAGAAGACCGGGAGATCTGGGTCCGCGCGGGAACCACTGACAGTGCGGAGCAGGCAAAGACACTCGAACAGAAGCTCTTTCAGCAGATCGCCGACCTTGGTGGCCACAGTAATCTGACACCGCGCGATCCCCCCGAAGGAACGGTGGCAACCGAAAGCGAAGAGGGGCCGGGTGATGGCGTACGAGGGAGCACTGTGGTCTCGCGGCTCGGCCGGACCGTAGTCGTGTTTGCTGAAAGCCAAAGCAAGGCAAACGAAGTTGTCCGTCTCAGCGGCTAGTCACGACCGAAACAGTCGCTTTCTTGGGGGATTCTGTCGCTGCAGATGGGTCAGTTCGCAGAATCGCCCATACCGACTACAATACACTGCCTTTGGAGTGCCCCCTGTAATCGCCGAGGCCCGTTAGGCGTTCGTAACGCCCAACCGACCATGCCTTAGTGACTACGACGCTGGCTGCAATAGACGGCCCCCTGTACGTTCACCAAGTCCCTTACGCGAGAGGAACCGATGATCCGTTGCCCCTTCCCAGAGCATCTCCTTCCTCGGGCCATCGTGTTCGCCGCGGCCGCGGCCCTGTCTTGGGCTAGCCCCTTCCTGCAAGCGGCCGAGAACCAGTCACACCGCCGCAATGTGATCTTGATCCTCAGCGACGACCATCGCTACGACTTTATGGGCTTCATGGACGGGCCGAAGTTTCTCGAAACGCCGCACATGGATCGCATGGCCGCCCGGGGGGCCCATCTGGCCAATGCGATGGTCAGCACGTCGCTCTGTTCGCCCAGTCGCGCGTCGATCCTGACCGGGCAATACGCCCATCGCCACGGCGTGGTCGACAACCAGCGGCCCGTCCCCAAAGGCACCGTCTTCTTCCCCGAATACCTGCAACGGACCGGATACGACACGGCCTTCGTCGGCAAGTGGCACATGGGCCACGATCACGACGAACCCCGCAGGGGCTTTCACCACTGGGTCAGCTTTCGCGGCCAGGGCGACTACTTCAATCCCACGCTGAACGTCAACGGCACCCGCGGCCAGGTCACCGGATACACCACCGACGTGCTCACCGAACACGCCCTGAAGTGGCTTGCCGAGAAGCGCGAGAAACCCTTCTTCCTCTACCTTTCGTTCAAGGCCGTCCATTATCCGTTCCTGCCGGCCAAGCGTCACCACGGCCAGTACGAAAACGCCAAAATCGAATACCCCGAGACGATGGCCAACACCGAGGAGAACTACGCCACACAGCCGCATTGGGTCCGCCAGCGGCGCTACGGCATCCACGGCATTGACCACATGCAGACCGGCCCCTTCGACGCCGACCCGGTCCCCTCGTTCGACCACCTCTACCGCCGCTACTGCGAGACCGTTCACGGGCTAGACGAGAACCTCGGCCGTGTGCTGAATTACGTCGACCAAGCCGGGCTGGCGCGTTCCACGCTGGTGATCTACCTCGGCGACAACGGTTTCGCGCTGGGCGAGCACGGCTTCTACGACAAACGCGACGCCTTCGAAGAGTCGATCCGCGTGCCGATGCTGGCCTACGCCCCGGGGCTGATCGAGCCGGGCACGAAGATCGACGAGATGGTGCAGAATATCGACGTTGCGCCCACCATCCTCCAAGCGGCTGGCTGCCCGATCCCCACGGAAGCCCGTATGGACGGCCAGTCGTTCCTGCCGCTGCTGGCCGGGCGAAAGATCCCCTGGCGTCAGCAAGTCCTCTACGAATACTACTGGGAGTGGAACTTCCCCGCCACGCCCACGGTCTTCGCCCTCCGTGGCACGCGCTACAAGTACATCTACTACCACGGCGTGTGGGACCGCAACGGCTTCTACGATCTCGAAACCGACCCGGTCGAGCGGCATAACCTGATCAACGTGCCGGCGTATCGAGAGCAGATCGACGCCATGCGCACGCAACTCTTCGACAAGCTCGAAGCGGCCGGCGGGATGCAGGTCCCATTGCGCCGCCCGGCCGGCGAACAGTTCTACGACCGGAAACTCCCGCGGTGATCGGCGCGTCGCCATAGTAGTCATCTCGCTCCGCGAGATGTCACAACGTCTTCTTCCGAGCACGACGCTCCGTCGACTACTCAAAAAACGTGGCCAACAACGCGTCCACGGCGTCGGCCGCAGGAGACGTCGATTTCGACGACGATTCGGTCGCGTCGGCTGCGTCGACCTCGGCCAACCAGGCGCCGGCGGCGGCCAGAACGTCTTCATCGACCGACGCAACGCCGGCCGCTTGCCCTGCACCGCCCGCCGAGAGGTCCAGGCGAGCCAGTGCCGTCAGGAAGTTCGTCTGGTTGTTCCGTGCCAACAGCACGTCGGTCGTGTTGACGCGGGCATCCCGGTTGTAATCGAAGTGGAAGTCGACCGGTGCCGGGCTCAGGAAGTTCCGCGGATTGTTCCGGGCCAACAGCAGGTCGGTCGTGGTCACCTGCGCATTGCTCGGCGAATTCCCCGAATCCGCCACCGCGTTGCCGAAGTAGAAGACGTCGTCGGTCGGCAAGCCCAGCCCGG